>JAMNXQ010000046.1 GCA_023653075.1 Algoriphagus sp.
TGAGATCTGTGAAGATGCTTGGAGAGGAGACGCTCGTCCTGGATACCGGCTTTGTGAAAGACAGGTGGATTTGATTTTCAATCCCAGCGCCTCTCATTTTGCGATGAACAAGACCCTGGAGCGGAAAGCACTAGTTTCCAAGAGCTCTGAGATGTTTAACTGCTACTACCTTTATGTCAATCTACTTGGCAATGAGGCCGGAAGGATGATTTTTGACGGGGAGATTTTACTGTCCAAGAATGGTGAGCTACTGGGAAGAAACCAACTTCTTTCCTTTGAATCTGTTCAAGTCTGCACCTTTAACCTTGAAAATAAAGCTCAGACTATTGCTCCTATTCAACCTAAGGAATGGGAGTTTGTACAGGCGGCAAGCCTTGCACTTTTTGATTACCTCCGAAAAAGTAAGTCCAAAGGGTTTGTTTTGTCCCTTTCTGGTGGCGCAGACTCTTCCACCCTTGCAGTCCTTGTAGCCGAAATGGTCCGTAGAGGCATTCAGGAACTAGGTCTGGAAGCCTGGGTAAACAAGCTTGGATTACCTTTGAGTTACAGTTCCCAAGATCCAGAAAAAGACTTAGTCAGGCAGTTGCTCACCACTGCCTACCAAGGGACAAAAAATTCATCAGTGGAAACCTTCAACTCAGCCAAAAGTTTGGCCGAAAGTCTTGGAGCAACCTTTATGAGTTGGACCATTGACGAAGAAGTACAGGGCTACACCCAAAAAATCGAAGACGCATTGGGAAAATCACTCACCTGGGAGCGAGACGATATCAGTTTACAGAACATTCAGGCACGCACACGCTCTCCCATCATCTGGCTACTTGCCAATTTGAAAAACGCCCTGCTCCTATCCACTTCCAATCGTAGTGAGGGGGACGTGGGCTATTCCACTATGGATGGGGATACCAGCGGTAGCATTTCACCCATCGCTGGTGTCGACAAAGATTTTGTGATTCATTGGTTGAAATGGGCCGAAAAAAACTTAGACCGACCAGGATTGCAGGCTGTCAATTCATTGACCCCTACCGCTGAATTGCGTCCGCTAGCACATAGTCAAACAGATGAACAAGATTTGATGCCCTATTCCCTTTTGGTGGAGATCGAACGCTTGGCCATCCGAGACCGTCGTTCCCCCCTTGAGGTTTTGGTAGCGTTGCGGAAAAAAAATGAGTTTGAAGCGCCCCAGTTAAAAGAATATATTAAAAAATTCTTCCGACTTTGGTCTCGAAATCAATGGAAAAGGGAACGATTGGCTCCCTCCTTCCACTTGGATGATTTCAATGTAGACCCCAAAACCTGGTGTCGATTCCCTATCCTCTCTGGAGGTTTTGAAGAAGAATTAACTCAATTAGACCAGAACTAAGCATGCTTTCATTTCTTTTTAGCTTTATTGTTTGGGATCTAAGTCCTACAGTTTTTGAGGGATTTGATCGCCTTAGGTGGTACAGTTTGCTATTCATTTTGGGATTCATCCTCTCCCAGCAAATCATGGTATACTTTTTTAAGAAAGAAGGAAAAAATCCTGCATTGGTGGATCAACTCACGATTTACATGGTGTTGGCGACCATTATTGGCGCTCGTTTAGGACACGTATTGTTTTACGAACCAGCGAAATACCTAAGCAATCCCATAGATATTTTTAAGACCTGGGAAGGAGGCCTAGCCTCCCACGGTGCAGCAATTTCTCTTCCTATTGCCCTCTGGATCTTCTGTAGGCGAAACCAAGGCATGCGCTACCTTTGGGTTGTAGATCGGATTGTGATCGTTGTAGCATTGACAGGAGCGCTGATTCGGACGGGTAATTTGATGAATTCGGAGATTGTTGGCAAAGACTCAAATTCCGATACAGGTATCGTCTTTGCACGCGATGCAGAAGAAATCTTAAGTTCCCTTCGGGTACCCATCGAATCCATTGAAGCTTACAAGCCTTTGAATCGTGAGGATGAAATTCAAGGGACGGGAATTGTACCCGTAAATATTGACTTGGTGATCTCGAAAGGCAATTACACCAAGGAGAGTTTGGAGTCTGTTCTTTCGCAAGACATCAAGTATGCACTCACCCAGTTTAATTCTTCCAAAGAGTTTTTGGCTGAACCCTTGAACACTCCACTTCAATTGGAAATCAAAGAACAGGCATCCAATTACCTGGTCACAGTAAAAACTCTTGGACGAGTGAAATATCCTACTCAGATCTTCGAAGCCGTATCTTATTTCTTAATCTTCCTGTTGCTCTTAAGCCTGTGGATTACCTACAAATCCAAACTCCCTGACGGACTACTTTTTGGTCTATTCTTCATTCTGGTGTTTGGAGCACGCTTTGGATGGGAATTCTTGAAAGAAGTTCAGGTGGATTTTGAACAATCCATGCAGTTGAATATGGGACAACTACTGAGTATTCCTTTGGTTACTATAGGGTTGATCCTGGTAATTCGAGCCATTCAAAAAGGTAGCCCAAAAATCGACTAAGGCACTGGATCGTGACCATGCCCAGCCCAGGGATGGCATCTAGCGATCCGTTTGAATCCCAACCAACTACCTTTGAGTACACCATGCTTGAGGATCGCTTCTTTCATGTATTGACTGCAAGTAGGACTGTAGCGACAACTTGCTGGAAAAATTGGGGAAATGACATATTGGTAGACCAGTACGGGAAATATGGCTATCTTGCGAAGGTAGGTCGTAAACATGGTGATTTCCTTTTTGGCCAAACATGCAGCAGTTGGAGCAAATTTACCGGTATATATTTTCATATCCCCAGTTTTTCTTTGCGGTACGCACGTTACTTTTAATTTGCGGAATATTCCTTTTTTCAAGTCAAGGGCATGGGCAAGATAGCCTCTTGGTACAGCAAACTCCCAAACAAATCCGTGTCAATGCCATCTACATTATCGGTAACGAAAAGACTGAAAAGGAGATTATCCTACGTGAACTAGATTTCGTCACCAATTACCCATACGAATGGGAAACCTTTATGGGGATTCTCAAAGCGGATCAGCAAAAGATATTTAATCTTAGGCTATTTAACGAAGTGGAAATTACACCTCTTCGAACTGGCCCTGAAGAAGTAGAAGTATTGATTGCCGTCAAGGAACGCTTTTACATCTTGCCTTCTGTTATATTTCAATTGGCAGATCGAAATTTTGCGGAATGGTGGACCAACCAAGACCGAGACTGGTCCAGGGTAAACTATGGGATCAAAATAAACCATGCGAATGTGGGAGGTAGAAATGAAAAATTCCGTTTCTCCGGTCAACTGGGATTCACAAAAGGGCTGGAAGTAATCTATTCCAAACCTTACATTGACCGGAAACAAAAGCATGGCCTTTCGTTTCAATTGAGTTACCGGGATCAAAAAACAGTTCCCATTGCCTCAAAATTTAATCGTCAGATCTTTTACACCTCTGAACTAGAGGAGGTTTTGCGAAAGAATTTCTCGACCGCATTGCGGTACACCTACCGCCGTACCTTTTACAATTTTCACCTACTCACCTTGGGACATAGCACCACCTGGGTATCACCAAAAGTATTGGAACAAAACCCCAACTATTTTCTTCAACCCGGTAACCGACTTTCCTTTTCCTTCTTTCAATATTCCTTTCTCCACGACAAGCGAGATAACATTGCCTATGCTACCAAAGGAGAACTCTTACAGTTGACCGCAACGAAATACGGGCTCTTATCGAAGAAGAATATCTATGAGTTGGAACTCAACGTAACCGCAAACAAATACATCCCGCTAGGCAAACGATTTCATTTTGCCTCCGGGTTGACAGCAGGATGGTTTACTAGTCCCAACCAGCCCTATACTCTGGTTCGAGGAATTGGATACGCTCCAAATTTCATAAGAGGCTACGAACTCAATGTGATCGAGGGACAGCAATTGGTGGTTCAAAAGAATAGTTTGCGTTTTCAACTGATACAGACCAGTTTTGACCTTTCGCGGGCCATTTACAACGATCAATTCAATACCCTTCCGCTCGGTATATACCTCAGTGGAAATTTTGACCAGGGGGCAGTTCGGGATCGCAATCGAATACCCGAAAACTTGGCGCTCACCAATCAGTACCTTTTTGGGTATGGAGCTGGTATCGACCTAGTTACAGGCTATGATGCCGTATTTCGACTGGAGTACTCCATCAACAAACAGGGCATAGGCAACTTATTCTTCAACTTCAAAGCACCTTTTTAATCTACAGAAGCCAGAAAGGCATAAGTCTACTTCTAGAATTTTTCCTCTACCCCAAGCCCGAACAAAGCAAAATCGTACTTGACAGGATCTTCTGGATCAAAAGTTCGAAGAACCTGCGTAAGTTCTACGGCCGTTCCCCAGTCGGTTTGCTTTCGGGTAATCAATCCTAGTTTCCGACCTACCCGATCCACATGAAGATCACAGGGGCAAATCAATTGAGCAGGACTAATTTGCTTCCAAATCCCAAAATCTACTCCCTTGTTGTCCCGACGCACCATCCAGCGCAGGTACATGTTGATCCGCTTGCATGCCGAACGTGTAGCGGGAGAGGAAATGTGCTTCTTGGTTCGGGAAGGGGCATCCTCCAAACTGAAAAAATGGCCTTGAAATTGGGTAAGCATGGATTCCATGCTATCCATAGCGCCAGTTTGGCCGATTAGAAAAGCTGCTTCCAAGCTTTCCTGCTGGCGGTAAAACCAGGATAAAAAATGGATGAAATAGAGGGCATCGACTTCGTTAAAGGTCCGGTGTTTGAAACCTAAAAACGCTTTCAGGTCTCCTTCGGAATGGTTAACTAGAAAATCATGTGGCGCATTATCCATCCGTGCGAGTAATTCATGGCATTTGCTGAGGATGGTTTTCCGTTGACCCCAGGCCAAGATAGCTGCAAAAAAGCCTGCAATTTCAATGTCTTGTTTTTTTTGGAAGCGATGCGGGATGGAAATAGGGTCTAGTTCGATAAAGCTTGGACCGTTGTAGAGGGTAACCTTTTCCTCCAAAAAATCTTTGATGCGTTGGTTCATAGCTGTACGAGCTGCTCCCCTCCTTGGGTGCCGTCAAACCATTTGAAGACCAATTCCTTTTCCTTGACTTCTGCTAGATGCCAATCAAAACTACTGATTTGAAGGAGTAGGCGAATCTTATCCCGTTCGGGATCGTACAAGCAGATGTCAAAATCGGGAAGAGCAGTAGCATCTAGGGTATTCCATTTTTCTAAAATAAATCCCTCTGGCAGTATTCGGATCTTTTTACCAAATACATAGTCTTCCACTACTGAAGGAACTCCATCTTTTCTCCTCAGCCGGACGCCTACTGGACCAAAGAGGATTTGCTTTTCCACTTTTGCCTCCAGCAGGTCGTTGGAATTAGGAAGTGTTTCCCAATTTGTTTGCTCTACTATACCTTTTTTTTCTTCCAGCTTAAGTCGAGTCAACAGTTGAGAAAGTTTGGAAAATAATAAGGTAAGCCCAATAAAAAGTAAGCCAAAACTAGCCAATATTGGATAAGATAGCACAAAAATGCTGTTCCAAATAAATCGGAAAACATAGTGAAAGAACAGCTGAATTTTGGACATAGCAAGGTTTGACGAGGGAAGAAAAGGCAGAAGTGATGAAAAACACTTCCTCAAAGAAGGTCTTTGTCCTGCTCTACCTTTCAGTATAAAATCTCTACAGGAAATCGTGCATTTATCCCTTTCAATTGTTCAAATGCCGCTTGTGAAAGTTTGATTAATACTTTGGAATTATCCCCTGTTTCCGGCAATCCACCCACCACACGCGCAAAGATGGTGAGGTTATTCTCTTCATTTTTCACTCGAATTACACTTCCTACCGGAGCTGTTCGGTGAAGCACCAAGTACTTTTTATTTGCTTCAGTCCCAGGAATCAACTCTGCTAATCCTGTCTCCTTGGTATTCGTAAATCCTCCTGAAGTATTCGGCGCAGTAGTTACTTCTTCCTTGGATGCACCAACTTCCGTCTTTGCAGCTGCAAGAGGTTCTACAGGCTGAGCAGGAATTGAAGCTGCAGCAGACTGATTTCGTACCGGCCTTACCTCAGACTCAGCGGTTGCGGCAGCACCTTTGCCTACTTTAAGGGACTGCCCCACTTTTAAATTATTGGAGGTCAGGGCATTCCAAAGGATCAAATCCTCTATGGAAGTGCCGTATTGCTTAGCCAAGGAAAAAAGTGATTCGCCAGATTTGACGGTATGGGAAGTCCATGCTCCTGTGCTGCTAGAGGGGCTGGGAGATGCGCCTGCTTCTTTTGCGAGAGCAGCTGTGGATCCATTCACTTCTTTAGACTGCACAGCTTTCCTTACCTCCAATTTGGGTTCTTCCTTTTTAACTTCTTCTTTCTTTACCTCCCTGGGAGATGCAGCTTGTGCTAGAGGCTCAGTAATTACTTTACTGGGTTCAGCAGGTACGGAAGTAAAGATTTTCAGGGATTGACCAACCAGTACTTTATTTCCTGTGAGCGAATTCCATTTCTTTAACTCGGCTATGGTCACCTTATACTTATCTGCAATTGAAAATAAGGACTCCCCACGAACTATTTTGTGAGTTGTCTTAAGCGCCAATTTCGTTTCAGCAGCTGCATTGGAAGACGAACCTGAGGTGAGTTCAGGGACTGTGGACTTGGGTGTAGTTTCCGCTTTGGCTACCACCACAGCGCTTTCAACTTTATTCGAGGTTGGTCTCGGATTTCCTGCAGCGCTTCTGGTTTCAGCCTGAGTAGTTGTAGTAGTTGTTGGAGCGATTGCAGGAGTTGTCACCGCAGAGGCTACAATTGGCTCAGAACTGCTTGGTTGACCAAAAGGCACCAGGAGGGTTTGCCCATCCATGATCCCCTGCTTTAGGGCTTCATTGGCTTCTTGGATGGCTACCATGGGCACTTTGTATCTCCTAGAAATCGAGAATAAGGTCTCCTGCCCCACTACCTGGTGTAAGATAAAAGTTCGGTCTCCGATTTTTTGCACTCCAATAGAATCCAAAATTTCTTTATCTGACGCTAGCGAAACAGACTGGGAGATAAAAAAAAGAAAAAGAAGGCAGCTAAGGAATTGGAATCTACCGTACATAGGGGAAGGGAATTGGACTGTGACACAAAATACTTGAAAACAAGCAAACAAAAATAACCTTCATCCCTCATTATTCAAGTTGAAAGCGGGAAATTTCCTTAATTTAGAAGTTGACTTTACTAGAAAAACAAGGTTCTTTAACGATCCTCTAAGTTGACCTAGAATGGAACAGACCATTGACTGATAACTAAGCTACTATGCGCCGATTTACCCTCCTTTTCCTTACCCTTTGGTCGATTTCATCTAGCCTTTTGGTGGCTCAAGAAAAACAGAAAAAGGTGTTCACCTTCGCAATCGATCAAGACATCGATCCTGGAATGAATCGACGGGTGAAGTTGGCATTGGCCCAAGCAGAAGCACTCAAAGTAGACCTAATCCTTATCGAGATGGATACCTATGGAGGGGCGGTCACCGATGCCGATGAGATCCGCACTCAGATTTTGGAATCCAAGATTCCAATCTATGTATTTATTAACAAAGATGCAGCCTCCGCGGGTGCGCTGATCTCCATTGCCTGCGACAGCATTTACATGGCTCCAGGTGCCAGCATCGGAGCCGCTACGGTAGTGAACGGGACAGATGGGGCCGCAGCACCAGACAAATACCAGTCCTACATGCGCTCGATGATGCGAAGTACGGCGGAAGCTACGGGGCGCAATCCGCAAATCGCCGAGGCAATGGTAGATGAGAAATTGGTAGTGCAGAGGCTTTCTGATGATCAATCTGTGATTACCTTTTCGGTATCTGAAGCCATTCAAAATGGATTTTGTGAGGGAGAATATGCTTCCCAAAAAGCTATTTTGGAAGCCCAAAATCTCCATTCCGCACAAGTGATTGCTTACCAAGAGAAGACTGTGGATAGCATCATTTCATTTTTCTTGAATCCAGCCCTCAGTGGAATTTTAATCCTGCTCATCATAGGAGGGATTTACTTTGAGTTGCAAAGCCCGGGGATTGGTTTCCCTCTCGCCTTGGCGATCAGTGCAGCACTCCTGTATTTCATTCCTTACTACCTGAATGGCCTGGCGGAAAATTGGGAGATTTTAGCCTTTGTCATCGGCATCCTGCTGCTCGCGGTAGAAGTTTTTGTGATTCCAGGATTCGGGGTATTTGGCGTGACTGGCATTGTGCTCACCTTAGGCAGTCTTGTGCTCGGTATGCTTCCTAACGAAGCATTCGATTTTAAATGGGTACCTACTTCCCAACTTTTTGGGGCTTTACTTACCGTGATTTTGGCTGCCTTGGCTGGAGTAGGCTTGGTGTTTTGGATCACCCCAAAAGTAAATGAATGGGGGGCATTTAAGCATTTGACCTTAGCCGGTACCCAAGAAAGTGCCCAAGGATATACCGTAAGAGTCTACGATGAAGGTTTGGCCGGAAAAATTGGCACCGTGCACTCGAGACTTCGACCGAGTGGAAAGGTGGAGATAGCCGGAGAAATTTACGATGCCTATTCCCGAGGTGAGTTTTTGGAACAAGGGGAAGCAATTGAGGTAATTTCTACAGAAGGAACTTCCCTACGTGTAAAAAAATGGGAGGGTTAAGGTCAAAATAGGTTACTAGAAACGGATGAATTCATTAGGATTACTTTACCCCCGAATAAGGGAAGACAACCTTCAGGAACTTGCGAAGAACTTCTACTTGGAAGTCAAAAAAATTCCTGAACTGAGAAGCTTGTATCCTGAAGATTTAGAAGGAGCCGAGCGGCGCATTTACCTATTTTTGGTTCAAGTGCTTGGCGGACCCCAAACTTATTCCGAAGAACGCGGACACCCTAGACTACGGATGCGGCATCATCAATGGAAAATCGATTCCAAAATAAGGACCCATTGGATGAATGCCATGCTCCATGCCGTAGATAAGGTTCCCTTGGAACAGGAAGTTCGAGAAGAGCTCCTTCAGTATTTCACCCAAGTTGCCAATGCAATGATCAACCATGACTAAGTGGAGTGACCGATTCTATACCTATTATGCAGCCCTGGCTTTTGTGCTCACATTTGCCCTGCTTTTCCCTGCATTCCTGCTTTGCATCTGGGTGCCTCATTGGCAGAAATTTGGTAGAAAAATCAACCAATATTGGGCAAAAATTTACTTTTCACTAATTCTCCTTCCCGTAAAGGTGGAACTTGAAGCGAAACTTGAAAAAGGAAAGCCCTATATTTTCTTGGCCAATCATTTCAGCTACCTCGATGTGGCCATGATGGGATTGGTACCGGGAGATGCCATCTTTGTGGGCAAGGCATCTATTCGAAAAGTTCCTTTTTTTGGGTACTATTTCAAAAACCTACACATTGCCGTGGACCGCAACCGCGTGAAAAGTAGAGCTGAAACCATGCGGAGGGCAGGTTTTGCCTTGGATCGAGGAAGTAGCATGGTCCTGTTTCCAGAAGGAGGAATCTACACCCAAGATCCTCCCCATCTAGTTCCTTTCAAGAATGGCGCTTTTCGATTAGCCCTAGAGAAACAAATCCCCATCATTCCTGTCACCTTATCCTACAATCATGTAATTTTGGCAGACCAAAAAGAATTGATCTTAAAGCGTATTCCTGCAAAAATGGTACTGCACCAAGCGCTTAATCCTTCGGATTACCCAACCGATGAAGCGCTCAAGCAACGATGTTTTGAAGTGATCCAGCAGCAATTGTTACATGATAATCCCATCTCATGCCCTGAGCGAATTACTGAATACGGCTCTAGGACTACTTCCAGCTTCCGAACTCATGAAATTTGATCAAGCCACACTACAGAAAATCGCCCATTTGGCTCGACTTCATTTTGATGCACAAGCTGCTGAAAAAATGAGCAAAGACCTTTCGCAAGTTTTGGAATGGGTAGAACAACTGCAAGAAGTAGATACTGAAAAGGTTCAGCCTTTGACCAATATGTGCGCAGAAATCAATGCTTTTCGAGCCGATGAAATTGGTGAAGGTCTTACTCAGGACCAAGCCTTAAAAAATGCCCCTAGGCAAGATAATGGGTTCTTTATTGTCCCTAAAGTAATGGAATAATATGCCCAATCAATCCAGAACAAATTTTTTAGCCAAGTTTCTGACCTACTTTTTCTTGGGAGTTGGAGCAATCCTAGCAGGTTTTGGAATTTACGAAACGTCCAATTCCGTGCCCAACCTTCAGCTTGGAGCTTTTGTGCATCGTCTGCCCGTTCCTTTCGCTAACCTAGACATCAGTTCATTCCAAATCCCCCTTCAAGTAGATCACTTTCTGGTGTTTCAAAATTACCAGGTAGTCCCCTACCCGATGGGTACTACAGAAAGTCTTATTTTTGGATGGTGTATTTTACTCCTATCGGTAACAGTCCTTGCTGCACTGAGCCAGTTTAAAAAAATTCCATTTTTAGGAGCTGGCATAGGCTGGATTCTGATGCTGACCTTGGCCAACTTAAATGGCCTTAACATAGGAGGTGCAAGTTCCAACCTTCCGCTCTTACTTCTTTTAACTGCTACCTTGCTCCCCACCATTTATTTCCATATTTGGGGAAATCAAGTAGCCTTTTGGATCCGTTGGACAGCACTTGCGCTCAGCACAGGAGGTACCGTTTCGCTGCTCATCCTTCTCAGTCCAATCGTTCAGCCAAGTCTATACCTTGCTGAGCAAAGTTTAGTTATTGGATTGGGACTAAGTATCGCCTGGATTTTCTGGCAAGGACATGCTGTACTTTCGGGACTCTTGGTCCTTATTTCCAAAGCAAATGCTGGAGTTCGTGCCAAAACAAGAATTCAGTTTTCCGTGATTGCATTCCTTTATCTCGGGCTACTTTTCTATTTGCTGCTGCACCTGAAAGGGGAAGTCAGCTTACCATTTGAAGACTTTTCTATCCTCTCCTTTGTATTCCCTTTAGGACTTATTGGATGGTATTCACTTCAGGAGAAGTTGGCCCAAAGAGACAATTTAGCTAGTTCCACTACCATCCTGCAAGCCCTCTACCTACTCGGGTTGACCAGTACTTTGTGGACGATTTGGAAGATTACCCTATCACATAACCAAGCGGCTGAGGAATTGATCAAGCACCTGATTCTTTATTCACAATTTGGGTTTTCCCTTTTCTTTTTCATCTATGTAGCGATCAACTTTTTTCCGTTGATGAATCAAGGAAAGCCAGTGCACTTGGTGATTTACAAGCCTTATGTACTTCCTTACTACCACCTCCGAATCGGTGGAACCATCGCATTTTTGGTAATTACTACCTACTTAGAAGCTACCATTGCTTTCCAAGCAAGTTCCTTAACCAACACTATAGTAGCCGATTACTACTATCAGACGAATCAAAAGCTTGAAGCGAGCATCTTCTATGAAAATAGCTGGGACCGCTACCGCTACAACCCCAAGGCTAAAAACTTGACGGCCCAACTCTTAGTGGAACTGAACCAACCTAGTTTGGCCAAAGAACACTTGGAAGAAAGTTTTGACCTAGCTCCCCAGGTGGACAATATTCTATTGCTATCCGAACGATTGCAGCGGGAAAACAAACCCTTGGAGGCGGTATTTTACTTAGAAAACGGGTTGAAATTCTTTCCAGCCAATCCCTACCTCTCCCAAAACCTAGCCTTACTTTACCTACTTCTCAAAAAAGAAAAGGAGGCCTTGGCGCTTTTTGCAGAGTTACCCAAGGACAATCCCACAGCAGCAGCAAATTGGTTGGCCTTGCAAGTGAAACTAGGGCAAAAGGCTGATCCACCCAGCCATCCAGAAGACCTAATCGTAAGCATCAATTGGGTAGCCGCAGCTAGGAAAAATGGACTTGAATTGGAGGCCGATATCCTAGCGGGCTTAAAAAATAAACTTGTACAGGAAAAGTCCCCTCTCCTTTTTCAGGCAGGATACCGCAATTTATTGGCTACCCAAGACCTAGATGATCCAACAGCTGACCTCACCTTTTTGGATTCTTTAGCCAAAAGGGAAGAATTTCTGGAATATACCATGGAAGTGCAGGAAACAGCGATTTTGAGGAGTTTGGGAGCAGGAAGAATCCAGGAGGCAGTCAAAAATTTAAATGGCCTTGCCTTTCGAAATCCAGGAGATGCAGCCTACTACCTCAACTTGTCCGGACTCATTCTCGCGCAGCAACTCGATTTTGAAAAGGCAGCCAAGGATTTTGCCTTTTCAGCTGAAAAAGGTTTTCAGGCTTCATTGCCTATTCATAAAGTAATTCGAACCTGGCAAGAATTAAGAAATGGTGCAGACGGGCAAAGCAATTTTATCCAACCTGAGCTAAACTTCTTGGGGAAATTCAACCAGTCTCACTCCCAAAAGCTTTTTTCCGAATGGAAAAACATCTCTTCTGCTGAATTTAAATTGGAAGTTGCATTGAAGCTATTGAGTCATAAGGCACATGGTTTATCTACGCTCCAACTTCGGGAGTTAGGGAAATTTTTGAAGGGAAAAGTAGACCGAGAAGTGGACCTGGCTACTTTTCTTGCCCAGCCCGATTGGACAAATGCAAACTCCCTTAAGGCCTTTACTCGATTCATAGGGTCTTCTGAAGAACTAACGGCGAACCCTTACTTCTGTCCTTTGATTTGGAGTGCGGCCTTGCAAACCCAAGATAAATTACTTGCCTACGAACTCCTTCAATCTGCAAGTGAATTCACTAAAGATCCACTTATCTGGGCTAAAAAAATAAAGGCCGCTCAAGGACTAGGATTGGATAGTTATGCCTCTGAAGCACGGATACAAATGAGGACCTGGATGAGTGAAGAAGAAATTGAAGCAGTTTTGGGGGAGATCTATTGAGAGAGTTCATGTATTTTTAATCCAAATGAGTACCTTTCCGTATTGCTAAACCAACACGTAAACAATTTACACCATGAGCAAAGTCATTGAAACGCACGAAATCAATAAAACCTACAAAATGGGTTCTGAAATTATTCAGGCATTGAAATCGGTTAGCATTAGCGTAAACAAGGGAGAATACGTCGCCTTCATGGGTCCTTCTGGATCGGGAAAGTCTACGTTGATGAACATCATCGGGTGCTTAGACTCTCCAACCTCCGGCAGTTACGTGCTGGCAGGAAAAGATGTCAGCGACATGAGTGAAAACGAGTTGGCCGACATTCGAAACAAGGAAATTGGCTTCGTATTTCAAACATTCAACTTGCTACCACGGGCTACTTGCTTAGACAACGTAGCACTCCCCCTGGTATATGCAGGCTATTCCAAGTCAGAGCGAGAGGAGATTGCATTCAAAGCTTTGGACAACGTAGGTTTGGGAGATCGAACTACCCACCGCCCCAATGAACTTTCTGGTGGTCAACGTCAGCGTGTCGCCATCGCCAGAGCCTTAGTAAATAGCCCTAGCATCATCTTAGCAGATGAGCCCACAGGTAACCTAGATTCCAAAACCTCTTATGGCATCATGGAGCTTTTTCATGAGCTGCATGCCAAAGGAAATACGATCATCATGGTCACGCACGAGGACGACATTGCCCACTATGCTCACCGTATCGTCCGCCTCCGAGATGGATTGGTGGAATCGGACAAAGTAAATCCAAACCCCACAAGAGGTTTAGTATCTGCCTAATCTCTTTACAAAGGGCTGTTTTTTGTTTATTGCATACAGATTGACCGTTGATATGAAAATCTATACCAAAACAGGGGATCAGGGAATCACCTCCTTGTTAGGCGGAGTACGCGTACCCAAATCCGATCTACGCATAGATGCCTATGGGACCTTGGATGAATTAAACTCCTATGTAGGCCTCCTTCGAGACCAGGAGGTGAATAAAAAAAGGTCAGAACTACTCAAATCAATTCAAGATCGCCTATTCACGATTGGGGCAGATTTGGCTACGGTTCCTGGAAAAGATAAGGTAAAGAAACCCGATCTCTTACCTGAAGATGTGGAACTATTGGAAAAAGAAATGGATGCCATGGATGCTGAGCTCCCCATGCTCACTGCCTTCATTCTTCCAGGCGGCCATACAGCTGTTTCTTTTTGCCATCTAGCACGAACTGTCTGCCGCCGCTCCGAACGGATCGTCGTGGAACTTGCCTCTCTTGAAAAAGTGTCTGAACTAGTCATTCAATACCTCAACCGACTTTCTGACTTCCTCTTTGTATTGAGTCGAAAAATGGCGCATGAACTAGAAGTAGAAGAAGTAACTTGGAAACCACGTTGGTAAATCTAAAACCCACGCAAGAAAAAATACCTATTGCCTTAGTGCCTTAGTAAACCATATATCCTCATGAGCAACATTTCGATCCCAATAACGAAAACCACACAATCCAAACTTTCAGATACTGACTTTTCTTCTCTTGTTTTCGGAAAATCTGTTTCGGACCACATGTTTGTGGCAGACTATCAAGAGGGAGCCTGGGGAGATTTTCGAATCGTTCCCTATGGTCCAATGGAGATTTACCCAGGAAATGCGACCCTTCATTATGGGCAAGCCATTTTTGAAGGAATGAAGGCCTATAAAAATGAAAAAGGGGAAGTATTGGTATTCCGCGCCGAAGCAAATGCCAAGCGCTTAAATGAATCCGCCAAACGGATGTGCATGCCTACTTTGCCTGAAAATGTTTTTCTGGAGGCACTCAAGCAGCTCCTCAGCCTGGATCGAGATTGGGTACCTCAGGGAAAAGGTTCCAGCCTTTACATTCGTCCATTTATGTTTGCCATGGACAATTACCTAGGCGTCAAACCATCCGATACTTACCGATTTATGATCTTCACGAGCCCAGTAGGGGCCTATTATTCCAAGCCTGTATCCGTAAAAGTAGAAACAACTTACACTCGTGCTTGCGAAGGAGGAACTGGAGAAGCAAAGGCCGCTGGCAACTATGCCGCATCCCTTTTTCCAGCTCTTTTGGCTCAAAAAGAGGGTTACGATCAATTGCTTTGGACTGATGGCAAAACCCACAGCCAAATTGAAGAAAGCGGAACCATGAATGTGATGTTCAAAATCAAAGGAACGCTCATCACAGCTCCTACTCATGGAGGCACCATTCTTAAAGGGATTACGAGGGACGCTGTACTCCAATTGGCAAAGGATTGGGAGCAACCGGTAGAAGAGCGCTTCCTAGCAGTATCAGAGCTCGAGGATGCTCTCACTAAGGGAAGTCTAGAAGAAGCTTTTGGAGTAGGTACTGCCGCAACTATTGCCTTTATCACTAAAATCAAGGTAAACGGTCAAGATTACCTCCTTCCAGAGCCCAAGCCAGATGCTTTTTCAAAACGGGTACTCCTTGAATTGGATAGCATTAAGTATGGGGAAATCCAAGATCCACACCAGTGGATGCTAACCATTTGATAAAAAACCAATGCGCAGGGCAGCTCCAATCCTAAAGCAAATAACCGCGATAGTGCTTACTCTCTTGCTAGTTGGTTTGATGGCAACATCTTTGCTTGCCCAGGAACAATCCAAGAAATTTCTACTACTCAAACGAGGAACCAATCAAAAGAGTCAAATTCGATATTACCCTGGGGAAGAGCTCACCTACAAAAGCAAAAGGATCGGCTACTTCGTCACCGACAGAATCGTCAACTTGGATACGGAGTACTTGTACCTCACTGAGAATATCCTAAACCCTTCAGACATCCTCGAAATCGACATTCGAAGAAAAGATCCTCGAAATAGAAGGCTAAACAATTTGACCAAACTTTCCTTGAGTGCAGGAACCATGGCCATCGCTTTGGAAGGGATCAATAGCCTTTATCAACAGCGTAAACTGCAGTTCAATCCAGGGCTGATCAAGACTTCAGCCATCCTGCTAGGGACAGGGTTCGGATTACTTCCCCTGCGCTACAATACCTTTACGCTCTCCGACAAAAACAGGATTCAGCTAGTAATTCTGGAAATAGAATAGGGAGAGCTACTGGTAAAACCAGATTTTATCCCGATTTTTACCACAGATTTTTAACTAAGACAGATGACTTCAGACCAACTGAAAGACTTGAAAGCCCGCACATCGGCTTTGAGGAGGTATCTTTGACTACGATCGTAAGAAAGTAGAAATCCAAGACCTAGAGGCCGTATCGGCCCAAGCTGACTTCTGGAA
>JAMNXQ010000066.1 GCA_023653075.1 Algoriphagus sp.
ATGAAATAATTTCGAATGGTTCCAGAAAAACCCTGAAAGGGTGATAGGATTGTGGGGATAATCCCGAAGGGATGAAATAATTCTAGATGAAATAATTTCGAATGGTTCCAGAAAAACCCTGAAAGGGTGATAGGATTGTGGAGATAATTGAAATTTAAAATTTTTTAATCGTAAAAATTATGGCAGGAAGCTATTCACAGATTTATCTATAATATGTTTTTGCTGTAAAAGGCAGGCAGATAAGGATGAATACATCGATTTTCTTAAAAAATTTGAAATCGACTACGATGAGAAATATTTGTTTGAAACGTATCCGGAATAACCACAATTATTCCATAATCCCAGGTAGAATAATGTCACCCTTTCGGGGTTACAATCATTCCACCCCGTTGGGGTTAGGGTCATGTCATCTTGCTGGGTTATTATCCTATCCCCTTCGGGGTTTATTTTCTACTATTTTCAATTTTCTGTCTACAATAGTGTCACCCCTTTGGGGTTTCATTAGTAGTTATTTCTTTTTTGGGTAATTTAAGCTAAGTAGGAAAAAAGGAAAATCTTTTTACACCTTCTCTATCACGATTGCAGAAGCACCACCACCACCATTACAGATGCCGGCTACTCCGATAGTCCCCCCTTTTTTATGAAGTACGGTGCACAAAGTGCTGATGATTCGAGCTCCAGACGCACCTAGGGGATGGCCTAGGGATACCGCACCACCAAATACATTCAATCGATCTTTGTCTAGGTTGAGCTCCCGCTGGTTTGCTAAGGCCACCGCTGCGAAGGCCTCATTGATCTCGTAGAAGGAAACTTCTTCAGCAGTTACTCCCGCATGCTTCAATGCTCTAGGGATTGCTAAGGCAGGAGCAGTGGTGAACCAAAGTGGGTCTGTAGCCGCATCCGCATAGCCTCTGATTTTGGCAATGGGCTTCAAACCGTACTTATCCACCACCTCTTTGCTTGCCAAAACCAAAGCAGAAGCCCCATCATTCATGGTCGAAGCATTGGCAGCAGTCACCGTGCCATTTGGATCAAAAACAGGCTTCAAGGATGGGATTTTATCAAATACTACATTCTTGTATTCCTCATCTTCGGCAATCAAAATCGATTCTCCTTTTCTACCCTGTAGTTCTACCGGGACGATTTCTTCAGAAAACGCATTTGCTTCCCAGGCAGCAGCGGATCGCTGGTAGGATTGGATGGCATAGGCATCCTGTTCCTCCCGACTGATTTTCATTTCTTTAGCGGTATTATCGGCACAGTTGCCCATGGGGAACTTGTAGTACACCTCAAAAAGTCCATCACGAACGAGCCCATCTGTCAACTCAGCATTTCCATATTTGTAGCCAAAGCGTGCTTTCGGAACGTAGTAGGGAACATTAGACATGCTTTCCATTCCACCTGCAATCACTACTTCATTAATGCCCAATTGGATGGATTGCGCACCAAGCATGACCGCTTTCATGCCAGAAGCACATACTTTATTGATGGTCGTGCAAGGGACTTGATAACCAATGCCTGCGCCTATGGACGCTTGTCGAGCAGGTGCCTGGCCCAGGTTGGCAGAAAGCACGTTGCCCATAAATACCTCATTGACAGCTTCAACAGGAACGCCTGACTTGGCTAGGGCTCCTTTGATGGCAATGCTTCCCAATTCGGTGGCAGTTAAAGTGCTGAATTTACCTCCAAAGCTCCCAATGGGAGTACGAACGGCTGCAAGGATGTAGACTTCTTCAATCATTTAGATTTGGGTTTATGAACTTCAAACCCCACAGTGTGCTTACCAATCGGGTAATCCTCTTTTAGGTGGCTGTGTGGCTTTCTTTTTATTGTCTTGAATGTATCGTAATTCGGCAGCATTGAGGGATTCTAGGATCTGTGCTGCCTGCTCAGGAGAAAGATTCATCCCTTTTAGCTTTTCGCGCATGGCTTCCATCTTTTTCTGGCGATCCGCGAGGTTAGCATCCATCTGATCGTTTCCATTTTGACCCGACTCCTCGCTTTGCTGGGAGGGGTTTTCACCCTTTTGTCCATCCTTGGCTTTGTCCTCGTTCGTTTTTTCCCCGTCTTTCTGGTCAGATTTGGAATCTTCTTTCTGGGAAGGATCCTTTTGCTCCTGATTCTGTTGGTTTTGCTGCTGCTGGTCTTGTTGCTGCTGCTGGTCTTGTTGCTGCTGTTCTTGTTCCAATTTTTCTTTGAGCGCCTTCAGTTTGGCATCGTTCGGATACTTGGCCAGGCCATCGTTGACCTCCCGCAGTGCTTGGTCCTTGGCAGTTTTGACATAGGAGCGAGCTGCACGATTAAAGAAATCACCTGCATTTTGGGCGATGGCAGTTTCACCAATCAGGCAAAAGCCAATCAGCAGTACACCGAAAAGGATCTTAGTTTTCATTGATTTCCACCACGTCTTTCAAACTTGTCATAAATTCTTGGTAAGCAGCTACCGTTTCGTCTTGTGCCAAGGCTGCTTCCAATAGGGTTAACGCTTCCTTGAACCTAAATTGTTCCACCAATCGATCGGCTTCTGCTTTTTTACGCTTCGCAAACTCAGAGGGTTCGGGAGTATTCTCGTCTTTGTTCTTACGCTCCTCGTCTCGCTTCAGCCATCGAGCTAGCAACTCGTAGTTGTATCTCGCCTCCTCATTCAAGGGGTCTTGAATCAATGCGGATTGAAATTTACTCAAGGCAGCTTGGTAGTCCTGCTTGTTACCCAATACGACTCCACCCTGATTGTAGGCAAAGGAAGCTAAGCGCTTGTTTGTACCTTGGCTTGCCTTGTCGAAGCTTGCCGCAGCTTCTTCGGGCTGAGAAGCATAATGGTAACTCAGTCCCAAGTTAAAATCCAAGGATGCAGAAGCTAGTTGAAATTCATCTACCAATACCCGGTGATCTTTGATGGACTTTGCGTATTCAGTAGCGGCATAACTTGCCGAGGCTTGGTCAATGGCAGCATTCAATCGGCTGACTCGTGTCCAGGAGGCGGGCAGAAACAGTAAAACTAGGAAAATTCCTTTGCTCCAGCTCATCAGAGTTTGATTGTTTTGATGGGTAAAATCATGTCGACTAAAGCCAAGGCCAAAGCGGCAAGCAGGAAGTAAAAATACTTGTTGGAGCTTGCTTCCACTTTACGAGTGGTGGCGATGCCTCCTTCCAAACTTTCAATTGCAGAAATCAATCCACCCATTTCCTGGGTTTGATCAGAGATCTCAAAGTATTGTCCTCCCGTTTCTGCAGCAATAAACTGCAGGGGTTCTCGGTTAAGCTTGGTGAGGGCAGGTTTCCCAGTATCGGGATCCATTACTAGGCCATTGCCACGTGGCATTTCTCCACCTCGATCTGTACCAATGCCGATCGAAAACACTTTAATTCCTTCGTCCACCAACTCTTCCGCAATTCCATCCAAGTCATCCCCAAAATGTTCCCCATCTGAAATTAAGACTACAGATCTGGACTTTTTTTCTTGGCTCTGATCATTTTGAAACCGTTCCAATGCCATCCGGAGAGGGGTACTGAGGTCCGTACCCAGATTGGGCACCAAGCCAATAGAAAGCCCATCGATGTAGAGGTTAGCTACTGCCTGGTCGTAGGTCAAGGGCAGTTGAAGGAAAGCTTCGGTTGAGAAGATGATCAATCCAACCCGGTCGGAAGGAAAGGAATTCAGCAATTCCTTCAGTTCAAATTGAATTCTACGTAGTCTATTGGGAGCAATATCGGTGGCCACCATGGACTGGGAAAGGTCCACAGCAATAAAAATATCTTTTCCCTCTTCCTTCACTTCCTTGAAGGAATCTCCAATGGAAGGGCCTGCAAAGGCAATGAGCAGGAGAATGAAATAGACAGTGCGGATGATGAGTTTGGTAAAAAGTCGCTGCTTTTCCACCTTCAACTTTCGGTTGATGGCCCAAAATCGACTCAAGTATAGGAAATACAAGAGGATGAAAATCCCGGCGAGGAGAAGCGTGAGTTTGATGTCAGGGTATGCCCAAAT
>JAMNXQ010000003.1 GCA_023653075.1 Algoriphagus sp.
GGGGAACCGAACGTCAAAAGGAGCTTCATAAACTTGACAGGTCTTTCCCTCTAAAAATTGATATAGTTTAACGGAAAGTTTTAAAGATACCCGTTGATGGATGCGATTTGGAGCTGCAGCAGCCTTTTTAAATAGCCTTCCTTGAATCAATTCGGCAACTAGATCCATAGGCCAGGTCAAGTAATCCGCGTAGGAATAGTACCCATAGGTAGCATTAGGCTCTTCTACTCGATCTTTTTTTTCAGCATCCATTCTTTAATTTAGGGATAATCAATTGATTTTCAAATCATATACTTTTTGGATCTCCTTAAATACTATCTTTTAGTACTTTCGAAAATTCTCTAGAGCCGTCAACAGCTTTAAAAGTAAGGCGCTGAAGAATTTCATTCGATATCCGCAAAAAAATCTTCCAAATCCAAGCTAAAACCTTCTAGGACCTTAGTCTGAAGCACATCTCCCGAAGTAATTAATTTGGAAGGGAAGTATTGGTCATTTTCTAGGGTATATTGGATGACATTTTGATAATCTGGATGGATTACCCAATATTCAGCTACTCCATGCGATTCATAGAGCTGGTATTTAAACTTAAGTTCGGTTTTCGTATTTCCAGGAGAAAGAATTTCCACAATTAAATCTGGGGCGCCGAGGCAACCTCTTTCGTCCAGTTTTTCAGGATTGCAGATTACACAAAGGTCTGGTTGGACCACATTGAAAATTTGAAGGTCTTCCTTGGAATCTTTAGGAAATCGAACATCAAAAGGTGCAGCATATACCTGGCAACGCTTTCCCTCTAAAAATTGATATAGCTTAAAATTAAGTTTAGAAGATACTTTTTGATGTAATCTCTTTGGAGCTGCGGCAGCTTTTTTGAAAATCTTGCCATTAATGAGCTCTACCACTTCTTCAAACTGCCAAGTTAAATAATCCGCATAGGAATACTTGCCGTAAACAGCATCTGGTTCTTCGACTAAATCTGGTTTTTTGGAATCCATAATCCAATTTACATCCAATGTCCCACAATTCTTTCGCTGGATATAAAAAAGATCATATGATTTTTATCAGGAACTTCTCAAACTCTCAACCACTGATTTAACCCAAGAAACAGCATTTTCTACGCAAGCAGAACTGGTATCTTTCCCCAAACTAAAACGTAGCGAAGCCCTTCCCAAATCCGAAGGGATACCCATGGCTTGGAGCACATGGCTCGGTTTGGGAGAAATGGAGGTACAGGCAGAGCCCGAACTCACAGCAACCCGCTGATTTACTTTCAGGAGTAACTCCTCCCCTTCTACTCCGGAAAAGGAAAGGTTGCTCACATGGGAAAGACGCTGTCTGTAAGATCCATTTCGATGCACTCCTGGAAGCTCCAAAAGTGCTGATTCCAGCCGATCACGTAACTTCTCCAACCTACTCGATTCCTCCTCCTTGGCTTGGAATCGGAGTTGGGCTGCTTTTCCAAATCCTACAATCCCTGGCACATTGAGCGTTCCACTGCGGAAACCCTTTTCATGGCCTCCCCCATGAAGTTGAGCCAAAGGCTTGGGTAAGTAATGGTTGTGGCGAACATACAGTGCCCCTACTCCTTTGGGACCATACAATTTGTGTGCAGAAAGAGCCATCAAGTGGATTCCTTGAGTGCTCACTGGAATTTTGCCTACTGCCTGCACGGCATCCGTTAAAAAGATAATCCCATGTTTATTGGCAATCTGTCCGACTTCTTGGATGGGATGAATAATACCAGTTTCATTATTGGCCCACATCAAACAAATCATCTTGGTATGCGGCTGTAGGTTTTGCTCCAAAAAGTTCAAATCCACCTCTCCCTCGGAACTTACAGGCAAATAAGTGACCTCTGCTCCTCTCCGCTGAATTTCCGCCATGCTGTCCAATACGGCTTTGTGCTCGGTTTGGCATGTAATGTAATGCTGCTTTTCTCCAGGAAATAAATCATAAACCCCTTTGATGGCCAAATTAAGGGATTCGGTGGCCCCTGAAGTGAAAATGAGTTCCTTGGACTTGGCACCAATCAATTGCGCTACTGCCTCTCTAGCATCCTCCACAGCTTGATCCGCCAACCAACCGTAGGGATGACTTTTACTGGCTGCATTGCCAAAATGATTACCGAAAAATGGAAGCATAGCAGTAATCACCTCTTCTGCGCAAGGCGTGGTGGCATTGTAATCCATGTAGAGCGGATAATTCATGACCCTAAACTACTGCTTTTACTTGTTTTTTGAAGCGTTCAAACCTCGATTTTCCTACCTTTGACTTCTCATGCAAGAATCTTGGACTTTTGATTTCCCCTTTGAAAGGCCTTCATCCGAAGCTTGGTCCTGTCTCATCCAAACTCAACAGCGAGACTTGGGAATCTTTCTGACTTACTACTACAAAAGACAAGGAGCAGTGGTAGAAAAGGTCCAATTGAAGTCTGCCACCCAGCTGGATTCTCAGGATACTGGCACCCTCTGCCTAAGCTTTGAGTTGATATATTTCAATGCCTGCCAGGATTTGCATGAAACTCAATCGGAAGAAATGAAACTAAGCTTTCAATTCGATGCGGCTAAAATGACCCTGAAGCTAGTTGGGCCTTATTGGCCCAGTCGTGAGCCGGATGAAATTTAAGATCAATCCCATTCGGATGAAATTTAAGATCAATCCCATTTTCTTCCTTACCCAGTCTTTTGCATTAAGATTGGAATTACTAGCATTTGACGTATTTTTGAGATTGAACTGACGCTTATGAAAGAAGCTACTGAATCCCTGAATTTCATAGAACACATCATCGAAGAAGACCTTGCCAATGGTTTTCCAAAGAAAAACTTGTGCTTCCGCTTTCCACCGGAACCCAATGGCTACCTACACATCGGCCATGCAGCATCCATTTGCTTAAACTTCGGTTTGGGTGAGAAATACGGAGCTCCAGTCAACCTTCGATTTGACGATACGAATCCTGCCAAGGAAGAACAAGAATATGTAGATGCCATCAAGCGTGATATCGCCTGGTTGGGATTTAACTGGGCCAACGAATGCTATTCCTCTGATTATTTTCAGCAATTGCACGACTGGGCAGTCTTGTTGATCCAGCAAGGCAAAGCCTATGTAGATCAGCAATCCTCTGAGCAAATCGCCGAACAAAAGGGTACGCCTACTAGCCCAGGTACTCCTAGCCCATTCCGAGATCGATCCATTGCTGAAAATTTGCATTTGTTTGAGTGTATGAAAAATGGAGAATTTGCTCCAGGCACCTATCTCTTACGTGCGAAGATCGACATGGCTTCTCCGAACATGCACATGCGTGATCCAATCTTGTACCGCATCATCCATGCACACCACCACCGCACAGGAGATACCTGGAAGATTTACCCCATGTACGATTGGGCTCATGGAGAGTCCGATTACCTCGAGCAAGTTTCTCATTCCATCTGTACGCTTGAGTTTAAAGCGCACCGAGAATTGTACGATTGGTACTTGGATCAGATCATCGATCCTACCCTATTACGTCCCAAGCAGCGGGAATTTGCGCGGCGTAACCTGAGTTTTACGGTGATGAGCAAGCGTAAGTTGCTTGAACTGGTACAAAAGAAGGTAGTAACGGGATGGGATGATCCCCGCATGCCGACCATTTCTGGTTTGAGAAGACGAGGCTACACACCTGGATCCATCCGCAACTTTAGTGAAGTGGCAGGTATTTCTCGAAGAGAAAATGTAACAGATGTATCCTTGCTTGAGTTTTGTGTACGTGAGGACCTTAACCAAAGCGCTACCCGTGTAATGGCGGTGTTGAATCCAATTAAAGTAATCCTTCAAAACTATCCGGCAGGACAAACTGAAATCTTGCATTTGGAAAATAATCCAGAAAAAACAGATGCAGGAACGCACGAGGTGCCTTTTTCCAGAGAGTTATACATCGAACGCGAGGATTTCAAAGAAGTGGCTGATTCCAACTTTTTCCGCTTAGCCCTAGGTCAGGAGGTTCGCTTGAAAAGTGCTTACATCATCAAAGCAGAGTCTGTTGTGAAAGATGCAGCAGGTAATCTTCTCGAAATTCATTGCAACTACGATGCGGATTCCAGATCAGGTTCGGGTACTGAAGCAAGCCAACGAAAGGTGAAGTCTACCATTCACTGGGTATCTGTGGCACATGCCATTCAAGCTGAAGTTCGAGAATACGATCGCTTGTTTTTGGATGAATCACCGGATACGCATGAATCCAAAAGCTACATGGACTTCCTCAATCCCAATTCCTTGAAGGTGATTAAAAATGCCTATCTAGAACCACACTTGGGTAAGGCAAGACCAAACGAGAGCTACCAATTCCAGCGCCTCGGCTATTTTACCTTGGATTCAGATTCTCGTGAAGGACAGTTGGTCTTCAATAAGACCGTAGGATTAAAAGATACTTGGGCGAAGCAAAATGCTGCCACAGCAAAAAAGCAGCAGTCAGCCACGAATCCGGTAGTGCAAGCTCCTCAAGAAGCCAAATCAGCCTTGAGCGAGATTCAATACATCGGAAAAAAGCTGACCAACCTATCGGGAGATAAGTTGGAAGAGGCGCTTAAAGATATCCGAGCTCAAGCGGAAAATGTGTCTTTTGAAGAGTTGGAACCCTTATTTGGCACTGCCGCTAAAAAAGTAGGTTCCCGACTTGCTGTTTTGGTAGCACTTGGCGCCTTACTTTCAAAGGGTTTATCAAAGAATGAAAGCATACAAAACTACTTAGACTCTTGTTTGGCCGACGAATCTGACCTGTTGCAAGCGGAGGCAAAAAAACTTGCCTGAATTCAGTATAATCCAACAAAAAAGCCACTGCTGAGGTAGTGGCTTTTTTGTTGGATTTCCTTAAGCTCTTTTGATTTGCAATTGGATATCAGAAAATTCCTTTTGCTCGATGAAAGGCTGACTCCGTAGTCTTCTTCCGGTGGCCGCAAAGATCGCATTCGCAATCGCTCCTCCAGTCGGTGGCAACGCAGGCTCACCCAACCCAGTAGGGTCAAAACCTGAGTCCACGAAGTGGGTTTCGATTTCAGGCACTTCTTTCAACCGAATCAATCGGTAACTGTCAAAATTTCGCTGCTTAGGCACCCCCGCTTCAAAAGTCAGGTTGGTGTACATCGCATGTCCCATACCGTCCACGATTCCACCACGAACCTGGTGATTTGCGCCGGTAGGATTCACGACCAAACCGCAATCCGTCACTGCAGTGATTTTTTTCAGGGTAGGTACACCCCCAGCAAGCTCGATGTCAGCCACTTGAGCCACATAGGATTTATGGGAGAAGTAGACGCTGAATCCTTGTTTTACCGAAGGATTTTTACCCCAATTGGACTTGTCCTTCGCCATTTTCACCACTCCTAGCATGCGATCCACATCGTAGCCAAGCTCCCCTACTGGTTTGGTTTTGGCACGATTCAAAAGTTCCAAACGGAAATCAACCGGATCCTTACCCGCTGCTAAAGCAACTTCATCTAAGAAGCTTTGCTCAGCATAGGCTAGGAAATTGGTAATCGGTGCTCTCCAGGCATTGGTCGTGATGCTCGAAGCATGTTCGATGGTTTCAATTAATACGTTATCTACTGCACCAGAAGGAAAATTAGCTTCTCGGGTAGTATTGCCAGCATTCATTCCGACACCACGCAGCTTGTAGCCTACGAGAGTTCCTGTAGCATCCAAGGCCGCTTCAAATCGGTAGCGAACAGCTGGTCGATAGGCACCGCCAGTCAATTCATCTTCCCGGCTCCAAGTAACTTTCACAGGAGCATTGATTGCTCTAGACACTTCTACTGCCTCGACTACATAATCTGCACGAAGTCTTCTTCCGAAACCTCCTCCTAGTCTAGTGATGGCCACGCTGACATTCTCAGGTGGAATTCCAAGCAAAGCTGCAGTTTCTTGACGAGCACGGTCTGGTGTTTGAGTTGGACCGACGAGCTCCACCTTGTCTCCTTGCACATGTGCAAAAAAGTTTTCCGGCTCCATCGGAGAATGTGCTAGAAATGGACACTGGTATTCCGCAGTTACGATTTTAGCAGCAGACTTGAATGCAGACGCGACATCTCCATCCTTCCGTTTCACCTCAGCCTTGCCCTTGGCCATCAATTCGGTAAACAAGCGATCGTGGTCTGTGGAACTCTCCACCACCCCATCGGGTTCGTAGTTCACTTTTAATAACTTTTTGGCCTTCAACAGTGGCCAGGTGGAGGTTCCTACTACCGCCACACTGGATCCAAAAGTAACCACGTTGGTCACTCCAGCTACAGCGCGTGCCGCGCTATCGTCCACCGAAACTAGCTTCATCCCAAATGGGGCGCGTTGGATCATGGCATATTGCATTCCTTCCCGCTGGAAATCCAGACCAAACATAGGCTTACCGGTATACAGGTCTTTGGCGTCCACATTTTTAACTGGCGTACCGATGATGGTAAAGTCTTTCTTGTCTTTAAGTGTCACCTCTTCAGGCGCGGTAAGTGTGGTAGCCACCGCAACAAATTCTCCAAAATGGCCTTTTTTACCTGACCCTTCATGGCTTATAATTCCTTTAGAAACGGTAATTTCTGTTGCGGCAACTTTCCAGGTTTGTGCGGCTGCCGCCACCAAAAGGTACTTGGCAGTTGCCCCTGCCTTTCGTAGTCTTTCCCAGCTATGTGGCATCGCACCAGAACCACCTGTCAGCTGTCGTTCGTATTTTTCAGGATCTAAATTGGCTTGGACTACCCGTACCTTTTCCCAATCGGCTTCCAATTCTTCAGCGACCACCATGGGGAACGAAGTTTTGATGTTTTGCCCTAATTCCGGATTAGGCGAAAAGATGACCACATCTCCAGTTGGAGAGATGGATAAAAAGCTGTTGAAAGATTTGGCTTGTGCCAAAATCTGTTCAGTGCTGAGCACCTCCATTTTTGGAGAATCGCAGCTAAACCAGTTGAATCCAATGACCAAACCACCTGCAGTGGTTCCAGCGATTTTTAGAAAGTCTCTTCTGCTTGTTCCTATCTGTGTTTTCATAGTTGGTTGGATTTAGCGGCAAGGGCTACAGCCTCTCTAATTTTAGGATAGGTGCCACATCGACAGATGTTTCGGTTCATTGCATTGTCAATTTCTTCCAAAGTCGGAGAAGGATTTTGCTCTAAAAAAGCTGCAGCGTTCATGATTTGACCTGCCTGGCAATACCCACATTGAGCCACATCTACCTCATCCCAAGCCTTCTGTACCGGATGATTCCCGTCCTTCGAAAGCCCTTCAATGGTAGTCACCTCTGAATTTCCAATACTAGAAACTGGCGTCACGCAGGAGAAGGTAGCATTTCCATTCACATGAACGGTGCATGCACCGCATTGAGCAATGCCACAGGAAAACTTGGTTCCTACAAGATTCAAATGATCTCGTAAGACCCATAGTAATGGGGTGTCGTCTTCCACTTCTACTTGGTGCGTGGTTCCATTTACTTTTAGTGAAAAATTTGCCATATCTGGTTTGTATTTAGACTAGTAAACTACTAAAAATGTGTGGTAAAAACCAACCAATTTTGTAAATGGAAAAAAGAAAGGTTGAATTGCAACAGATCCAAATTAGATGGCGACTGGGATTACTTTTGGATGGGACCTGCCTTGAGAGCAATTCCTGAAAAAATCTCATTTTGTTACGGATAGATTTTTTTAACTTCGATTATCTTTTTTACCCAAACTTGAAACAAATGTCTCAAACCATCAAAGCAGCCATAGTCGGAACTGGATTTATTGGTCCTGCACACCTAGAAGCACTGAGAAGAATTCCCAATGTAGAAGTTGTCGCCTTGGTAGAAGTAAACCAAGCCCTTGCAGATGAAAAAGCGAAGCAATTGGGCATTCCAAAAGCTTATGTTTTTGCCGATATGCTTAAGCAAGCGGACATCGATGTAGTCCATATCTGTACCCCCAATTTTCTCCACTACAGTCAAGCCAAGGCGGTCTTGGAGGCAGAGAAGCATGTAATTTGTGAAAAGCCATTGGCCATCAGCTTGGAAGAAGCTGAAGATTTGGTGAAAATTGCCAAAACCACAGGCCTGGTGAATGCGGTGCATTTCAACCTGCGCTACTACCCCATAGTAAGGCAAATGAAAGTGATGCGTGAAAAAGGAGAATTGGGAGAAGTGTATTCCATCATGGGTTCTTACCTACAAGATTGGCTTTTCTTACAAACAGACTACAATTGGAGACTGGAACCAGACAAATCTGGAGATTCTAGAGCTATTGCGGATATCGGATCCCACCTTTTGGACATTACTGAATACGTGACAGGACTTAAAATCACCGCTGTGATGGCTGATTTTTCTACCGTTCACAAGACCAGATTGAAGCCGCTAAAGCCAATTGAAACCTACTCGGGTAAGATGCTGACTCCAGCCGATTACCAAGAGGTACCAATCAACACGGAAGATCATGCTACCGTACTGCTTCGTTTTGACAACGGTTCCAAAGGATCCATTACGGTATCGCAGGTAAATGCAGGACGTAAGAACAGACTTAATCTAGAGATTGCAGGCTCAGTATCCGCTTTTGAATTTAATTCAGAGCGTCCAAATGAATTGTGGATTGGCAAGCGTGAAAAGGCCAACGAGCATCTCATGAAAGACCCTTCTTTGGTGCATCAAGAAGTAAGCTCTTTGGTAAGTTTCCCTGGCGGTCACAACGAAGGCTTCCCAGATACTTCCAAGCAGCTATTCAAAGAGGTGTATGCGGCGATCACAGCGGGAAAGCAACCCGAGCATCCTAGCTATCCAACCTTTGCAGACGGCTGGCGCGAACTATTGATTGGAGAGCGCATTGTGGAGAGTAACAAGAAGCAAGCTTGGGTAAACATTTAAGGTTTTTCATCAAAAATATCCTTTAAAAACCCCAAACTATTCGAAGCAGTTAAAGGTTAACCTGCTAGTTAATTTTCAAGCCAATTTATTAGTTTACTTAAATCACAAACTCATGAAATTACAAAAACTAGTTTTCGCTTTTTCGCTAAGCATCTTCTTTGCCTTGGCAGCAACTGCTCAAGACAAACCAAGTCCTGCGAAAACTGCCGAAGGTGAAGTGGCAGGAGCAAAAATCACCATCAACTACTCTTCTCCAGCCGTAAAGGGCCGCACCATTTGGGGGGATTTAGTTCCTTTTGGAAAGATCTGGAGAGCTGGAGCAAACGATGCCACTACCTTCACTACCTCCAAAGACATTACCATCGAGGGACAAAAACTGCCTGCAGGAACTTACAGTTTCTTCATCATTCCTGGAGAAAGCCAATCTACTTTTGTGTTCAACAAGGTAGCCAAGCAGTGGGGTTCTTACACCTACGACGAGAAGCAAGACATCCTTCGCGTGAATGTGGCTTCTCAGCAAAATTCTACCCTTGAGGAAAGATTGGTCTATGAAGTCAAGTCGGATTCTTTTGAAATTCGTTGGGAATATGGAAAAGCCGCTGCCAAAATCGGCGCTTAATCCCCCTAATTTTCCAAACGGAGCCCACGGGATGTTTTCCTGTGGGCTTTTTTTTGAATCAATAAAATTCTAGAATCCAGGTTCTGGATTGTATTTTTGTCGTCCATGCCTGATTTTAATCCCAGTTCCTACGATTTACCTATTGCGGAAATTATCCCTGCAGTCAAACAAAGTCTTGCCATTTCTTCTTCCTTGATCATTCAAGCACCTCCAGGAGCAGGAAAAAGTACGCTCTTGCCCCTATCCTTACTCCATGAACCCTGGTTGGCTGGCAAAAAAATCTTGCTGCTGGAACCTCGCCGCCTGGCTACCAAAAGTATTGCACAGCGGATGTCTGATTTGTTGGGAGAAGAAGTAGGACATACAGTAGGCTACCGCATTCGATTGGATACTTGCGTCACTGCAGCTACCCGGTTGGAAGTAATCACGGAAGGAATCCTTTCCCGAATGCTCCATCAAGACAATGCCTTGGAGGATGTCGGGATGGTTATTTTTGATGAGTTTCACGAGCGAAATCTATTTTCTGAGATCGGCCTTGCGCTTTCCCGAGAGGTGCAGCAGGTCATCAGAGAGGATTTGCGCATCGTATTGATGTCTGCCACGATTGATTCAGAACAGCTTTCCAAATTATTGGATGCGCCCATCATTCAAAGTAAGGGGAGGCAATACCCTGTTGCAGTCAATTACCTGCAGGAGGTGGATGAATATGCCATCGGAGAAGATGCGGCAAGGCAACTCATTCCATTGACCAAACAGCATTCAGGGGACTTTTTGGTATTCTTTCCTGGTCAAGGTGAAATCCGAAAAGCCGAAGAGGTATTGAAAAAATCCTTGGCTACGGATGTTATAGTTCCTCTTTTCGGGCAACTTTCCTTTTCAGAGCAGCAGCGGGCCATTCTTCCACATCCCAGTGGAAAGCGGAAAATTGTGCTTGCCACAGACATTGCAGAAACATCCCTAACGATTGAGGGGGTTACTGTCGTGGTGGATACAGGCTTTGTGAAGTCCAATCGTTTTGATCCGCGCTCAGGACTCTCCAAATTGGAACTGCACCGCATTAGCAAGGATTCTGCGGATCAACGTAGCGGTAGAGCAGGAAGGTTGGCTCCCGGCCATTCCTATCGTTTGTGGACTAAGGGTACCCAAGCACAAATGGCTGATTTTCGTACGCCCGAACTCCTAGAAGCCGATTTGACGAGCCTTGTCCTAGACATGCAGGTCTGGGGCAAAAAAGATATCCGTAGCATGACCTGGCTCAATCCTCCCCCAGTGAGTTCCTTAGTGTCTGCCGAAAAAGTGCTGGAAGACATTGAGGCCCTCGATCAAGGTCAATTAACTTCACATGGGAAAGAACTGCATCTGGTACCTGCCCATCCGAGAATTGCGCACATGCTCCTCTATGCCAAAAAGGCAAACCTCCTCCCGCTAGCCACCGATATTGCAGCTATTCTAGAGGAAAAGGATCCCCTCGCATCCCAATCTGGCGTAGACCTCAACCTTCGAATTGAAGGTCTAAGACGCTTTCGAGGACAGGTAAATGGGGCATTTGTCTACAAAAAGATTGAGAAGGTAGCAGCTCAATACCGTAAACTACTTTCCGTAACTCCTGAAAATAGCCCCGTTGATCCTTGGGCTACAGGATTGTTGCTTGCCTATGCCTATCCAGAACGGATTGCTGCAGCTCGACCTGGAAACAATGCACAGTTTCAACTTGCGAATGGTAAAATTGCCCAAATCGGGCATAAGGATGATCTCGCCTATGAATCCTGGTTGGCAGTAGCGCACTTGGACGCCCGAGATGGAATGGGTAAAATCTGGATGGCAGCCCCATTGAATCCCAAGGATTTGGCACCCCTACTCAAAACTAAGGAGGTGCTGGAATGGGATCGAAAGAAAGGTGGCTTGCAAGCACATACTGAAATTCGGATCGGGGCAATTGTCTTGGGAAATAGACCGCTACCCAAAGTAAACCCAGAACTGGCTGTTCAACTACTTCTTAAAACCATTCAACTGGAAGGGGAATTTTTACTGGATTGGAACGAGTCTGTGATGGGATTGATTGCACGAGTGCAATCGGTAGCCACTTGGCATCCAAATCAGGGCTGGCCAAATTGGTCTACAGATTCCCTCTGTGCAACTGCGGTAGACTGGCTGGAACCCTACCTAATGGGCATTACCAAAAATGAAGAATTGAAGAAATTGAATCTTAGTCAATTTTTAACGCACTCGCTCACTTTTGAGCAGCAGCAGAAATTAGAAAGGCTAGCGCCAAGGTTTTTAACGGTACCTTCCGGAAGCGAAATACCCATACAGTACCAAGAAGATGGCAATTCCCCTCGCCTTTCGGTTCGCTTGCAGGAACTGTTTGGGATGCTTGAAACCCCGAAGGTAAATGAAGGACGCATCCCAATTTTGATCGAATTGCTATCCCCTGATTACAAACCAGTACAACTAACACAAGATTTAAAAAGCTTTTGGACTTCAGGTTATTTTGAGGTCAAAAAAGAGCTCAAACAGCGTTATCCCAAGCATTCTTGGCCAGAAGATCCCATTTTGGCACAAGCTGTCCGAGGAGTCAAAAAAAGAGAATAAACCGGGCTTACTCCTCAAAAAGGTCCTTCAACTCTTGCAGCATGGGCTCTACCTCCAACTTCTTCAAGACTAGACTTTCCTCGTCTTCAGGATTGTGTAAGTAATGATTCCAATGCTTCTCGGCTTTGCGAATAGTTCTTGAAGTAATTTCGAATTCCACACTATCCAAATATCCCTTTGCGAGTGTGGATGCTTTAAAATTGCCGAAAAGATACACTCGAAAAATGTCCACAAAACGATCTGCAAGGTTAAACTCTTCTAGAACTTGAACGAAGGCCCCTTGTACAGCTTTGTTCTTTTTATCCAAAATGGCCTCAAAAATTGCATCTAAGGAATCTTCATTCCAGGAAGTTTTGGCTAAAGCACGACTAGCCAAATAGGCTATTTCCCATTGATCTCCTTTTACCAAGGTAATCAAGTGGTCTTTCGTCTCTTCATCAGCCATGCCTCCAAGTTTATCCGCAAAGTGAAAGGCTTCCTCTTCCTTGGGATCGCACATCCGATTCAGCACTTTTTGTATGTCTTCCTGCATATTGTTTTCTTTCTTTGTGCAAAGATAGCCAAGCAACTGGCTTTACGATGAAAATACCGCAAACTCAAGTTTTAAGTGATCAACAGGCCCTTCAGCTTTTAGAAATAGCTGAATTGAAGGGCTGGCAAATCCACTATCTTCGCGAAAAACATCAATTACTCCTTGAAAATGCGACAGGATGGTTAGCCAAGCTGTACTTGCCTTGGACCCAAACTTGGCTTCCTGAAGGAAGGTTTGAACAAGTCGAGGATGTGCATTATTGCATTACCCTGGTGCGGGCAGGACAAGCTGCTGTAGGATATTTCCATCGAGGAACCTTGCTAGATCACAAAGTTTTTCGGGCTTACCTAGTTCGTCAGAAGCAAGGAATGTCTCAGTTTAAGTACTTGAAAACCAAAGGAAAATCCAGAGCTGGCTCACGTATTCGCTTAGAGGAAACAGAACTATTTTTTAAAGACATCAATGATCGGCTCCAGGTGTATGCCCAGCAATATCCCCTCGATTTTTGGGGACTTGGCTGTGCCAAAACCATGTGGCCCTTGTTATTTGATGGAGCGGTAAAACCACCCTTCAGTTCCAAATCGCCCGAACTGATCGAACTCCCTTATCCCTTCACCAAAGGTTCTTACGAGGAATTGCAAGAATTGGAATTGCGGTTGCAGCAATTTCATTTGCTACTTTCTCCTTTGGCTGAGCCCTTGATTCAATTACAACAAGCAGACGATCCAGAAGCAGACGATTCCTGGTAAGCATAAAAAAACCCTTGGCTTCCGAGGAAACCAAAGGCAAAAAGGAAAGTGGGCGTTGGTTTAGCTTTCTTTGGTTCCTTTTTCTGGGAAAGAATAGGACAACATATGGATTGTTTCATGTGCCATCTTGATGTTGAATTCGTATGCTAGGCTTTTGTAATTCACCAAATCCACAATGGTTCCGATAAAACACAAGCCAACCGTGATTAGGTAGAGGATTCCCAATCCAATTTGACCTAGGATAAATCGGTGCAAACCTGCAAACCCAAAGAATCCCAATAGCGTCAAAATCAAAATCATCTGAGGGTCTTTTCGTCTTGCTCGGTATACTTGAGCAAATAAAGCAGCTTCCTCTTCATCCATGGTCTTCATCAATCCTTGGATGTAGCCCAATTCCATTCCTTCCAATTCTGGAAGATGTCTCAATACATTAGCCATAGTGTGCGCGTTGTTTTAGTTGATTAATTAATACCCAAATACGATGAAAAATTACTCCATAAGCCAAGGCTGCTGCGGGGTGCATTTGCCAAGAGGCCTGAAAATCACCTCGTGCCAAGAGATTCATCGCTTTTCCCAAACCACATCCTGGGCACCATTCGATACCTAGGTGGTGCAGGGGACAAAAACTGAACGCCTCGACCTCCGGATTGATCGTAAGAATGGCTGCAATGCTCCCAATCCAGAAGATTAATTCCAGAGGAATCTGCCTAATCCATTGCTTTAATTCGTTCATGTGATCTGGAATTACGAAAATGATGCCAATTCCCAAAAAAAGCAGTGACAGCGTTTTTTGGATCATTGGATGCCAGTTCTTGTAAGCTTAGCGAACAGCAAGCTGTTCGATTACGAACGTTTATGTTCTGGGAGTTGAAGTTGCAGGACCCTACCAAATTGAAGTAGCTGCTGACTTTCTAGATTTTTTTTCAATGCAGCATGGTTTTTTTGAGTACCGAAGGTTTTGAATCCTGTCCCCTTTAAAACTAGGCCCAAAATATCCCCTGGTACCTGAAGCTTGGATGAAATACCAACCGCCTGGGAGGCTTCTTTTCCAAGAAAAAATGCAAGGATAGATTCCAATTGTGTAGTTAATACTGGATCTGGGATGTTTTGCTGATAGAATTCGAGAAGCGCTCGAGTGAGTTTCTTTCCAGCCTCTGACGCTTTCAGTTGTCGCTTCCGAATTAAGCGATCTAGTTCAAAGGCTTCTTTTGCTGTAGTAGGCCAAAGGCTAGTTTCTATCCCCATCAGTTCCCCTATCCATTTCCAATAGCGTAGCAAAGCTTGGTGCTCTTTAGGGTTGGGAGGTAATCCCACTTTAGTCATCCCTCGCAGCACGATGTGGCTAAAAGCCAGATTGGTACCCAAAAGGTCTTCCTGGTTGATGGGTTCTCCGAATGCTGGATCCCAATCTTTGGCATATTTTTGAATAAAATACCGGCTAAAGCCATGAATCAGCCGAACTTTTGCGCAGCTGAGGAAAGCAGCATCTTGACTACTAAAAGCTCCTGGTTTGAAGATGTCCAATACAAAGCGGGTGGTCTCCCCTAGCCTTTCGCCAATTTGGTCTAGGATCCGCTGAGAGCGCACGAGCACTTGCGCTCCATCGGCAAATGCATAGCAATAGGGCAAGGAATAAAAGCCGAGCATGGCCAAGTATAAATCCCCATTGCGCTCAAAATAAGCTTGTGCAAGTTGATGTTCTACACTGGTAAACTCTTTTTCCTTGGCCAAGTAAAAATCAAAATAGCGTTGCAAATCCACAGGAAAATTGACTGGAAGCCTACTTGGAATAGATTCCCAAGAATTGATTTCCTTTGCAAATTGTGGGTTTGAAACCAATACCTGTACCGCCTGATCAGCCAAGAGATCTTGTTTCAGCCGTAATTGGTCAAAAATGGCGTCGGTATATTGAGAAAGGAGTAACACTTCTTCTTAACCGAAAATCCGTACTTTAGTTGGCTCAGAAATGCTATCCATGCGAAAAATAAATTTGATCCTCTTTCTAGGAGTACTGTTCAACTGCAGCTTAGTCCATGCACAGGTGTCTACCGACTTGTGGGTGGTCGATACAGAAGGGAAAGGCGGGCAGATTAAACTGTTGTCCAACACAGCCAAGCCGCTGACCAACCGTCCAGAATACGACAATCAGCCTAGTTTCATCAATGATTCGGAGTTGATCTTTTCTGCTGCAGATGAAAAAGGAAATCACGACCTGATTCTCTACAGTTTCCGAACAAACCGGTTTACAAACATTACCCAAAGCCCAGATCGAAGTGAATATTCCCCCAGCCTCACGGAATGCGGTTCTTATTTCTCAGCCATTGTGGTGGAGCCAGATGGCACCCAACGGCTATGGTTGTACCCAGTGACTGGAGAAGCACCCGAACTCTTGTACGAAGATATTCTTCCGGTGGGCTACTACGATTGGTACGATGGAAAGGCTGCGTTATTTGTCCTTGGAGAACCCAATTCCTTGGTGTATATCCGAGGAAAAGGAATAGTAGATACCCTAGACACGGACATCGGTAGAACGGTCAAAAAACGTCCCAATACGTCCGAAATATCCTATTTAGATCGAAAAAAATCCATCGAAACAGATCAAGGAAAGGCGTTTGCCATCGCTTCGTTCAACCTAAAGACAGGAGAAAGAAAAGACTACGGATTTGCTGTACCGGGCTCCCAGGATTTTATCTGGATAGACAAAAACCACCTCCTGATGGCTAAGGGAAATGAAGTAGTTATCAAAAATATCCAAAAAAATAATTGGCAATCCTTAGGAAAAATTGAATCTTCAAGCCATCAAGGAATTACGCGTATGGCCTACAGCCCTGATCTCAACAAGTTAATTCTTGTGCTCAACCGAATTCAAATTCAAAAAAATGAACCTTAAAATTTACCTAGTAGGCCTGAGTGTTAGCCTCTCTTTAGTTAGCCAATCTCTATTTGCCCAGTTGGAAGATAAGCGTGGTATTGTGGCCAAGGGAGCCCAGCTTGAATTGGTAAAAGATGGTTTTGCCTTTACCGAAGGACCCGCTGTCAATCGTTTTGGAGACATCTATTTCACCGATCAGCCCAACGATAAAATCTACGTTTGGAATGCAAATAGCAATCAAGTAAGTCTAGCCAAGGAAGGTACTGGTCGTTCCAATGGCTTGTATTTTCAATTGGATAGCAAACTGATTGCCGCTGCAGACTTAAAAAATGAGTTGGTAGAGATGGACTTACAAACTGGAAAAGAAACGGTTTTGGTTCCGTCCTTCAAAGGCAAAAAGTTAAATGGCCCCAACGATGTTTGGGTTCGACCAAGTGGAGGACTATACTTTACTGACCCCTTGTATCCTCGGCCCTATTGGGAGGGAGTTCGAAGCAAGGAAATGCAGCAAGATGGGCAACATGTGTATTTCCTATCCGAGGATCGAACTGAACTTTTCCGGGTAACCCAAGATTTAAAACAACCCAACGGTATTATCGGTACGCCAGATGGTAAGCACTTGTTTGTAGCGGATATTGGGGCTTCCAAAACCTGGAAGTATGATATTCAAGCCGATGGCTACTTGACCAATAAAACCTTGTTTTGCGAGATGGGATCCGATGGGATGACGATCGATAACAAAGGAAACGTGTATTTGACGGGCAAGGGAGTAACCGTTTTCGATCGAAATGGGGAGCAAATTGCCCATATCCCGGTTCCTGAATATTGGACCGCGAATGTTACCTTCGGCACACTCGAGCGCAACGTGTTGTTTATCACCGCATCAGATGCCGTCTACAAGCTAAAAATGAAAAGCAGAGGGGTTTGGTAAAAATCGACCACGGTCGACAGACCACCGTCCACTGCTGATTTAAGTGAACTTCAAATTTAATTTCCTTTATTTCTGGCACCAAACTAGTTAATCCTAAAAGACAAAAAGACGGGAGCAGGTCCCGTCTTTTTTTTTGCGCTATAGTAAGTAGTCAGACCTCACTTTTCCTCATCCAGGGCCTGCTTAAGTGTTCGGTCAAACACCTCGTCTGGTTGGGCTCCAGATATCCCGAATTTTCGATCAAATACAAAGAAGGGTACGCCTTGCACGCCAATCAAGCGAGACTCGTAGGCGTCTTGCTCGAGCGCATCGGTATACTTTTCCGAGAGTAGCGTAACTTCGGTAGAATCCTTGTTTAGCCCCACTTCTTCTGCTAACTGAAGTAAGGTAATGGTATCGTCGACGTTTTTCCCTTCGCAAAAATAGGCCTTCAGCAGGCGCTCCTTGAGTTGATCTTGGTGTCCTCTTTCCTTAGCCAAATGAAGTAAACGATGAGCGTTTTTGGTATTCGCCACGACAGTTTGTGTAAAATCAAAGTTCAAACCCTCCTCTTTCGCCATGGATACCACCTGGGAAGTTACCTGCAGGGTTTGCTCCGTAGACCATCCTTTGGATTGGGAGAGGTAGTCCAACGTAGATCGGCTTGGATCACTGACCAGGTCGGGGTTCAGTTGAAAGCTTTTCCACTCCACCTCCACCTGATTGGGATCGTCTAGTTTTTGAATCGCTTTTTCCAGTTTCCGCTTGCCGATGTAGCAAAATGGGCAAGCGATATCGGACCAAATTTCAATTTTCATCTGATTTTTTGTTTCTTCATGTGATAAACAGCATACTTCACAAAGAGTTCCCGAGATTTTGAAAACTAAAGAATGCCCCTCCTGCGCCATGGAAGTCGATCATTCGCTTTCCATTTGTCCCATCTGTCAATTTGAATTTCCAAAACGTGCACCTTGGATTACAGGAATGGCTATCTTTTTACTTGTAGTATGGTTACTTTCCTACCTCCTTTAATTCCAATTCCATGAAAAAACGTTCCTTTTTAAAGTATTTTGCAGCCCTTGGACTTGGGGGAACCTTGCTCCCTTCTGAATTAAAAGCCTTTGATTTCGAGGCTTTAGACTGGTCGAGCGAAGATATTTGGGATCAATTGCGTGCGGGTTACCGGCTCAAACCCGATTACCTGAATTTTGAGAATGGCTACTATTGCTTTCTTCCAGAGGAATTGCTCGAAAAATACATTTCACATGTTCGTGAGATCAATTACCAAGCCTCCCATTACATGCGGGGGGTTCAATTTGAAAATAAAGCCAAATCTGCTGCAGCATTAGCCACTTTAGTAGGTGCTTCGCCCGAAGAGGTGGTATTGACTCGAAATACCACTGAATCCTTGGACTTGATTATTTCTGGCTACCCTTGGCAAGCTGGTGATGAGGCGGTCTTTGCCAACCAGGACTATGGGACCATGCAAACCATGTTTGAACTGGCATCCAAACGCTGGGGGATCAAAACGGTAAAAGTGGATATTCCCATGCATCCCAAATCGGATGAAGAGGTAGTAGAAGTCTATCGAAAAGCACTTACGCCCAAAACCAAGCTGTTGATGGTGCCGCATATCGTCAATATCACAGGTCATATCCTGCCCGTGCGGAAAATTGCCGACATGGCGCATGCCCAAGGAGTAGAAATCATGTTGGACGGCGCACACGCAGTCGGACATTTTACTTTTAGCATGAAGGACCTGGATTGCGATTATTATGGATCTAGTTTGCACAAGTGGCTAAGTGTCCCCTTAGGCGCAGGCTTACTTTTTGTGAAAAAAGATAAGATATCTAAAATTCAACCCCTTCTGGCACCGGGTAACTTGAACTTGACCAGCATTGCCTATCTCAACCACATTGGAACCCACCCAGCAGCTACGGATTTGACCGTACTCGATTCCATTGCTTTCCAGGAGAAAATTGGTTCCAAGCGGAAAGAAGATCGACTTCGATTTATCCAAAAATACTGGTCTGATCAAGTGCGAAATGTGCCTGGCATCCGTGTAAATACGCCAGAGGATCCTGATCGATGCTGTGGAATTGGAAATGTCTGGGTAGAAAAGTATAGTCCTGCAGCTATGGGAAAAATACTGATGGACAAGTACAAGATTTTTACTGCTCCCATAGATGGAGCTGGTGTACAAGGGGTACGTGTCAGTCCAAATATTTACACGAGTACAGCAGACTGCGATGTGCTGGTAGCAGCCTTAAAAGAAATGGCGCAATAAATTCGAGAAAAATTGAAAAAGGGGGCTAATCACGAGTGGATTAGCCCCTTTTTTTATGAATTGCTAAAAAAATTAGGGTTTTGCATAAATTATTAATATAAACACTTGCAATTCATTGCAGGAGATACAACATTTGCAGCCTCAAATTATGGATAATCAAACGTACATGGCCTATTTGTTCCAGTTGTCTTTGACAGAGGCAGGATGTATGTTGGTATCCACTACTTTTTCAGCTGCACGCTTGAGGCAGTCCTTTAGGGTTTAACCCTAGATTAATTTTGCATTCCTAATGTGGAAAGCACACCAAGCACCCCCCAATTCTAACTTAACCCATTTACTTGCACGGCCTCTCGCTGAGGATTGCAATTAAACTACGAATCGATGGAAGAATTAACTTTCCTTATTCGAGTAGCTGACAGCACTCACAAAAGATATGCAAATCAAATTGCTGCAGAGATGGAAGATTCTGCAAAGGCGAGAGGAACAGGTATTGCAAAACGAAGTCCGGCCTACTTGGAAGAAAAAATGGAAGAAGGCAAAGCTGTCATAGCACTAACTAGCGCAGGAAACTGGGCTGGGTTTTGCTACATTGAAGCTTGGGGCCACGGCAAGTTTGTTGCCAACTCAGGCTTAATCGTAGCTCCTCAATACCGGCAGTATGGTTTGGCCCGAAAAATCAAGCAAGAAGTATTCAAACTAAGCCAGGTGAAATTCCCAGAATCAAAAATCTTTGGATTAACAACAGGTGCTGCAGTGATGAAAATCAATTCAGAACTGGGCTATGTGCCTGTTTCCTACTCCTCCTTGACCGATGACGAGGAGTTTTGGAAAGGTTGTCAAAGTTGCGTCAATTTTGAAATTTTAATGTCAAAAAAGAGACAAAACTGCTTGTGTACAGCCATGCTTTACGATCCAAATGCTAAAAAAATCAAATCTACTGACGAGTAATTGAAAACAGACTCGATCTCAATCTCCATTTAAATCAATCGTTCACTAGTTGACCTTATGAAAAAAGTAGTTTTAGCCTATAGCGGTGGATTAGATACCACTTTTTGTGCCCTTCACCTTTCCAAGGATTTGGGACATGAAGTACATGCTGTATTGGTCAACACAGGTGGTTTCTCTGCACAAGAATTGCAAGATGTTGAACAACGTGCCCATGCCCTAGGCGTGGCCTCATTTCGCATCCTAGAGGTAGTCCAAGATTACTACGAGCAAGTGATTCGCTACCTTGTGTATGGTAATGTGCTCAAAAACGACACCTATCCCCTTTCCGTTTCAGCCGAACGCATCGTACAAGCAAAATCTATTGCCGAATATGCGCTATCCATTGGCGCACAGGCGGTGGCACATGGCTCAACAGGTGCAGGAAATGATCAGGTTCGATTTGACATGATTTTTCAAATCCTTGCTCCCGAAGTAGAAATCATCACGCCTATTCGTGATCTCAAACTTAGCAGACAGGAAGAAATTGACTACCTCAAATCTCATGGTGTGTCCATGAATTTTGAGAAAGCAGCCTATTCAGTAAATAAAGGAATTTGGGGAACTTCTGTTGGTGGAAAAGAAACACTCACCTCTTCGGATTATCTTCCCGAAAATGCCTGGCCTACTCCTGTGACTGAAACTCAACCGAAAGAGGTAAAATTAACTTTCGTTCAAGGTCAAATCAAAGGGATTGATGGAGTACCTTATGCTAATTCAGTCGATGCAATTTTGAAACTTCAATCTTTAGCAGCTCCTTTTGGCATCGGCAGAGACATACATGTGGGTGATACCATCATCGGAATTAAAGGTCGCGTAGGCTTTGAAGCTGCTGCACCTGTAATTTTGATCAAAGCGCATCAATTGATTGAAAAACATACGTTGACCAAATGGCAGCTGTATTGGAAAAAGCAGGTTGCGGAGTTTTATGGCAACCACCTCCACGAAGGTCATTTTTTAGATCCAGTCATGCGCAATTTTGAGACTTTTCTTGAAAGTACGCAAGAGCAGGTTTCGGGAGAAGTTCGGGTTTTACTACAACCTTACCGGTTTACTTTATTAGGCATCACTTCTGACCATGACCTCATGTCTGCCAAATTCGGTTCCTATGGAGAAATGAACAAAGGCTATACTGGAGAGGACGTGAAAGGCTTTACGCGTATCTTGGGTAATCAAACTGCCATCTTCCACAAAGTCAAGAATTCAAATGAATAAGGTGAAAACAGCCGTTATCGGGGCTGCAGGCTACACTGGAGCCGAACTGGTACGCCTTCTAATCCATCATCCAGCATGCGAACTGGTTTGTCTTCATTCGTCTAGCCAAAAAGGCAAACGAGTAGATGAAGTGCATGGGGATTTAATTGGGGATTGTGACCTGCGTTTTACAACAGAAGTTCCAAGCTCTGGACTGGATGCCGTGTTTTTATGTCTTCCTCATGGAGAGACCCCATCCTTCCTCGAAAGTCATTCCTTTCCTGAATCCACTGTTTTAATCGATTTATCCACTGACTTCAGAGATGAATCTTCAGGTTTTGTGTATGGCCTACCCGAGGTCAATGCACAAAAAATAAGCAAAGCCAAGCGTATTGCCAACCCAGGATGCTTTGCAACTGGGATTCAACTGGCACTTGCTCCTGCAATACAAAAAGGCTGGATCCAGGGAGCGGTACATGTAACTGGAATTACGGGTTCAACCGGGGCTGGAAAAAGTTTAACCGAAACTTCTCAATTTAGCTACAGAACCTCGAATGTGTCGGTGTACAAGCTGTTTACGCACCAGCACCTCAAAGAAATCAAGCAGACATTTCAGCAATTAAATCCTGAAATAAATCCAGAGGTGTTTTTTGTTCCCTATCGTGGTAATTTCACAAGGGGAATCTGGATTACTGCCTATTTTCCTTTTGGCGGAACACTGGAAGAAGCGGTGGAAGCCTATAGCCAGGTTTATGCAGGATCGGCATTTACACACATTGCTAGTCAGGAACTCAATCTAAAACAGGTCGTCAATACCAATAAGTGCCTGCTTCACCTTCAAGTAGAAAAGGGGCAGCTTGTGGTGTATTCAGCTTTAGATAACCTTTTGAAAGGTGCATCTGGACAGGCCATTCAAAACTTTAACCTTGCCTTTGGATTGGATGAAAAAATGGGGTTGAACCTAAAATCAAGTGCATTTTAAAATCATCCAGTTCAAAAAATACCTCATTTAGATGCTAGCTAATGAATTTATTTGATGTCTATCCCCTCATTCCAGTGACCCTAGTGAAGGCCGAGGGATGCCGCTTGTGGGACGAGCAGGGTCAAGAATATTTGGATTTGTATGGAGGGCATGCAGTCATCTCTATTGGGCATAGCCATCCGCACTATGTCAAGCGAATCAGCGAGCAAGTGGCGCAACTTGGATTTTATTCCAACTCCATTCAGATCCCATTGCAACAAGCTTTGGCGGATAAATTGGCCCAACTGTCCTGCTTGCATAGCTACCAGCTTTTTCTGGTGAATTCAGGCGCCGAGGCCAATGAGAATGCCTTGAAAATGGCTTCTTTTGTGACGAAGAAATCTGGATTTATCGCATTTACAGGATCCTTTCATGGCCGTACCTCTGCTGCAGTAGCCCTAACAGACAATCCCAAATTAGTTGCCCCCTGCAATGCGCGAGAGGATTTTCACATTCTTCCTTTTGGAGATTTGGAATCAGTAGAAAAGGTGCTCTCCACACAAGCCATTGCTGGTATCATCGTGGAAGGAATCCAAGGCGTGGGAGGTATTCAAGTACCAAGTGCGGAGTTTTTGATTGGGCTATACCAATTAGCTAAAAAATACGAGGCGAAACTCATCCTAGATGAGGTACAGTCTGGCTATGGCCGAACTGGACGATTTTTTGCACACCAGTGGGTGGATGGAGTTTTTCCAGACCTGATTACCATCGCCAAAGGCATGGGAAATGGATTCCCTATCGGAGGTCTTTTGCTTTCTGAGGAGTTTAAAGCGAGTTATGGGCTACTAGGAACTACCTTCGGAGGCAATCACCTGGCCTGTGCAGCGGGCCTTGCAGTCCTTGAAGTAATTGAAGCAGAAAGATTGCAGCAAAAAGCATTGGAGTTAGGAGAGCGCCTAATGGCTGAACTCCGATCGATACCAGGCATTGTTGAGGTTCGTGGCAAGGGATTAATGATCGGTTTAGATCTCAATCAAGACGCTGGACCCATCCGTTCCCTTTTGGTATCCAAATACAAGATGTTTACCGGCTCTGCAGCACGAAAGGAAACGATACGTCTTCTCCCTCCTTTGACCATAGAATGGAATCAACTCCATTCGTTGGTGGTCGCTTTAAGGGAACTATTGCCTAGCGAAACCCATTAAATTCTCTTAGCTATGAATCATTTTACCCAATTTGAATCCAAGGAACTCGGTCAAGAATTACTGGATCTTGCTACAGCATACAAAGGAAACCCAGGCCTTCATGCCCGAAAAGGTGAAGGAAAAAGAATGGGTTGTATTTTTTTGAATCCCTCCCTCCGTACCCGCGTATCTACTCAGATTGCTGCTCAGCAGCTGGGGATGGAAGCCATCGTACTCAATATGGACAAAGAAGGTTGGGCACTTGAAATGCAGGAAGGCGCAATCATGAACAAGGGTACCGTGGAGCACATCAAAGATGCTGCAGGTGTGTTAGGCTCCTATTTTGATATTTTGGCACTGCGTGCTTTTCCTTCGCTCACACAAAAGGAAGAGGATGTGACTGACTTCGTTTTGCATCAATTTATCAAGTTCAGTGGTATCCCTGTAGTCAGTTTGGAATCTGCCATTCGACATCCTCTTCAGAGTTTGGCTGACCAACTCACCATTCAAGAAGTAGCTAAAGGCAAAAAAAAACCCAAAGTAGTCCTCAGCTGGGCTCCCCATATCAAGGCTATTCCCCAGGCTGTAGCAAATAGTTTTGCCGAATGGACCTTAGGGATGGGCCATGATTTGACCATTTGCCATCCGGAGGGATATGAATTAGATTCAGGGTTTACGCAAGGAGCAAGAATAACTCATAATCAAAGTGAAGCCTTGCAAACCGCTGACTTTGTGTATGTTAAAAATTGGTCAGCCTTCAATGAGTATGGGAAAATTCTCACCACAGATGAGCGCTGGATGCTCACAGAAGCGCACCTCAAGAATTCCCCCGAAGCCAAGGTCATGCACTGCTTGCCAGTCCGTAGAAATGTAGAGCTAGCTGATGAAATTTTGGATGGTCCACGCTCCCTGGTACAGCAGCAGGCCTACAATCGAATTTTTGCTGCACAAGCAGTTCTTAGCAAACTTCTCGGTTAATTTTTTTTACTTTGAGAAACCTATGAAAATCTCTATCATCAAAATCGGCGGGAATGTAATTGACTATCCCGATAAACTGGATGAGTTTTTAAGTATTTTGAGCAAAGTTCCAGGGTACAAAATCTTGGTACATGGTGGTGGTGTCATGGCATCTCGATTTGGTGAAAGCATGGGCATTATGCCTGAAATGGTAGATGGACGTCGGATTACAGACAAGGAAACCTTGGATATCGTGACCATGGTCTATGCGGGCTTGATCAATAAGACCGTAGTAGCGAAGCTTCAAGCCTTGAAAGTAAATGCATTGGGATTGACCGGAGCAGATGGAAACCTCATTCGGTCCATCAAGAGACCTGTCAAAGGCATTGATTATGGATTTGTGGGAGATATTCAAGAAATTAATTCCGTTTTACTTCATCAATTGCTACAGGCAGGGTTACTTCCTGTGATCAATGCGATTACGCATGACCAAAAAGGACAGCTCCTCAATACGAATGCAGATTCGATTGCCTCTGCCCTAGCCACAGGCTTGGCTCTCGAGCACCATGTGGATTTGTATTTCTGCTTCAATAAGCCTGGGGTATTGGTGGATGAAAAAAATGAGCAATCCATTATTCCCTTGATTAACGAGGACATTTACAAAGAACTTCGGAAGGAAAGCGTGATTCATTCGGGTATGATTCCCAAACTGGACAATGCCTTTGAAGCCTTGAAACAAGGGGTTCAGCGGGTTTGGATAGGTAAATCTGAAAACTTGCTGATGGCCGTAAAAGGCAAAAAAGCGGGCACCATCATCGAACGACAACGATACGATTTGTATTGATGGAAGCGCTCAAAAATGAAGCCATAGCGCTTCTCAAGAAGCTTATCGCCCTGCCATCCTTTTCCAAGGAGGAAGATAGAACTGCTGAAGTAATCGAACAATTTTTGTTGGCTCAAGGAGCATCACCGCAGCGACAAGGAAACAATGTATGGACATTTGCTTCACCTTATCACCCTAATCTGCCCACTATTTGGCTCAATTCCCACCACGATACGGTCAAACCAAATACAGGCTATACCCAAGATCCCTTTTCCCCCATCGAAAGAGATGGAAAGTTATATGGGTTGGGCTCCAATGACGCGGGAGCTCCCTTGGTAGCCATGATGGCTACCTTCTGTTACTTTATTGGAAAAAAATTACCTTTTAATCTACTGCTTATCGCCTCGGCAGAAGAGGAAATATCTGGACCAAATGGAATCAGTAGCCTCTTAGAAATACTACCTCCAGCTGACTTAGTAGTGGTAGGAGAACCTACTCAGCTCCGATTAGCGATCGCAGAGAAAGGATTGCTGGTTCTAGATGGTACGGTTACCGGTAAGGCAGGACATGCCGCTCGGGAAGAAGGCATCAATGCCATTTATTTGGCATTGAATGACTTGGAAAAAATCAAACACTACAAGTTCGCCAAAGTATCTCCTCTTCTCGGACCTAACAAGGTATCTTGTACGCTGATCCAAGCAGGAGAGCAGCACAATTTAGTGCCTGAACTTTGCCGATACGTTTTGGATGTGCGGGTCAATGAGTTGTACACACATGAGGAGGTTTTGGATGAGTTACAAGAAGTACTTTCAGCAGATCTTGTTCCTCGATCCATGCGTTTGCGTTCTTCCTGCTTGCCAGAAGGGCATGTACTGCATTCAATTGCAAAATGCCTAGGCTTAGAAACCTTCGGAAGCCCCACCCTTTCCGATCAAGCCTTGATCCCCTACCCATCTGCAAAGATAGGCCCAGGAGACTCGGCTCGTTCCCATACCGCAGATGAATTTGTCTTCATTCAAGAGGTTGAGGATGGCATTTCCCGATACATTTCTATTCTTGATGCCTACGCCATGCATTCTCCTCACACTAGTAGAACTACACTATGAAACTTTGGCAAAAAACCACGACTAGCAAAAAAGAAGTAGAGCAATTTACAGTGGGTAGAGATCCTGAGTTCGATATTCTTTTGGCGCGATACGATGTATTGGGCTCCATGGCGCATGCATCCATGCTCACACGTATTGGTTTGTTGACCAAGGAAGAGAATGCGCTACTACAAAAAGGGCTAAAGGAGATTTACGTAGAGATTGAGCACGAAAAATTTGCCATCGAGCCCGGTGTGGAAGATGTTCATTCCCAAGTAGAATTGCAGCTAACTCAGCGTTATGGTGAGGTGGGCAAAAAACTCCACAGTGGAAGAAGTCGAAATGATCAGGTTTTGGTGGATTTAAAATTATTTTACCGGGATGCTATTCGGGAGCTCGTAGTAGATGCCTGTGAATTGGCTACCCAATTCTTGCAGTTGGCAGAAAAGCACAAGCAAGATTTGATGCCTGGCTACACCCATACCCAATTGGCAATGCCTTCCTCCTTTGGCTTGTGGTTTAGTTCTTTTGCAGAAAGTATCAGTGAGGATTTAAGTTTACTTCAAGTTGCTTTTGAAATGAGCAACAAAAACCCACTGGGATCAGCTGCAGGGTATGGTTCAAGTTTCCCACTGAATCGCACGATGACTACCCAATTGTTGGGATTTGGAGACTTGCATCACAATGTCATCAACGCCCAAAACAGCAGAGGAAAGACCGAGCGCACAATTGGCTTTGCTTTGGCTGGCATGGCAGGAACTCTGAATAAACTTTCCTCCGACGTCATCCTTTTTTGCAACCAACATTTTGGTTTTGTCTCTTTTCCAGATGAGCTGACTACGGGAAGTAGCATCATGCCGCACAAGAAGAATCCCGATGTATTCGAATTGATCCGTGCCAAAACAAACCAGGTTCAAGGTCTTCCGTCCACTATTGGGTTACTTTTAACCAACCTAACTACAGGTTACCACCGAGACATGCAGTTGTTGAAGGAGGAGATTTTCCCTGCCCTGAGTACACTAGGATCTTGCCTTCAAATGAGCAAGTTCATGTTACAATCCATCCAGATCCGAAAAAATATCTTGGACGATCCCTTTTACGTGCATCTATTTTCTGTAGAAGTCGTTAATGAATTGGTTCTTCAAGGCATTCCTTTCCGAGATGCTTACAAGCAGGTAGGTGGAGACATTGAAGCCAATCGCTTTGTTCCCAACCAACAACAGGTAGTTCATACCCATGAAGGAAGTATTGGAAACTTAGGTCTTCCTGAGATACAAGTCAAATTAGACCAAGCCCGTTCTAAATTTGATTTTCAAAAAATGGATCAGGCAATCGCATCACTTTTAAATTCTAATTTCTAAATCCAAACTGTTTTGCATAAATTGAGTTTAACTAATACAGAATAAAAACTTATAGTTGTAGATTCTTTTTGGTCAACCTTTTATGAAAATTAGAATTGGTGAAACCTTATCTGGTGATTTTAGGTCCAGTTTAGTCGTTTTTTTAGTTGCGCTTCCCCTCTGTTTGGGAATTGCTATAGCGAGCGGTGCACCTCCGATGGCAGGATTAATAGCTGGAATTCTCGGCGGAATAATCGTGGGCAGCCTATCCAAATCATCCGTATCCGTTAGTGGTCCAGCTGCGGGTTTGACTGTTATTGTTTTGGATTCGATATCAAGTTTGGGATCATTCCCCTTGTTCTTGGCCTCCTTGGTTTTTGCCGGGATCTTTCAATTTTTATTGGGAATTGCCAAGGCTGGTGTGCTGGGCTACTATTTTCCCCATGCAGTCATCAAAGGGATGTTGACCGCCATTGGAGTTATTCTTGTGCTCAAACAAATTCCCCATGCCCTTGGCTATGACAAAGACTTTTTAGGGGATTTTGCTTTCAATCAAGCTGATCAGCACAACACGTTCTCCGAGATTTACTATGCCTTTATTCACTATAGTCCGGGAGCCATTCCCATTGTATTGATCGCATTGGGATTCATCCTACTTTTTGAACGGCCTGTCATCAAAAGGCATCCCTACTTAGGCCTTGTTCCAGGTGCATTATGGGCTGTTTTATCGAGTATTGGAATCAATGCGATCTATAAGATCTTTAAACCAGAATGGGTATTGGATAATGAACACTTGGTACAATTACCTGTTCTCACCAATTGGCAAGAACTACCCTCTTTGGTCACCTTACCGAATTTTGATTTGATCAACACCACAAATTTCTGGATCGTAGCAGTAACACTCGCTGTCATTGGAAGTATTGAAACCTTACTTTCAATTGAGGCAGGGGACAAGATGGATCCTTACAAAAGGAAAACTCCCGCAAATAGAGAATTGGTTGCTCAAGGGATTGGAAATACGATTTCAGGATTGATTGGGGGTCTTCCAATTACCGCAGTCATTGTTCGCACCTCCGCAAATATTGAGTCAGGTGCACGCACAAAGTGGTCTACAATATTCCATGGGATTTTAGTGTTGGCTTTAGTGATTACAATTCCAGGATTTTTAAATCAAATTCCATTAAGTGGGTTGGCGGCAGTCCTTCTTGTGGTAGGGTATAAACTTGCTAAACCTTCTATTTTTTTAAAAGAATTTAAAAAAGGTTGGGATCAGTTTTTACCCTTTATGGTTACGGTTATTTCCATTTTGCTTACCGATTTGTTAGTAGGCATTGGAATCGGCATGGTGGTAGGATTATTCTTTGTTATCAAAACTAATTTTCACCGCTCTGTACTTGTGACTGAACGAAATGGAAATTACTTAGTAAAACTCCAAAAAGATGTTTCTTTCTTGAACAAAGCGATTTTGATTAAAGAATTGGGTCAAATTCCTGAAGGCAGCAATGTAGTCCTCAATGCTTTCATGGCTCGCTTAATCGACCACGATATTCAAGAAGTTTTGAATGACTTTATTGCTACCGCCGAATCAAAAAATATCACCTTGGTTATTGAAGGTTATTCCAATTAATTAAACGAAAGAAAATGAATCCTTACGAAAAGTTATTGCTCCAAAACAAAGCCTGGTCCGAAGAAAAACTTCAGATGGATAAAGATTTTTTCAATCGTTTGGCCCATCAACAAAAACCTAAGTTTCTATGGATAGGATGCTCCGATAGCCGTGTACCTGCAAACGAAATTACAGGCACAGACCCTGGCGAAGTCTTTGTTCATCGAAACATTGCCAATATGGTGGTGCATACAGACCTAAATCTTTTATCTGTGCTTCAATATGCCGTAGAAGTATTGGAAGTGGATCACATCATTGTCTGTGGGCATTACGGTTGCGGAGGAATTGAAGCCGCTTTAGGCAATAAAAGCTTTGGGCTAATCAATAAATGGTTACGCAATATCAAAGAAGTTTACAAAATTTACCAGGCAGAAATCAATGCAATTCCCGAGCACAAGGATCGTGTCAACCGTCTTGTGGAATTGAATGTATTGGAACAATGCCAGGATCTGATCAAAACATCCATCATTCAAAAATCTTGGCAAGACCGTAAATCCCCTGAAATTCATGGATGGGTATATGGTCTCAACAATGGATTGGTCAATGAACTCACCACCATCAAACCGGACTTTGATGCGATACATCCAATTTTTAGATATTTGGAAGGCCAGTTGTAAATGACCCCTTAGATATTTTTTTTAGGAAATTGTAGTCCGATTGTTGAATTACATTTCTTCGGATTCCTTATTTTTCGATCAAGTTGACTAGTTTCTTAAATGAACACTGAATATTTTCATTCTTCCATCCCACTTGCCCTGGAATCGGGTGAGATTTTAGGGCAATTTACCCTTGCCTTTACGACCTACGGAAAGTTGAACGAAGATCAATCCAATGTGATATGGGCAGTGCATGCACTTACAGGAGATGCACAGGTTGCCGATTGGTGGAGTGGCTTGGTTGGAGAAAAGGCGATTTACAATTTCTCTCAACATTTCATAATCTGCGCCAACCTGATTGGTAGCAGCTATGGATCGAGCAATGCATTGAGTGAAAACCCAAAAACAGGCACCCCCTATTTTTACCGTTTCCCCACGCTTAGCACGAGAGATCTAGCCCATAGCTTAGAAATGCTTCGGCAACATTTGAAAATTGAACATATTCATACGCTTATTGGCGGATCATTAGGCGGGCAAGTCGCCCTGGAGTGGGCTTTTATCCTTGGGAAAAAACTTCAACACGCCATCATCATTGCCTCAACAGCCAAAACATCACCCTGGGTGATTGGATTTAATGAGGCACAGCGTATGGCTATTGCTGCAGATAGCACCTGGGGTCAAGAGCACCGCGATGCTGGCAAGAAAGGGCTAGAAGCAGCTCGAGCAATAGCCATGCTCAGTTACAGAAATCCCGCCGACATCAATAGCAAACAGCAAGAAAAAGAAGAAAAAATAGAGGGTTTCTTGGCGGCTTCTTACCTCAGGTATCAAGGTTCCAAACTAGCCAAACGATTTCAGGCATTCTCTTACTGGACGCTCACCAAAGCCATGGATAGTCATGACATTGGTAGAGGCCGAGGGGGGGTTGAAATGGCTCTTAAATCAATCCACGCGAAATTGTTTGCTGTGGGAGTCAATTCAGATCTGCTTTTCCTTGCGGAAGAAGCTCGTTTTTTAAGCCAGGCGGTACCTTCAGGAAGCTATGGCGAACTAGCATCAACCGCTGGCCACGATGCCTTCTTGATTGAATTTACTCAGCTTACAAGACTGATTGAAGAATTTTACGAAAGCTAAATTTAACCTGGTTAGGGTTTTGCTTTGGTCCACTCCACCGTGCGACCAATCAAGGAAAATCCAATGTATCCTTTAACTTCTAGGACATCCTTGGATTTCAAGGTCAGCTGGCAAGAATAAGTTTTTCCTGTTTTCGGATCGTAAATGGTACCATCTTCCCACATTCCAGAATCATATTTCAACCCTTCCAATAGATTCAATCCCATCAAAGGACGAGATTTAAGTTTCGCATCTGGATTATCCTTATCTACTGCAGGTTTACCTCCAGGATTAGGGTCTTTCAACCAGACGATTTTACCGATGAAGGCAGATCCTTTTTTCAAAATTTCAACCTTAGCGGTTTTTTCAGTATTGTACCATACGCCCAAGATTGCATTTTCAGATTGCGCTTGTACCAGAAATGAACTGAAAAAGAAAAGTAAGAAGAGCGAAGAGATTTGCGATACTTTTTTCATTTGTTTTAATTTTATACAATACTAATTGAGAATGATTTTGTTTGTGTAGTTGTGAGTATGAATAATTTCTATGGGCTCAATAGTTTTTGATTATAAAGGACTGAACTTAACCCTATTGCCAGAAAAGGCAGTTTGGATAGATTCCATGGGCCTGCTATTGATTGCTGATCTCCATTTTGGAAAAGCATCCCACTTTCGTAAATCTGGAATTCCAATTCCTGAGAAGGTACATGACCAGGATTACATCCAGCTGAATAGCTTACTTTCAACCTATTCCCCGAAGCAGGTCTACTTTTTAGGAGATTTGTTTCACAGCAGTTGGAATGAGGAATGGGAAACCTTACTCCATTTTTTAAAGCGATTCCCATCTTCTTCTTTCCATTTGGTAGTTGGCAATCATGATATTTTGCCTTCAGATAAATACCGAAATCCGCATTTGAAGGTTCATGCACGTCCAATAGTAGTAGGAACCTTACTTCTTGCTCATGAACCTACTCCCCCTCCAGAGGGGGCACTTACTATCTGTGGCCATATTCATCCCGGAATTTTACTTCAAGGAAAAGCAAAGCAACGGGTGCGTATCCCTTGCTTCCACTATTCTGAAAATGTACTTACACTCCCAAGCTTTGGGAATTTTACTGGCATTTCCCTAATTAAAGGCGGAAAAAATGATTTCATTTGGGGAATTACGGACGATAGACTTATTCCTATCCTTTCTCCCCCCATTATTGGGTAAATCGCTTAAGCTTTTCTATTTTTGACTTGAATTTGATAGTACATGGCTAATCCGGCAAAAGCAAAAAAACAACTAGGTTATTTTAAGTTTGGTAGCGTCCTATTCAGTACGACCTTATCACTTTTTATCGTGGGGCTTTTTGGGATTATTTTGATTCAAGCGAGCTCACTTACCAAAATGATTCGGGAGAATATTGAGATTCAGGTTTTTTTAGATAAGGAGTTAAGCCAACAGCAACTTGCAGATTTACGGAAGGATTTGGCAGAAAGACCTTTTGTGCTACGTACAGAAGATAGCCTTTACTTACGGTTCATTTCAAATAAAGAAGCTGCTGAAACCTTTATCAAAAACACAGGAGAAGATTTTACCGAATTTTTAGAAGACAATCCACTCAGAGACAGCTACGTGTTTTCGGTTGCTGAGGCGTATCAAAGTTCCGAACAGCTTACCGTGATCGCAAAAGAGTTGGAAACTCAACCTGGCGTATTTGAAGTGTCTTATATGGCTGACTTGGTGGATTCAATAAATAAAAATCTTATTAAAGTGTCCTTAATCATGGGTGGCTTTATTCTCATCCTCATTGTGACTGTCATCATGCTAATCAATAACACGATTCGATTGGCTCTATTTTCTCAACGATTTTTGATTCGATCTATGCAACTGGTAGGTGCCACTCGTGGATTTATACGAAAGCCATTTCTGGTAAGAGCCTTTATTTTTGGAGTTTTAGCAGGGGTTTTAGCCTCTTCGATTCTATTTGGCCTTTTGGAATACACCAAAGGAAATATCGAAGGGTTCGGGTCCTTACAAAATACGGAACGGATGCTCCTCCTATTTGCTGGATTATCGATAATGGGTGGACTCCTTTCCGGTTTTAGTACCTTACGTGCCGTCAACAAATACTTAAATATGTCCTTGGACGAACTTTATTAATCCATGAGCAATACCTCTTTTCCCTTTTCCAAAAAAAATTACCTCTTCCTTTTCTTAGGTTTGGGGCTAATTGTGCTAGGTTTTGTCATCATGGGTATGGATACTACACCACATGGCAATGGATTTATGGGTTTGACACTTGGTCCTATAATTACCCTAGCTGGTTTTGTACTTGAGTTCTACGCCATTTTTGCCAAGGCTTCCAAATCCTGATTTTTACGTTCTCAGCTTAGGCTACCCCATTCCCATGCAGCAAGAAGCTTACGGAGAAGTTTTTTTAATCAACAAACCTTTGGAATGGACTTCCTTTGATGTGGTTAAAAAAGTCAGAAATGCCTTACGCATTAAGAAAGTGGGACATGCAGGTACTCTTGACCCCTTAGCTACAGGATTATTGATTGTTTGCGCTGGCAAAATGACCAAGCAAATAGACGGGTTCATGGGGCAAGAAAAGGAATATACCGGAACATTTGTCTTAGGTGCTACCACAGAATCCTTTGACCTTGAAAAGCCCATCATTCCAGTAGCAGATCCCTCTTTCATTACTTTGGAACAGGTTCAAGCAGCTGTTTTACAACTTACTGGTACGATTTTTCAGATCCCACCCATGCATTCCGCAATTAAGGTGGATGGCAAACGGGTTTATGCTTCTGCTCGTTTGGGAATTGAAGTTCAAATGAACCCCAGACAAGTGGAAGTTCGGGAATTTGAAATTTGTAGATTTGAAAATGGGGAAATCGATTTTCGGATAAGCTGTTCCAAAGGAACTTATATCCGAAGTTTGGCGCGTGATCTAGGAGCGAGTCTAGCTGTAGGTGCGTATTTGAAATCCTTGTGTCGAACACGAATAGGGACCTATTCCTTAAAAAATGCAAAGGAGATTTCCGATTTGGTAGAAGAAATAAAATCTAGGCCCAATGAAAATCTATCACCAACTCTCTGAATTTCATCCGCCTCGTTATGCTGTAGTTACCTCAGGAACCTTCGACGGGGTGCATTTGGGTCATCAGAAAATTTTACGCAGGTTGAAGGAGTTGGCTTTGCGTGAGGGTGGGGAAACCGTGCTCCTCACCTATTGGCCCCACCCTCGATTGATCCTCCAACCCGAAGACCATAGCCTACGGTTATTAACTACTTTACCCGAAAAAGTGAAGTTATTGGAAGAAATGGGTGTGGATCATTTAATTATTCTTCCATTCACCAAGGAATTATCGCAAATGAGTTCAGAGGAATTTATACGAAAACTAGTGGTGGATAAAATTCAGACAAAAATTTTGGTCATTGGGTACGACCATAAGTTTGGAAAAAATAGAGAAGGAAGCTTTGAGTACCTTCAAAGCCATAGTCATCTTTTTGGATTTGCTATTGAGGAGATTTCAAGACAAGATGTGGATGACTTAGCAGTATCAAGTACAAAGATTAGAAAAGCGCTTGCTTTAGGAGATAGTTCCACAGCTTCACGTTACTTAGGTAGATCTTATTTTTTGAGTGGTCAAGTGGTAAAAGGCCAACAAATAGGACGCTCCTTAGGATTTCCAACAGCCAATATTCAAATCGCAGACCATTCCAAATTGCTCCCACGCGATGGTGTTTATGCGGTGCGCGCGGAAGTAAATTCAATTCAATACAAAGCTATTTTGAATATCGGTAATCGCCCCACGGTAGAGGGTGAAAAGAAAACCATTGAAGCTCATTTAATTGATTTTGAGGGGGACTTGTATGGGAAGGAGCTTCACATTTATTTCCAAGAGTTTTTACGCGAAGAGAAAAAATTCGAAAGCTTGCAGGCCCTTAAAAATCAGTTGGTGATAGACCGTGAACGCGCTATCTTTATTCTATAAACCCAAAAGCTATGATTTTAAAAACGGTTAAAAATGCAGAAGATGCTGTCTCTGATATTTCCAATGGAGCGATGCTCATGATGGGAGGGTTTGGATTAAGCGGAATTCCCGAAAACTGTATAGCAGCCCTATTAAAAAAAGAAGTTCAAGACCTGACCATCGTTTCCAACAATGCTGGGGTAGATGATTTTGGGATCGGACTTTTTCTTCAAAAGCGCATGGTGAAGAAAATGATTTCAAGCTATGTGGGTGAAAACGATGAATTTGAGCGGCAACTTTTATCAGGCGAATTGGAAGTGGAACTAGTTCCTCAAGGAACTTTGGCGGAAAGGATACGTGCGGGTGGGGCTGGGATTCCTGCCTTCTTTACGCCAGCTGGTGTCGGTACGGAAGTTGCCATGGGCAAAGAAATACGGGAGTTTAATGGGAAGTTGTATTTGTTGGAAACTGGATTGACTGCTGATTTCGCGCTTGTCAAAGCTTGGAAAGGAGATACGGCAGGAAATTTGATTTTTAAAGGCACTGCTCGCAATTTCAATCCCATGATGGCTACCGCTGGAAAAATCACCATTGCTGAAGTAGAGGAATTGGTGCCTTTAGGAAGCTTAGATCCAAATGAAATTCATACGCCAGGAATCTACGTGCAGCGTATTTTTCAAGGAGAAAAGTATGAAAAACGAATTGAACAGCGAACGGTTACAACAGGATAGTCGCACATCCGTAAGCGAATCCTTTCTTCAACCTTAATTTTTCAAATCCCATGTTAACTAAAGAACAAATAGCTAGACGAATTGCCAAAGAAGTGGAGCATGGGCAATACATCAATTTAGGCATAGGTATCCCAACCTTAGTAGCCAACTACATTCCAGCTCATTTGGATGTGGTCTTGCAATCAGAAAATGGACTTTTGGGCATCGGCCCTTTCCCAAAGGAAGCAGATGTCGATCCCGATTTAATCAATGCAGGAAAGCAAACCATCACCATGTTACCTGGGTCAGCGATTTTTGATTCTGCCCAATCCTTTGCCATGATTCGTGGGGGTCATGTGCATTTAACGATCTTAGGGGCAATGGAAGTCTCTGAACATGGAGATATTGCGAACTGGAAGGTTCCTGGCAAAATGGTTAAAGGTATGGGTGGCGCAATGGATTTAGTTGCTTCAGCCAAACACATTGTTGTTGCCATGCAGCATTGCTCGAAAGATGGACAATCCAAGTTATTGCCTACCTGTTCCCTACCTCTTACGGGTATTCGTTGTGTTAAAAAAATTGTTACGGATTTAGCCGTATTGGAAATTGATCCTGCAGGTGGATTTGTGCTATTGGAACGTGCTCCTGGCGTATCAGTTGACGAAATTAATGCTAAAACCGCAGGTAAATTAATCGTGAATGGTGAAATTCCGGAAATGACCTTTGCTTAATTCCTAAGTTACTTAATAGAAAAACTAGTTTACTCAATCGTATGAAAAAATCAGAAATCAACTTTCAAATTGAATTGGATGAGACCAACTTACCCAAAACTATTCATTGGGATGCTTCGGACAAGGAAGGTGAAGGAGCTGAATCTACTAAAAGTATCAGTTTGAACGTTTGGGATAACCTCAACCACTCCACGCTTCGAATAGATTTGTGGACCGATGAGATGTCGGTCGTAGAAATGAAGCGGTTTTACATCGATATCCTAGGTGGAATGGCTCAAACCATTATAAATAGTACGGGTGATGAGTATATGTCAGAAGAAATCAAAGACTTGTGTGACCGATTGGTTAAGCACGTAAACGAGGAAAATAAGAAAGCCAAAATTTAGCGAAATCAGAAGTAAAGGAAGCTGTTTCAGCAACTTGCAGCCCCATTTCTAGTGATTTACAAATTTGACAATTAGCAATAAAAATAGACTTCATTCAACTTATTTTCAAAATATTCGCTCTAAAATTTCAATATTAAAATTTTAATTCGATTTCTTGAAAATTAATTAAAATTAAAGTGTTGGGAGTGCTGTTTTTTTTTACTAGAAAACAATAGAAAATTACCTTTTTCCTATAAATTTCGAATAATTGGATTGGATTCACCTTAATTCAAAAACCTTCTTAACTATTTTACAAAATTAGCCTATGAAAAATTTTACCAAAAAAATCTGGAGTTCAGTGCTCTCAGCGGTGGTACTCCTAGCCTTAGGAACCTCCGTTGCACTAGCTCAGACTACCATTTCCGGTACTGTCACTGATGCGGATACCAAGGAAACATTGGTAGGGGTAAACATCCTCGTGAAAGGAAAAGTAATTGGGACCATTACTGACCTCTCCGGAAAGTTTACTTTAAACGTAAACCAAGAACCTCCATTTACTTTGGTGTTCTCAATGGTTGGTTTCGGAACAAAAGAAGTCGAAATCACCGGTGGAATCTCCAACCTTTCAGTGGAACTAGCTGAAGCTTCTATTTTAGGACAAGAAGTCGTGGTATCGGCATCAAGAGTGGAAGAGAGCATCCTAAGATCTCCAGTTTCTGTAGAAAAGATGGATATCATCGCGATTAGAGATGTACCTCAGGCAAGTTTCTACGATGCGCTTAACAACATGAAAGGGGTAGAAATGAGTACCCAGTCTTTGACTTTTAAGTCTTTCAACACCAGAGGCTTCAACGCCAACGGTAACGTGAGAACGGTACAAATGATTGATGGAATGGACAACCAGGCACCTGGTCTCAACTTCTCTGTAGGTAACATTGTAGGTATCTCAGAATTGGATTTAGAAAGCGTAGAATTGCTTCCGGGTGCAGCTTCTGCACTTTATGGACCAAATGCAATCAATGGCATCCTTTTGATGAACTCCAAAAATCCGTTTCAATACCAGGGTCTTTCTGCTAATGTAAGAACTGGCTTGATGGATCAAAAAGATAGAACAACTCCAGGAACTGGATTCTATGATTTTAGTGCTAGATATGCAAAAGCAATTAACGATAAGTTGGCATTCAAAGTCAATGTCCAGTATTTGAAAGCAGATGATTGGCAAGCAAATGATTTTCGTGATCAGTCCTTGTTGAACGCTTCTCGTATCAACAAGGGAGATCGAATCTCCAACCCAGCTTACAATGGAGTTAACGTTTACGGGGATGAAACCAACGTGAACATGAATTCTATTGCTCAGAGCATGGTAACTGCCGGTGCTTTACCAGCTGCCTTGCTTCCACTCATCCCACAGACTTTTGTGTCCAGAACTGGGTATAGAGAATCTGATTTGGCGGATTATGGCACCAAGTCTTTGAAATTGAATGCAGCCTTGCATTACAGAATTAATGACCGTGTGGAAGCAATCATTCAAGGTAATTACGGATTCGGAACTACGGTATATACCGGAGCTGACCGTTATTCCATTGCTAACTTTAAGTTAGGCCAGTACAAAGCTGAATTGAAAGGTGCAAACTGGTTCTTGAGAGGCTATACCACTCAGGAGCGTTCAGGTGATGCATTTGCAGTAGGTATTGCCGCACAAGGTATCAACGAAGCTTGGAAGCCAAGCAGCACTTGGTTCCCGCAGTATGTAGGCGCTTTTGCACAGGCAAGAGCTAGGGGCCTAGACAATGCCATGGCGCACGATGCTGCAAGAGCATTTGCTGATCAAGGTCGTTTGCTCCCTGGAACTGCTGGATTTGATGCAGCTAAAGCCGCTGTAACTGGTCGTCCTATTCCAGGTAATGCTCAAGGTGTAGGTGCTAAATTTGTGGATAAAACCAACTTGTACCACGTAGAAGGTTCTTACCAGTTTACAAACATCAAATGGGCTGATTTCGTTGTAGGTGCTAACATTAGAACTTACCAACTAAACTCGGACAAAACTCTTTTCGCAACAGACGAAAACGGTGATGAATTCACCATCAAAGAGCATGGCGCTTACCTACAAGGCGCTAAGTCCTTGTTCAATGATAAGTTTAGATTGACTGCTTCTGCGCGTTACGATAAGAACGAAAACTTCAAAGGACAGTTGTCCCCTAGAGTATCCGGTGTGTATTCTGCAGGAACTCACAACTTCAGAGCTTCTTACCAGACTGGTTTCCGTCTGCCAACGACACAAGATCAATACATTGACCTTGTGACTCCTCAGGCAAGATTGATTGGTGGTCTGCCACTTTTCAGAAGTAAGTACAACTTCTCTGGAAACCCAGTGTATTCGCTTGCCACAGTGACCAGTTTCGGAGGAGCAGTTTTAGCGGGAACTCAACCTTCTTCACCCGTGTACCAAGCATCTATCGCCCAGGCTACCCAATTAGCGATAACACAAGCTACAAATATAGTGACTCAACAGGTTTTGGCGGGCTTGATCCCTGCTGCGCAAGCACCTGCAGCCATCGCCGCCTTGGTGCCTAGCATCGTTCCTCAGATTGCTGCACAATTGGTACCTGCCAATGCTGCTGCTGCTGCCAAAGACAAGCTGGTGGCTTTCAAGCCTAGCGAATTCAAAGCTGAAACCGTGAGATCTTATGAATTGGGCTACAAGGGTTTGTTTGCAAATAAATTGTTGATCGATGCTTATGCCTATTTCAATAGTTTTGAAAACTTCATCGGTGGCCAAGTATTGGTACAGGATAAAAACTATGTGGCTACTAGCCCAGCTTCCACCTTGGGTCTTAACCTATTGAATGCAAACACCAGAAATATCTACTCCATGCCAGTGAATAGAACTGAGACGATTAAATCATGGGGATGGGCTTTAGGCGCAGATTACCGTTTGCCTAAAAACTACACCATTGGTGGTAATGTGTCTTACAACACCCTTCAAAACCTTGAGGAGTTGACAGTAACTGGATTCCAGCCCTCTTTCAACACACCTGAGTACCGGTATGTAGTGAACTTCGCTAACCGTGAGCTTGTGAAGAACATTGGATTCGCTATGTCCTACAGATGGCAAGGTGAATTTGCTTGGCAGTCTTCTTTCGTAGCTCCTGCAGTGTCTTCACAGCAACTTTCTGTGATGCCAGCATTCGGGACTTTCGATGCGCAAATGAGCGTAAAAATGAAGGCGCTTAAGTCTATCTTGAAAATCGGTGGATCTAACTTGTTCAATAGCTCCGGATACAGACAAGCATGGGGTAACCCAACTGTAGGATCCATGTACTATGTGAGCTTGACATTTGATGAGTTCTTGAACTAATCAAATCCAGTTATATGAAAAGAGGCTATTCGAAAGAGTAGCCTCTTTTTTTTGTACTAAGTACTAAGTACCATGTACCCTGCCTTCGGCAGGAAGGCAAGATGCTTTCGAAGCACCATTTGGGTCAGAGCAGGAATCCCTACTTGGTTCTTGGTACTTTGTACATTGTACTTGTGTTATTTGGTACAAAAAAAGACCACCCCTCCGGATAGCCTTTTTTAAAGAAGAACTGGTTGAAGGTTAATGCACCTCACCCATCATTTTTTTCAATACAGGTTTTAGAAGTAGCAAAACAAAGGCAGAACCCATCACCGTATACACAATCAACATAAACTGATCTGGCATGGCTGCAAGACCCTCCTCTGATCCCCCACTCGCTTCACCCGCAATCAAGCCTGCAAATAAATTGCCCAAGGCTACTGAAAGAAACCAAATTCCCATCATTTGACCTCCATATCCTTTTGGAGCCAATTTGGTCACTAGCGAAAGCCCTACAGGAGACAAACTCAATTCACCAAAAGTGTGGAATAAAAAGGTGATGATTAACCAACTAGGCGCTGCTAACTCACCTGAAGCGGCAATTTTGGTTGCGAAATACATCACAAAGAAACCCACACCAAGCATCGCTAGTCCAAAAATGAACTTTAAAGGTGAACTAGGTTCTAAATTCTTACGTCCCAACCAAACCCAAAGTGCGGCAAAGAAAGGTGCGAAAATGATGATGAATAAGGAATTAATAGATTGGAAATAGCCTGTAGGAACCTCCCAGCCTAACACCGTTCGATCCATAAAGCGCTCAGCAAATAAGTTCAAGGTTGAGCCTGCCTGCTCAAATCCAGACCAAAACATGGCAGAGAAAAAGAATAAGATGGCAATTACACCCACTTTGTTTTTATCGACTTTAGAGAGGCCGCCAAAAGCAATTACATAGCCCAAGTATCCTGCAGCTACAAGCGCGATGACCACACCAGAGGATTTAGCAATTGCTGCCGCATCGATCTTAGCAATTCCTGAGAATAGGACTCCGATCACTACCAAGCCCACCAAACCAATCAGGGAGGTAATACTTTTCAATTTCTTTTGTGCTTGCTGTTCGGCTGTGCTTTGCGCCACAGGCACCTCACCATATCCGTCTAATGAACTACCCGTCAATTTGTATTGAATCAAACCGAAGATCATTCCTAGCCCTGCAAGACCAAAGCCCAAATGCATGTCGTATTCTGCCACTGAGGCACAAGCAAGAGGTGCGATAAATCCACCAATATTGATTCCCATGTAGAAAATAGAAAAACCTGCATCTCGCTTGGAACTGCCCACTGGATAAAGTTGGCCTACAATCGAACTGATGTTTGGCTTCAAAAGTCCCGTACCTAGGACAATCAAGAGCAAGCCCAAAAAGAAGGAAGTAGTATCTAATGCAGTCAAGGTGGTTTTTGTTGCTGCGCTACCTGAAACCCAGCCTTCGATTCCTGGAACTGCCATCATAAAATGGCCTAATGCGATAATTATGCCTCCATACCAAACAGACTTTTTCAATCCAAACAATCGATCTGCAAGCCAGCCCCCAGGTAGGGCCAATAAGTAAACTCCCATGGTGTAAAGCCCATAAATGGCACCTGCAGTAGGATCATCAAAACCAAGCCCACCATCTGCAATGGCCTTGGTCATGAATAGAATCAATAAGGCGCGCATGCCGTAATAACTGAAGCGCTCCCACATTTCTGTAAAGAATAAAGTCATCAGCCCTTTCGGGTGACCAAAGGCAGTAGGACCTGTAAATTCGGGATTGAGTGCTTTTTCCAAGGATGTTTCGGGTTAATAAGGTTAAATTCCATTGCAATGATAAACTTTTTTAGCGCTTTATTGCAAAGAATATCTAGTAAACCCATTTAAATAAGCACACAAAAACTGGGGAATGAACCTAAATAAATTGTTCCTTTTTAGAATTCATAATATCCTATTTTTATTTTACGAAATCGATTGAAATAAAAAATTAAGGGGTTTTTAGGTTGACGTATTGATTCTGAAATACTAATTTTGAGCAGTACTTTTTTTAAGTAAACCCAAATAAAACTAAAGGATGAAGCAGCCACTTTCCCCTAGCACTCCCCTGTCACTTCTTGCTCAAAAAATTCACTATCAACTACCTCCTTCCAAATTAATAGAGCATGCCTTGGAACGGAAAGAAGGAATCCTTACCAATACAGGAGCATTAATGGTTAATACTGGGAACTTTACAGGAAGATCCCCAAAGGACCGGTATCTAGTTCAAGATTTACTGACAAAAGATTCCGTTTGGTGGGGCGATATCAATATCCCCATAGACTCGGGACATTTTGAACAACTTTATTCCAAAATGTTGGACTTCTTGCAAAATAAAGAAATCTACATTCGTGACTTACAGGTAGGAGCTGACCCTGAATATCGTTTATGCATTCGAGTAGTGACCACCCTAGCCTGGCATAATCTGTTTTGCGATAATCTTTTTATCCGTCTTTCCGATGAGGAACTACTAGTATTTAAACCAGAGTACACGATTTTATGTGTTCCAGAATTTAGTGCAGATCCAAAGTTAGATGGGGTTAAAAATTCCAATTTCACTATTTTGAATTTAAGTCAAAAAACGATTTTAATTGGGGGAACAGCCTATGCAGGGGAAATGAAAAAAGGAATGTTCTCCATCATGAATTACCTCTTACCTAAAGAGAAAAGTGTCCTACCGATGCATTGTGCGGCGAATGTTGGTCGTGATGGGTTATCCGCCTTATTTTTTGGTTTATCCGGAACGGGAAAGACAACACTTTCCTCAGATCCTAATCGAATGCTTATCGGGGATGATGAACATGGTTGGTCTAAAAAAGGAATCTTCAATTTTGAAGGAGGATGCTATGCAAAGGTAATAGACCTAAGTGCCGAAAATGAACCTGAAATCTTTCGTGCAATTAAAGGAGGAGCCATTTTAGAAAACACGCGATTTCTTCCAGGAACCCTAGAGGTGGATTACCAAAATAGATCGGTTACCGAAAATACACGAACCGCCTATCCATTAAGTCATATTCCTACAGCAATTCATCCCTCTATATCCGAGGCACCGAAACATATTTTTTTCCTTACTGCAGATGCTTTTGGTGTTTTACCTCCCATTGCCAAACTTACTCAAGAACAAGCCATGTACCATTTTCTTTCGGGCTATACAGCTAAAGTTGCAGGCACAGAGATGGGAGTAAAAGAACCCAAATTAACTTTTTCTGCCTGTTTTGGTGCTGCATTTTTACCCTTGCATCCCCTCCGATATGCGGAATTATTTGGTGAAAAATTAAAATCTAGCCATGCAACTGTTTGGTTAATCAATACGGGCTGGACGGGAGGGCCCTATGGGGTTGGATCTCGGATGAAACTGAGTTACACTCGGGCCATGATCAATGCTGCTTTAGAAGGAAAATTAGATTTTGCCCCTTTCCGAAAAGATCCTGTGTTCGGTTTTCAAGTGCCAGAAATTTGTCCACATGTACCTGCATCCCTATTAAATCCAAAAGGAACCTGGGAGGACCCCGTAGCCTATGATCGACAAGCAAAGGAATTAGCAACTGCCTTTCGAAAAAATTTTGAAACTTATACTTCCAACTTAAATAAGGATTTGATAAAAGGCGAGCCATTGATCTAAACAAAATTTAATTTAAGATTAGTCTTTTTAAATCAGCAGCATCAAAAAGCCGAGACATTGCCTATTTTTGCATTGCGAATTAGCAACAACCACTAATCATCATTCCAATCCATGAAGACCGCTGAACTAATTACTGAAAAAGGAACCATGCGAGTAGAGTTTTACGAAAAAGATGCGCCAATTACCGTGCAAAACTTCGTAGACCTTTCAAACAAAGGATTTTACGATGGATTGACCTTCCACCGCGTCATCCCAAACTTTGTCATCCAAGGTGGCTGTCCTACTGGAACAGGAACAGGAGGTCCTGGCTACAAAATTCAATGTGAGCTAGATGGCGAAAACCAATACCATGATCGTGGTGTACTTTCCATGGCACATGCAGGAAGAAATACCGGTGGATCTCAATTTTTTATCTGCCATAGCCGCGCAAATACCGCGCATTTGGACAGAAATCATACCTGCTTCGGAAAGGTCGTAGAAGGACTAGAGGTAATCGACGCGATCCGTGCTGGAGATAAAATTGAAAAAATTGTAATCCACGAGTCTTAAGATCCACTTTAAATCCGGTACATGAATGATTTCATCCCTGTACCGGATTTTTTTATTTCTTATTATCCGCTTTGTTAACAGTACCCAAAGAAATGTAAGGTTTGAAGTTCCATTAGCTAAGCTGTGGTCTGTGGACAGTCGTCTGTCGACGATTCCGCAGAAATTCAAGGATGTTTTAAGCTACTGGCATGATTGCGGATAATCCTATTTCATTTTTTCAACTTTTGCAAGTCCTTCAAAATTCCAAGAACTTCTCCATGGATTTTTGAAGCAGTTTCCGGACCTAAGGAATTGATTTCCCCATAAGGTCTCTCCTTGTAACCGTAAGTAAAAGGCGGATTTACATCCCACTGACTTTTAGGCACGATGTAGCCAATCATGTCGTTTGACATTCCAGAGAAGAAAATATACTGCCCTGGAATCTTTTCTTTCAAAGCAGGCACTTCTACCGGCTTCATAGCGTAATCAGCCCCAGCAGGAGATTCAATACCACCATGCAGGATTTCAGGATAAAGTTCTCCAGGCACATGCACAAATGTGGCAGGTCCTAACTTCCATGCAGAAACCTCTGAGCGGATTTTTTTCCATCCCACAAAGCCTCTATCAAAAATGCCTACGAATGCGGCCAATTGAAAGAGGGAATTGTCCATTCGAAGGGAAATAGATTTGGCTCTTATTCCTAAATCTAAAGTGGAATGAACAATCAAATTGGAGTCGCGAAGGGTTTCCAAAGTGATTTTAGCCAAGGCTTTCCCTTGCGCAAGCAGTTTATCAGGAGCTTGTTTTTGGTAACTGACACCCGAATAGGGATCCTTAACTGAAAGGTCTGGGGGTGTAGTCATCAATCCTCCTACCGCACCATTTAGAAAGATCGTCACACCACCTACTCCTGGTTCGGTTAAGGTGTCAGATACTGGAATCCCCTTCTCGACAAAGTTTCGCCAAGGATCGGCAAAATCGGAACTGATTTGAATATTTTCTAGCCAGAGGGTCTCTGGATGATTGCCCCAATTCAAGAGGGTACCTAGGGTGGAGCCCGTTTGTGCATCGAGAACTTGCATCAAGTGCAAGCCAGCATCCGATACAAAAGGTGGACGCGTGTCTCCTACTAAACCCTTTAGTCGCTCTGGTTCTTGGGCAAATTTAAAATGAGCAGGCTTTCTTACGGTATAGGCCTCTCCTATTGCTTTCGCAATTCCTTCTTTAACGGAGGTCAGGTACTTTGGATTGACACCCCTCACATAATCTGAAGGACCCCACATGCCCATCAAATCCGGTGCGGAATGCACGTGGGTACTGGAAATGACCACATAATCTAATTCAGGATACTTTTCCTGGATCAATTTACGCGTAGCAATCACCTCATCGTTTCCAAATCCAATCATATCTATCACGCAAAGGGCTAGGGAAACATCTCCAGATTCGAGTACCATGGCCCTTGCCCAAAGTTTGTCCAATACACTTTGTGCTGGCCTTGAATTATGAAAGCCCGCTAACCAAACTGCATCAAATTCCCCATTCCCATTGGCATCGATAAAGCGATCCCCTTTTTCTGGATCGTACTTCGAATCCCCATCCACATCTTCCCAAGTTTCAAAATCGGTTGGAGTAAGGTCCACTTTTGAAAATCCCGCTTGAACTGTAGCTGCTGGACTGTATAAAGAAACGTCAGTTTGGTAGTCTGAATGCCGATCTCGAAATTGATATCCTGCATAAACAAGGATTGTAAGGAGTAACACAAGAACAATTCCCAAGAAAATTAGAAGCCCTTTTCGCATAGATTTGGATTGTAAAACGTAAGCCTAAACTACTTTTTTTTTCTAAGAAGGAAAGTTAAACCGCTGAACATGAAGGAATCAGCCTTACAAATTCTGGTTTTGCTGCCAAAAATGGCGCTCATGAATTTCGGCATGCGGTACAATATCCTTGTACCAACGCAAACGAAGTTCGTCGCACTCCTCATCGGATAGCAAAAAATCAGGAATTTCCATTTCCTTGGCACGTTTCATCAATTCATAAAGAAAAATGGAAACAGAAACAGAAATATTGAAACTCTCGGTAAACCCTCTCATTGGGATATGCACAAGCCCATCTACCTTGGACTTTACTTCTTCGCTAATTCCTTCGTGTTCATTGCCGAAAACAAGGGCTACTTTTTGATTTGGCTTCATCGCCAATTCATGGATGGATAAGGAATTTGTCGCTGGGCTAGTTCCAAAGATTGCATAGCCTTCGGATCTCAATCTTCCAAAGCACTGGTCCACAGCAGAACCTTCAGGAGTAAAATATTTATGTAAATCCACCCATTGAGCTGCTCCTCTAGTCACAAAAGGGTTGACCTTATACGTATCGGTCTTTTCAATCAAATGAATATTCTGAATCCCAAAGCAGTCACAAGTCCTAAGGACTGCACTGGCATTGTGTGGTTTGAATATATCCTCAAGCACCACCGTAAAAAATCGGGTACGTTGGGATAAAACTCGCTCAATAGCAGCCTTTTTATGCGGGGTAATGTATTTTCCCAAATAGTCTAGGAAATTAGGTTCGCTACCCGGCAAGTTACCTTCCTGCTGATTCATGGAAGCATTCACTTACTTAAAACAAACCGAGCTGTTCATCCTCCCCTTTCTTTGGGGTTAGGGAAAGCGTACTACCCACTTCCAAATCATCTGGCAAATCTGTTATTGGCTCCTCAAAAGAAATCATATCTTCCTGGTCTTCAACTGCAGCTATCTCCATCACTTGTTCGGATTCAATCAAATGCAAGTCTTTTACCTCATGGGTACTCAATTTATTTCCGATAGCCTTCCAACCTTTCACATCAATCAACATTTCCAGATCGTAATCCATTTGCTCTTCGGCCTTGCCTTTAATCAGCGTCACAGAAACCTGTGCTTGCGCATCTGTGGTGACTACTTTGAGGTAGGATTGCTTGTGTTCCGTAATGAAGTTAAACCGCTTGTTGAGCGTCGTGGTCTCAATCAAAAAGCGTTTCACAAAGTAACCTTTGGTAGCCCCATCAAAGTAGACAGCTCCAATTACTTTTTGAGAATCAAATTTTTGAATCAATAGTACCTCTGTTGGCTCGTAGCGATTGGTCAACTCAAAACTGGTCAATTCGTAATCCCCACTTTTGTAGCACACCAGAATTTTATCGTCACCCAGGAAGTTGCCAATTTGCTTGCCTCGCGCATCAGTATTCAGTCGACCCACAGATACATCAAAGTAAATGTTGATGCCACCCAGGGTAGATTTACCTTCCATTTTAAATTGAACCTTACGCACAGGGTATCTAGTCAATATATTTCCGCCCGCAGCACGGCCTTTGATTTCAATCTCTGCAAAATCAAAATCGAACACTTTTACTCGAGCCTTAGCACCTTGAGTTAGGTATACGGTCACCACTTCAGCTTCTCCATTGGGATTGGCTGTGAGATACATGAGTTTGGATCCCTTGGTACCCTTAGTCAGGTCATATTCCTTGTCTCGGGTCACCCCCCCAACTTGAAAGCGTTTGACCATGGCTCTTCCAGACACGCCATCCAAATAGATGAAGTTGTAAGTCATGCGCTCGTCATTCTTTCGAAACACCCCGACATGGACAATATCCTTGCCCATAAATAACTTTTCTTGGATTTTGGATACCACCAACTTTCCGTCTCGGCGAATGGCGATGATGTCATCCAAATCCGAGCATTCACAGATGTACTCATCCTTTTTAAGTCCATAGCCCACAAAACCATCTGCCCGATTGACATAGAGCTTGGCATTATTTGCTGCCACTACTGCGGCCTGGATGGTATCAAATGCCCGAATCTCAGTTTTTCGTTCTCTTCCTTTGCCATATTTATCCAGCAAGTTTTGGTAATACGCAATCGCGAAATCTGTCAAATGTCTCAAATTGTAATTTACCTGCTTCAATTCATCCTGAAGGCGCTTCATCAACTCATCTGCCTTGAAGGCATCAAACTTGGAGATACGCTTGATTTTTATTTCAGTCAAGCGAATTAAGTCTTCCTGTACAATGATACGGTAAAAATCAGGCTTGTAGGGGTCCAAACCCCTATCGATAGCCTCCAATACCGCGTCCCAGGTGGTACATTCTTCGATGTCTCGGTAGATGCGATTTTCAATAAATATCTTCTCTAGGGAAGAGAATAAGAGTTTTTCCAACAACTCCCCCTTCCGAATTTCCAATTCCTTACGGAGCAATTCCTTCGTTTGAGTGGTGTTGTACTTTAAAATCTGGTTAACAGTTAAGAAAACAGGCTTCTCATCAATGATGACGCATGCATTCGGCGATATGGATACCTCACAATCGGTAAATGCATACAAGGCATCAATGGTCACATCAGGAGATACCCCGGGAGCCAATTGAATCTGAATCTCTACATCCTTGGCAGTATTATCTACTACTTTTTTGATTTTAATTTTTCCTTTATCGTTGGCCTTCAAGATGGAATCAATCAGAGAATCTGTAGTAGTACCAAATGGTATTTCCTTGATTAACAATGTTTTATTTACATCCTCTTCAATTCGTGCTCTAACTTTAATCTTTCCTCCCCGGAGTCCTTGCTGGTAATCCGAAAAATCAGCCAAACCACCGGTAAGGAAATCGGGTAGTACTTCAGGGGAGTTGCCTCGAAGGATTTCAATAGAGGCTTGAATCAACTCAATAAAATTATGAGGCAAAATTTTGGTGGACAATCCGACAGCGATACCCTCTACCCCTTGGGCCAAAAGCAACGGAAATTTCACAGGAAGCGTAACTGGCTCACGTTTTCTTCCATCGTAGGATAGCTGCCATTCTGTGGTTTGCGGATTAAAGACCACATCTAATGCAAACTTGGATAGTCTCGCCTCAATGTATCGCGGAGCAGCAGCTCCATCTCCGGTACGCACATCTCCCCAGTTGCCTTGAGTCTCGATTAAGAGGTCCTTTTGCCCCATATTGACGATCGCATCCCCAATCGATGCATCCCCATGAGGGTGGTACTGCATGGATTGTCCGATGATATTGGCCACCTTATTGAATCGGCCATCGTCCATTTCCTTCATGGCATGCAGGATTCGGCGTTGGACAGGTTTTAATCCATCTTCTATGGCAGGCACTGCTCGCTCCAGAATCACATAGGAGGCATAATCTAGAAACCAGTCCTTGTACATTCCAGTTACGGGTACAGAACCATGCAAGCTGCTATCCGGATTTTCAGAAATTTGGGTATCGTCACTCATTTTGGTAATCCCTGGGTTAAGGAAAATGGATTGGGGTACTACTCGGAAACCTTAGACATCTACCTCAGTATCCACTTCTTCTAGTTCAGTTTTTGGGTCATCAAGGGCCAAATCTTTCTCTACTCTCAGATTATCAATAATGAACACCTGACGATCTGGAGTGTTTTTACCCATGTAGAAGGTGAGCAGGTCCACAATTTTGGTGTCTTTATTGAGTAGAATAGGATCCAAACGGATATCCTCTCCGATAAAGGTTCCAAATTCTTCAGGGGAAATTTCACCCAAACCCTTAAATCGAGTAATCTCGGGCTTATTTCCCAACTTATGAATTGCTCGTTGCCGCTCTTCGTCTGAATAGCAATAGATCGTCTCCTTCTTGTTTCTTACGCGAAACAAGGGCGTATCCAAAATAAATAAATGCCCATTTTTTACCAGATCTGGGAAAAACTGGAGGAAATAGGTCATGATTAACAAGCGAATATGCATCCCATCCACATCGGCATCGGTGGCAATTACAATCTTTCGGTAACGAAGGTTTTCGATGCCATCCTCAATGTTCAGCGCATGCTGAAGAAGGTTAAACTCCTCATTTTCATAAACCACCTTCTTGGTCATTCCGAAGCAATTGAGCGGCTTACCGCGAAGGGAAAAAACCGCCTGGGATTGCACATCCCTGCTTTTGGTAATCGAGCCCGAGGCAGAATCTCCTTCGGTGATGAATAGCATCGTTTTATTCTTCAACTCCTCCTCTGCCTTGGGATCATCGTAATGCACGCGACAGTCTCGAAGTTTTTTATTGTGGAGATTCGCTTTTTTAGCCCGTTCGTTGGCTAATTTTTTGATGCCAGAGATTTCCTTACGCTCACGCTCAGACTGCAGGATTCGCTTCAATAGAGCATCAGCAGCTCCTGGGTTTTTGTGCAGGTAGTTATCCAGTTCGGTCTTGATGAAGTCGTTGACGAAGGTTCGCAAGGTAGGTCCATCTGGACCAATGCTCTGTGATCCTAATTTGGTCTTGGTTTGGGATTCAAATACAGGTTCCTGCACCCGAACCGCAATAGCCGCCACCACGGATTGTCTGATATCAGATGCATCAAAATCTTTCTTGTAAAACTCCCGAATGGTCTTTACGATAGCTTCCCGAAACGCAGCTAGGTGAGTCCCTCCTTGGGTCGTGTATTGTCCATTGACAAAGGAATAGTATTCTTCTCCATAACTTCCAGAGTGCGTAATGGCTACCTCTATGTCATTTCCTTTCAAGTGAATGATCGGGTACCGAATACTTTCTTCATCCACTTTGTTGGATAGTAAATCGAATAATCCTCGATCCGAGAAGTACTTTTTCCCATTGAATTGGATACTTAAGCCTGCATTCAAGTAGGCATAGTTCCACATCTGATTTTCCAGATACTCTGGAATAAAGTGATAATTCTTAAAGATGGAGGCGTCTGGGGAAAACACAATCTTGGTTCCATTTCGATCCGAGGACTTACCTACAGGTGGGTCATTGACTAGAATTCCTTTTTCAAATTCAGCCACCTTGGTATCCCCCTCTCGAAAGGATTGCACCTTAAAAAAATCAGATAGAGCGTTTACCGCTTTGGTACCCACCCCATTCAAGCCTACCGATTTTTGGAAGGCACCGGAATCGTATTTACCACCTGTATTAATCTTAGAAACGCAGTCAATCACTTTTCCAAGGGGAATTCCTCTTCCGTAATCCCGAACTTCCACCTTATGCTCTGTGATTTTAACCTCGATAACTCGACCATGGCCCATCATGTGTTCATCAATGGAGTTATCCAAGATTTCTTTCACCAACACATAGATTCCATCGTCAGGCGCACTACCATCGCCTAACTTTCCAATATACATCCCTGGTCTCAAACGGATATGCTCTCTCCAATCCAGCGAACGGATGCTGTCTTCAGTATAGTTTACTTGTGCTGCCATGGACTAGTTTACTCCCACTTGAGTGGATTTAAATTTTTTGAAAAGCAAGACAAATAAGCCTCCTACCCATAGGAAAAGGATAATTGGCATTAAATAAAACCAAAAGTTGTAGGCAGCAGCACTTAGCTCCTCTTGATTGTTGATCGCATGGACGTAAAGTGCTGCAAGTGCTAAACTAAAGTTGACCCAACCTCCAAAGGAATAAAACCAAAGCAACAAATAATCTCGATAGGGATCCCCTATAGGAAATAAGCGATGTAATTTTTGATTGGTTTTGGTCTCCAATGTTTTTGGGGTATAAATTGTCACTAGGTTCAATAGGAAAAACCCAATCGCTAGACCATAAAAAAACGTGCTTTTTGGATATTCACGAAGAAGGGCGCCTTGGTCATCTAGCCGAATGCCAATTTGCTCAGGGAGTGCAGCATAGAAATACAAGAGCGTAAAAAGAAAAACTAGTACGCCCAAAAAATAGAAAACCTTTCCGAATCTATAATACATGAAATATGGGATTAAGCTTGCAATATAACCGTTTTGAGTGAACCTTATGTCCTCTTGTCCTATTCGCAAGTGACAATTTTAGTCAAAATTTAATTTTAGATCGAGTTCACGCGAACCCTATCAAAATTCCAACGATCTTTGGCATTTCAAAACCTCCTCCATGAAAAATTCAGTTCTGCTTTTCTCCCTTTTTATTTTCAGTTGGCTCAGCGCCTGTAGCAGTGCGGTAGATGCTGGTAATATCAATTTAGAAAACTGGAAATCGGACCGCTATGGATGTAAGGGTTTACGGTTGCAGGATATAGAGGCGTTTCGGACTATCAAAAATCAATTTCTGGGAATAGACAATCAGGCCATAATCAAGACTTTTGGAAGGCCAGATCGAGTGGAATTGGTGGACAAGAGCCAAAGTTTTTTCTTTTATTTCCTTGAGCCCAGTTCGGATTGCGCAGGTGTTGAACATAAAAAAGAACCCTTGCGAGTTCTCTTTCGAATGAATGCTTTGAGTAAAGTTTCTGAGGTAACGATTACAGACCTGAATCCATAAAGCACAAGGCAGCAGCGCCTAGGGTTCCTGCATTATTTTCAAGAGTGGCTTTTTTCAACCTCAGATCCTTCACGTAGTAAGGCGTCAAATATTTTCGGGTATTGTATTCGATGGTAGGCATCATAAACTCCAATCCAGCCGCAATACCCCCACCAAAATAGACATCTGTCACATCCAAAACCCGGATGGTAGACACGATGGATTCACTGATGATCTCGGCTACTTCTTTAAATACCATTAGCGAAACCTCATTGCCCATGCGGGCAGTATCCACCAAAAGGTGTGTTCCCAATTCCTTACCGACCAACTCCCCTGCCTTTTCTGGATAAGCAGCAATCAAATTGGCCATAATCTTTAAAATCCCTTGACGGCCTACCAGAGATTCGAGCCCAGCATTTCCGCGTGATAGCATGTGCCCCATTTCTAAAGCATTTCCTCTAGAACCTTTAAAGACTTCACCATCCAGCACCAAAGCACTGCCAATGCCTGTACCCATGGTTATAAACAAGAAATTGGAAGAAACATCTCCTTTTCCAAATTGGAATTCCCCTATTGCAGCCGCCGCTGCATCATTTTCTAAGAAAAAATCGTGGTTGGGGTATTTAGCTTTTAGCGTAGCCTTCAATGGATAATTATTCAAGCCGGGAATGGCAGGGATTTCCCTTGGAGTCATTCGATCCTTGCTAATCATTCCTGGAAGACCTATTCCTATCTTTTTTACCTGAGGAAACTTGGAGAGGTAAGTGCCAATTACTTTCACAAAATTGGGTCCAAATCCTTCACCATGTTCCCGGTAAGCAGTGGTGTCCTCTTTGTAAAACTCACAAATTGTACCCGATCTATCTACTAATCCAATCTTGAGATGTGTACCTCCAACATCTACTCCTAAAAACTGAGTATCCGAAATATTCATAGTTTACTGTGCCTTTTTTGTTCGCTAAAAAAGCAAAACTATTCCTTTACTTCTTATAATCTTTGTTGATCTCATAAAATATTTTGAGGACTGCTGGACATACCAAAGTGTTTTTCAGCGTTAAATCCATGATTCCGAGCATGTTCTTTCGATCGGTATGTGGGTATTCTCTGCAGGCTTTTGGACGGTCTTCGTAGACCAAACACCCGTTATCCTTGCCTAAAAAAGGACAAGGAGCGCCTTTGAACACGTAATCTCCTTCCTCATCTCGAAAAAGATAGGTTTCTATAAATTCACTGGAACGCATTCGAAACACCTTGGACAATCGATCTATGTCCGTTTGGATCAAAATAGGACTTGTGGTCTTGCAACAGTTTGCACAATCCAAACAATTTATCGTTGAAAAAACCTGATTATGGGCCTCCTGAAATTTGGCGTCGAGGTTTTTGGGACGGGTAGCCTTGATCTTATCCTTGATTTTTTTGTTGGCCGGAAACTCCGACTTACTCTCCTTGGAAAACTTTTCTAGATCTAGGGACATCGGAGGAATTGCTCAAGTAGTTTAAAGGGGACCAAGGAATTATCATCAAGAGGCTTAATCCTTGCTCAGTGAAATTCCATCTGCATGGATGGTAATCTCTTGGGCTTTGTACAATTGTCCAATACACTGCTTAAACTGCTTTTTGCTCATTCCCAAGACTTTTTGAATTGCCTCTGGCTCCGATTTGTCATGCAAGGGTAAAAATCCTTTTTCTTGAAGCATTAGAAGGATTTTCTCAGACCCCTCTTCATACCTTACCCGCCCGAATGGAAGCAATTGAAGATCAAGTTTACCATCCTCCCTACGTTTCTTCACCCAAAGTTTACGGATTTCTCCTAAAGTTAAGTCCTGAAAAACCTCATTGGCATAGAGCAGCCCTTCGTAGCGGTCCTCCAACAAAACCTTGTAACCTAACTCTGTTTTTTCAAAAATCAAGCCTTGGCATTCGCTTCCTGGTAGGTAGTCCTTTGGTGCAGGATACATAAATTCACGGTACTTACTCACTCCAATCAATCGATTGGATCGGTAATCTGCACAAAGTCGTATTAAGTATTGTTGACCAGCGGTCATTGGCTTCGCCATCTCCACATTGGGCACAAAAAGATCTTTCAAAAGACCCCAATCCATAAATGCCCCAAAGGAGGTTACCTCCTTGCAGGTCAATACCCCAAATTCATCCAAAAGCAATAAGGGGGTATCGGTCACAGCCACGGGCCTATCCTCACTATCCGTATACACAAAAACAGTTACCTCATCCCCCGCTTGCTCTTGCCCAGTTAAATACCCTTTAGGAAGCAATACTTCTTCACCAGTACTCAGCGCTAAATATGCCCCAAAATCTGTAAATCGGTTAATTTGTAAGCGGTTGACAAGTCCAAGTTCTTTCATGTAGCAAAGGTAAAAATTAATCCTATTTGCAGGAGGATAAAAAATGACCCCAGCATTGGCAGGAAAGCAGATTGGCGAGTTGGAAATCGCAAGCCTTACCCGTAGTTTTGAAAACTTCAATTCACAAATAACCCACTAGACTTTCTAAAGAATTTAACTTCATGAAAAACATAACAGTTATCGGCTCAGGAACCATGGGCAATGGCATTGCTCACCTTTTTGCGCTGCAAGGATTTGCTGTTGCCTTGGTGGATCTTTCTGCTGAGCAACTGACCAAAGCAGTGGCGACCATTTCCAAAAACATGGATCGGCAGATCAACAAGGGTACCCTAAGCGAAGCCGAAAAAGCGGCTGCCTTACAGCGCATCCAAACACACACAGACCTTGCTTCTGGTGTAAAGCATGCCGATCTAGTGGTAGAAGCTGCTACTGAGAAAGTTGATATAAAGTTGGAACTCTTCAGTCAATTGGACCAGTTGGCACCTGCAAATGCAGTTTTGGCTTCCAATACCTCTTCCATTTCGATTACCCAAATCGCTGCGGTAACTCAGCGACCTACCCAAGTGATCGGGATGCATTTTATGAACCCAGTTCCTGTCATGAAGTTGGTCGAAGTGATTCGAGGCTATGCTACTTCAGATGAAATCACAACTCAAATCATGCAACTTTCCCTTCAATTGGATAAGGTGCCAGTCGAAGTTCAGGACTACCCAGGATTTGTGGCCAACCGAATTTTGATGCCCATGATCAACGAGGCCATTTATACCTTGTACGAGGGAGTAGCCGGCGTTTCGGAAATCGATACGGTGATGAAGTTGGGTATGGCACATCCCATGGGACCCCTCCAACTTGCAGATTTTATCGGTTTGGATGTGTGCCTTTCCATATTACGCGTACTTCATGACGGCTTTGGTAACCCAAAATATGCTCCCTGTCCCCTATTGGTCAACATGGTTACGGCTGGATTCAAGGGCGCAAAATCAGGAGAAGGGTTTTACAGCTACCCTGCCGGTACCAAAGATTATCCCGTATCCCCAAGATTTTCAAAGTAAAAACTACCTCCATGCATTTAGCAGTATCTGGAAATATTGGCAGCGGCAAAACCACGCTTACCGAAAAATTAGCAAAACATTACGGCTGGAAGGCTGAATTTGAGGCGGTAGATGATAATCCCTACCTGCCCGATTTTTACGAAGACATGAAGCGCTGGTCTTTTCACTTGCAGGTTTACTTTTTGAATTCCCGTTTCAACCAACTGAAAACCATCCAAGGAAGAAGTGAATCGACCATCCAAGACCGGACGATTTACGAGGATGCTTATATTTTTGCGGCAAACCTTTACAAAAGCAAGCTCTTGACAGAGCGAGACTATGCCAATTACAAGAGTCTATTTGATTCCATGATTTCCCATGTAAAGGCTCCAGATCTTTTGATCTATCTGAAAGCGAATATCCCCAAACTTGTAGGTCAAATCGAAAAGCGTGGAAGAAGTTACGAGACGGCCATGCGCATCGACTACTTAAAAAACCTGAACGCACACTACGAGGAATGGATTGCGGGTTACACAGAAGGAAAGCTGTTAATTATAGATGTCAACAAGTTAGATTTTGTGGAGCGCTCCGAAGACTTTTCCCTAATTGTAGAAAAAATTGAGCGAGAAATGTTTGGACTTTTTTCCTAATCCTAGCCTATTCTACTTAAATCTTATAAGGCCAATTTCCGCATCAACCACCCAAACAGCATGTTTCGCTGCTCTTCCTTCGGATTAATTAAGAGTTGATCCAATCGCTTCAAGGAGCCCCCAATCATGAGGGTCTCGTAGGGGCTTAACCGGATCAATTTGTATCCATGGACACGAGTCAGTAAATCCACTTGCAAGTGATTGTAAGCGCTTAATTTCCATCCAGTAGCACCAACACCATGAAAACCTCCAGGATCTGATGGGCGACCAAAAATACGTGTCGCCAGTGGAGGACCATCCCAAATTCGCTGGGACATACCCGCCTTTAATGCCTCTTTTTCAAAAGTTCTACAAAGTCGTTTGTGCCCTTCAAAGAAGGTATACTGAAATTCTTCATACATCGGGGATCGCAAACTAATTCCACGGTAACGGTTAAAATTCACATCCTCATCCCAAATCAGCAGGGTTCTTCCCAACTTTAAATCAACCGGAACTTTTTCAAAAAGGGGAAATGGTCCTGTTCCTCCTAAATCTTCCAAAGCAGCGGTCAACCAGGATTTACTGCGCTCATCTAAGTAGCGGGGTTGAACTTCAAAATCTACCTGCTAATCGTAAGTAGCCCCTCCTTCCTTCAAGATTAGATCCAGTTGCCTGGTCATCAGGTGCTCCATGGTCCTAACTTACGTCTCGAAGGATTTCCCAGGTGTGGTCAGCCAATAATTTGATTTCAGCTACAAAATTGGCCCAGTTCTTTTTTCTTCCCCATTCTTCAGGGGCGATCATGCTTAAAAAATCCGTTCCATCCTCTTTTTGGTAGAGAAAATAGCGGTGGTTGATCAAGGGTTCAAAGGAGATCGAAGCCTGGTAAATGCGTTCTGAAACTTCGATACGAGACCGAATTTTCTTGGCTTGATCTGCCAAAAGTTTCATTTGATCGTAGATCTGGGCCATTTGCATATCGGTCTGACTATGCATTGCCGCTACTGCCCTACCTGTAATCTTTCCCTTGTCTTCTGGTTTGATAATCGCACTACCTGCATGGTGTGCATAGGGCAAAATCCCAGGATTCTCAGTCGTCTTTTCTTTCATCAAATCCAGATCCAAACGATCAACATCAATCTTTTTTCCAATCATGCCTACTATTTTTCAACTTCTGTAGAAATTCGTTCTTTCAAATTACCCTTAGAGCCTGGAAAAGTGGTTCTTCTAGAGATGTCATAACTCACGTAGAGAATGCCCAGCATGAATAAAACAAAAAGCAACAAGAAGATTTTTTTATTTTTCTGCATCAGCTAAAAGATTCAACACACAAAATTAACGATTACCACCCTTTTTGTTTCTGTTTGATTCCCTCATTTTTAAAATTCTTTCCAATCCCAAAAGAACTGAGTACACATTCAAGGTTACTTAAAAGTTTAAAACTCATTAGCTACTCAATTGTTAAAAAACTCTTGTTGAAAAATTACCTAGGTAATTTCCACCAATGGAATACCTCTAAAGTCTTAGATTTATAAATTGCAAGGAACACACCCTTGATTCTTGTTCATGGAATTCAAAAACCATCCAATGGTCTCCGTTCCGAATTAAACTCACTTGTTACAGCCTTATGCTTCGTAAAACCGTTCTTCTTCTTCCCCTACTTTGGGTATACTCCCTTGCCTCAGCACAGTCTCAATTGTCCGTAGAGTCCATCATGCGCGACCCAAGTTGGATGGGAACATTTCCATCGGGACCTTATTGGAGCGCCAATAGCAAGCAGATTTACTTCAAATACAATCCCGAAAAGAACCTGGCCGACTCGCTCTACAAAATTGAGGCGATTGCAGGAGCCCTACCCAGCAAAGTCCTGTGGTCAGAAGAAAAAACACTGAAAAAAGAGGATATTTTAGCTGCTGATGAAAGGCTAAAACTTTACAAAAAAGGCAATCAAATCTTTTTGGAAGAAGTAAAAAACGGAAAAACAACCTCCTTATTTGATTGGTATGGTCCTTTGGAGAAACTCCAATTTCTCGCCAATGAAAACTACATCGCCTTTAGTTCGGAACTAAATTTTTACCGTTTTGATCGAAAAAATAATCGTCTTGAAAAGCTTACCTCCATCGTCAACGCATCCAAACCAGCGAAAGGAAAACCCGCGGAGACAGGAAAACCAAATTTTCTGGAACAAGAAAATTTAGCCCTACTGGAAGAGGTTCGCAAGCGAAAAGAAGCCCAACAAGCATCCCAAGCCTACCGAGCCAGCATTCGTGAAGCCGTCCAGGGGGAGTTTGTGTTTTATACCGAAGGAAAAAATCTCTCCAACCTGCAACTTTCACCTGATGCACGTTACGTGACCTTCTCTGTGTTTACTCCTCCAGCAGGCAACAAAAATACCAAAGTGCCTGACTACGCTGCGGCCTCAGGCTACACCGAGGATCTCAACAGCAGACCTAAAGTGGGTACACAAGCAGGTAAGACGGAATTGGGAATTTATGATTTGGACCGAGATACCGTCTATTACGTAACTACCTCCAACCTTCCAGGAATTCAGGATGCTCCGGATTATAGAGCAGATTATCCAGAGAAAACTTGGGAGAAAAAGAATCGAGAAGTATCCCTTACAGGACCTTACTTCTCCCCAGACGGAACCAAAGCCATCCTCCAAGCCAGAGCTATCGACAACAAGGATCGCTGGATAGCTTCCATTGATTTGACCTCAGGAGCCTTAACCAGCCTAGACCGGCAGCGCGACGAAGCCTGGATTGCTGGGCCAGGAATTGGTTGGGGAGGCACCTTGGGTTGGCTCCCTGACTCTAAGCACCTGTACTTCCAATCTGAAGAAAGCGGCTATTCCCATCTGTACTTAGTTCATGTGGAGACCAAAGAGAAAAAAGCACTGACAGCAGGAAAATTTGAAGTATTTGATCCCTTCCTATCCAAAGACAAAAAGTCGTGGTACTTGACCACCTCGGAAGTTCATCCAGGCGAGCGGCACTTTTACCGAATGCCGCTATGGGGTGGAAAGATGGAGCAGTTGACCTCCATGGAAGGTGAAAATCAGGTGGTCCTTTCTCCAGATGAAAAGCAGCTTGCCATCTTACACAGTTACTCCAATGTGCCGTATGAATTGTATGTGCAAGAAAATAAGGTTGGGGCCAAGCCCATCCGACTTACAGATGGACGATCTGAGGAATTCAAAAACTATGCTTGGCGTGACCCTCAACTGGTACGCTTCCCTGCTCAGGATGGTGCACAAGTACCCGCACGGCTTTACCTACCCGATCCTAGCAAAAAGAATGGGGCGGCCGTCCTCTTCGTTCATGGTGCCGGATACCTCCAAAATGTCCACAAATGGTGGAGCAGTTACTTTAGAGAGTATTTTTTCCATAACCTCCTGACTGACCTAGGCTACACCGTCCTAGATATTGATTACCGAGGATCCGCAGGCTATGGTCGCGACTGGCGTACCGGGATCTACCGTCACATGGGAGGCAAAGACCTTTCCGATCAAGTGGATGGAGCCCAATACCTCATGAAGCAGCATGGAATCGAAGCAGGACGAATCGGGATTTATGGGGGAAGTTATGGAGGCTTTATCACCCTGATGGCTCTATTTAAACATGGAGATCTATTTACCTCGGGGGCAGCCTTGCGTTCAGTGACCGATTGGGCACATTACAATCATGGCTACACGGCAAATATTTTGAATACCCCGGAAGAAGATCCCATTGCCTACCGCCGCTCCTCTCCCATCTATTTTGCTGAGGGCTTGAAAGGCAATCTCCTCATCGCACACGGCATGTTGGATGTAAATGTGCACTTCCAAGATGTGGTTCGCCTTTCTCAGCGACTGATTGAACTGAAAAAGGATAACTGGGAAATGGCCGTTTACCCCATAGAAGACCATGGTTTTGTAACCCCAAGTTCCTGGACTGACGAATACAAACGAATTCTGAACTTATTCAACACGACTCTTCTAAGAAAATGAGCTCCTTCTCCCAAAACGTATTTTCCTTTGCAATCATTTTAGGAATTGCAGTTGGTTTTATTCCCCAAAGTATGGGTCAGACGACCAAAGTGCAGGGGCTTATAGCCGATAAAGCCATGGTGGTCTCTGCGCGGGAGGAAGCCTCACGGATAGGAATCGAGATCATCAAGTCAGGTGGCAATGCCTTTGATGCAATGATGGCTACCGAAATGGCTTTGGCAGTGACTTTCCCCTTTGCGGGTAATCTTGGCGGTGGAGGATTTATGGTCTACCGCATGGCAGATGGACGGATTGGGAGCCTAGACTACCGAGAAAAAGCCCCTTTCTCGGCCACCAAAGATATGTACCTGGATGAAAAGGGAAATGTCATCCCCCAATTAAGTACCCAAGGAATTTTGGCTTCGGGTGTACCAGGCACCTTGGCTGGCATTTTTGAAGCCCAGGCCAAGTTTGGAAAACTCAAACCCAAACAAGTGCTTCAACCCGTTATTGATTTGGCACGAAATGGCTATGTAGTGACTAAAAATCAAGGCGAAAGTCTACGAATGCATCGGCAGATTTTCATTCAAGTAAATGGTCCAAACACCTTTTTTGGAAAAGAGATCAAAGCTGGCGACACCTTAAAACAACCTGCACTCGCGAATACCTTGGAGCGAATTGCTAGGAATGGAAAAAATGAGTTTTACAAAGGAGAGACGGCAAAGATCTTGGTCAATCATTTTCAAACCAAGGGTGGAATCCTTACCAAAAAGGACTTGAAACAATACCATGCTGTCTGGAGAGACCCCATCGTATTTCCTTACCGTGATTTGAAGATCATTTCCATGGCACCCCCTAGTTCTGGTGGAATCACCTTGGGCCAAATCCTCAAAATGCTCGAACCCTATCCCCTACGCCAACTAGGGCATCATTCCCCCGAATACATTCAAGCACTGGTGGAGGCGGAACGACGTGCCTATGCGGATCGAAATTACTACTTGGGTGATCCTGACTTTGTACAAATCCCTGTCAAACAGTTACTTGATTCATCTTACTTAAAATCCAGAATGAGTGACTTTTCCTTCGAAAAAGCCAGTAAGTCGGCAGACATTGGCAGAGGAGACATACAGTTTTCCGAAAGCATGGAAACTACCCACTATTCCATTGTGGATGCAGATGGAAATGCCGTTTCAGTGACTACCACCCTCAATGGAGCCTATGGGTCCAAGGTATTTGTGGAGGAATTAGGCTTCTTCATGAACAATGAAATGGATGATTTCAGCGCCAAGCCAGGAATCCCCAATATGTTTGGCCTCATCGGAGCCGAAGCCAATAGCATTGCTCCAGGCAAGCGCATGCTGAGCTCCATGACCCCCACCATCGTGGAAAAAGAAGGGAAACTGGCCATGGTTGTGGGCACTCCGGGAGGATCCACCATCATCACTTCCGTGCTTCAGACGATTCTCAATGTGCATGAGTTTGACATGGGGATGCAGGAGGCAGTTAATGCTCCTCGTTTTCATCACCAATGGCTGCCTGACCTAGTCAACTTTGAACCTAAAGCCTTTGGAGCGGCATTAGTAGAGCAACTCAAATCTAGAGGGTATCTAATCAACGAGGGAAATAGCCCCATCATTGGAAAAGTAGATGCCATTCGCGTCTTGGCAAACGGTAAACTTGAAGGAGGTGCTGATCCGAGAGGAGACGATAAGGCCGTTGGATTTTAATTGAAAAGATTAACTGAAGTAAAATTTAACCCTACCCATGGTTTCCCTTGCCGTTGGTAAAAAATCTTTGAGAAACCCTCAGAAATAGTCTACCTTAAGAAGGTAATTCTCAACCAATAAACCCATGAAAAACCGTCGCGAGTTTCTACAACAATCACTACTTGGAATTGCAGGAGTCTTGACCGCACCCACTTGGCTACAAGGAGCACCAGCAATCATCAAATCCCTTGGTAAGCCAAATTCCCTGATCAATGGAGTTCAGATCGGCTGCATCACCTACTCCTTCCGGTCCATGGCAGATCAAAGTGCAGAAGCCACCCTCAAGTACGTGCTTGACTCGGGTATTTCATCCATTGAACTGATGGGAGACCCGGCTGAGAGTTTTGCTGGAATGCCTACTCCTACCTTCAATCGTTCTCGAATTTTTCAATTGGGAGGAAAGCAGCGTCGTGGAGAAGCACTAAATGAGGATGAAAAAAAGGAACTTGCAGACCTCCAAGCCCAAAGTGCTGCCTTTAACAAAACTGTTGCCGATTGGCGAGCCAATGCAGACATGAAGAAGTTTGAACAGGTGGGCAAAATGTACAAGGATGCGGGTGTATCCATCTATGCCTTCAAACCCAATGCCTTTGGTGCCAATAACTCGGATTTGGAAGTGGTCTATGGCATGCGCGCAGCCAAAGCCCTTGGTGCAAGTCATGTGACCTTGGAGCACCCTTCTGATGATGCACAGACGATGCGTTTGGGGAAATTGGGAGAAAAAGAGCGCATGGCGGTGGGCTACCATGGGCACGAACAGGAAACGTTTACTTTTTGGGACACAGCACTGGCACAAAGTACTGCCAACGGCTTAAATCTCGATGCTGGACACTACATTGCCGCTGGCCATACGGATTTACTTCCTTTAATCGAAAAGCAGCAGGGTCGGATTTTAAGCATGCACACGAAGGATCGTAAAACTCCTGCCAACGGAAAAGGAAACGTGGCTTGGGGATCAGGTGACACTCCTATTGGAGACATCTTGCACTTGATGAAGAAAAAGAAATACGCCTTCCCAGCCACCATCGAACTGGAATACCAGGTACCTGCCGGTTCAAATGCCGTCACTGAGGTACAGCGTTGCTTGGAATTTTGCCGTGAGGCATTGAAATAAGAAAGGGGATTACTCCTTGCTTTATGCCCAAACCCTATTCATGCCCTTCAGGCATCTTTTCTCCTGCAGGAACTGCGAAAGGTAGCCGATTGGATTTGGGAGGGATGGGACAAGTAGCAAACTCCGTGTAGGCGCAGGGAGGATTGTAGGCATAATTGAAATCAAGGATCGTCATACCTTTCACATCAGGGGCATGGACATACAGGTAGCGACCTGTGGGATAGGTTTCCAAAGCGGAAGTCTCGTCGGAGAATAGCACAAAAAGTTTACCCAACTCATCCAAAACCAAAAGTTCATATTTTTGTCCCTCATGTTCAAACTGAAGTACTCCAGTCACCTTCCAGGAGATCAGTTGTCCCAAAACATTAGGGATCTCAAGGGTTTGATTGAATTTAGGTATCAACTTTGCAGTAAACCGGAAGGCTGGATTGTAGTTAAAAGTGGGCGTAGGAGTGAAATTTTGAAGCTTTGGATGATTAAGATCACGCAATCGGAGTGCATAATTTCCGCCCCGCTGAATAATGGTCCACTTCCAATTCTTGTAGTAAACCCCTCCACCAGTGCCGTAGGCAATAGGGTACACCAGCATCCTTTTGGAAGGTGCAACATTGGACTTCTTTTGAAGAGCTACTTCTGTCGGTTCAAACCACACCGAATCTTTTCCAAAATCAAACTTTCCTAAGGTAGCTGAACCAAACTTCGCCGCAAAGCCAAGAGTAGTCCCATTCACTTCTTCCAAAAAGGGAGAATCAACCTCCATCCAATACAAACCTACCAAATTAAGCCAACCGTCTTCTCCAGTCAACTCAGCTTGCCTTTTGAATTTCCACTGGGTAAACTCAGATTCCTGGGCTCTTGAAATCCCGACAAAGGCCAAAATAAAAAAACAAACAAGAAAGGATTTCATGAAAAATTTTAATTTAAGTTTTGATTTAGAGATGTTTTTATAACTAATTTATTTTCAGTGCTTTATTTATCTGATTAACCGCTTTTTCACCCCTAACCAAACAAAAAAGGTTTGAGCTTCAATTAGGTGAGCTGTGGACTGTTGACTGTGTTCTGCCTGTGGGCCGAGGCCTATCGACGATTATCCGCAGGTTTTAAATAGTCGAGCTGAGCTACTGACATGATAGCGGATAATCCCAATTATTTATCACAAATTTAATCAAAAAGTGTTTCAATGTTTTGGATTCGCCGCAGAGCTTCTTCCAATTCCTCTTCTTTTTTAGCAAAACAAAAGCGAAGCACCTGCTGATCCTGTCCAGTTGAATAGAATACGGAAATGGGAATACAAGCTACCTTGAGCCTCCGAGTCATCTGCTCAGCGATCAACACATCGGATTTTTTGCTGAGATGCGCATAGGACACCAACTGGAAAAAACTTCCCTGACTGGCTTGAAGGGTAAAAGGAGTGGATTTCAAACCGCTGACAAACAAATCCCGCTTCTTTTGGTAAAAGGTCGGCAAATCCAGGTAATGTTGGGGATTTTTCAGGTATTCGGCTAGTGCAAATTGTATTGAAGTGACGGTGCTAAAAGTCAAGTATTGGTGGATTTTCCGAAATTCTTGACTTATGAGCTTTGGCGCAATACAATAGCCAATTTTCCAACCGGTGACATGGAAGGTTTTTCCAAAAGAACCACAAACAAAGGTGTGCGCTCGTAAGATGGGATGCCCTCCCAATGAAATATGAACTCTCCCATCAAATAAGATGTGTTCGTACACTTCATCACTAATTACATAAATACCCAACTTCGATACCAAGGAAGCCAATTGCTCCACATCCTCCCTGCTCCACACCTGCCCACTCGGATTGTGTGGGCTATTGACTACGATGGCTCGGGTTTTGGAAGTGATTTTGGAGGCCACTAACTCCCAATCTATGGAAAAATCGACAGGATTTAAGGCTACAAAAATGGGAATACCCCCATTTAAGTGGATTGTAGGCACATAACTGTCGTAGGCAGGTTCCAAGACAATCACTTCATCTCCAGGGCGAACCACAGCCGTAAAGGCTGCAAAAAGCGCTTCTGTGGCTCCAGATACAATCGTTACCTCCGAATCTGGGTCTGGAAAATAACCTTGTGTGAGTTGGGTCTTTTGGGCCAATGCAAGTTTTAACTCAGAAACTCCCGACATGGGCGCATACTGATTTTGTCCTCCGTGAGTATACTTGGCCACCAATTCCAGCAAGGCTGGGTCTGATCCAAAGCCTGGAAATCCCTGAGCCAAGTTAATCGCATTTTCCTCCAGGGCCATCTGGGACATGGTTGTGAAAATGGTCGTTCCTACCTGAGGGAGTTTTGAATTCAGAGGCATTTGATTTACTTAGTTCAGTTTATCCTTGTCAAGAAAGGAATTTTTTTCAAATTTGAGAAGTAAAGCGCTACTCCTATGAAATTCCAAATCCTTTTTTTTGCACTTCTTGGCACCTTACTCTTCGCCTGCACGGTAGAATCCCCTGAGGATCCTCTAAATGTCTACCGAAACATCGCCTACACCGCCTTGAGTCCAGCACAAAAATCTTTGATTCTCGGAGATTGGACAAAAGCCGAAGTAGCCGCTTGGACCAATGGCAACTATGTGGTGGTATTCAAAACAAAAGACAATGCGGTGACTATTCGGGTGGTGGTAGATCCAGTAAATGGAAGGGTAGTCGAGATTTTAACCTAATTCGACAGAAGAACCCTCCATGCTTGATTTAAAACACCCCAGTAAACCACTTTTTCTACCCCAAATCAATTGCGACCTGGGTGAGGGGGTAGCCTGGGAGGAACAAATTTTTCCTTTTGTAGATGTAGCCAGTTTGGCTTGTGGGGGACATTTTGGTACACAGGAGAGTTTGAATGCTTCCTTAGCCTTAGCCATCAAATACGGCAAAAAAGTGGGGGCACATCCCTCCTATCCGGATCGAGAAAATTTTGGAAGAGTTTCAATTTCTATTCCAAACGAAGAACTGATCGAATCCATCCGGCAACAAATTGAATGGTTTACGAGAAGCGCCCGTTCCCATGATTTAAACCTAGATCACATTAAATTTCACGGCGCGCTTTACAATGACGCCGCAAAAGATTCGAATCTAGCCACTCTATTGACTGATTTTTTAGAAGAAAATTACGCGCAAACTCCCTTGCTAGTTCCTCCACATTCTGAATTGGAGAAAAAGGCAAGGGAAAAAGGCCTCTCGATTCGGCTGGAAGTATTTGCAGACAGAACCTACACGGCAGACTACCTGCTCAGTTCAAGAACCCTATCAGGTTCCTTGCTTCAGGATATCTCCTTCGTTGAACCTCAAATCATGCGCTTACTTTTTGATGGGGAATTGCTGAGTAGGGAAGGTGTTCAATTGCCTATTCAGGCTGATACCCTATGCTTTCATGGCGATAATCCAGGCATTGTTGACTTTTTACCTATCCTTAGAAAGCGGTACTGGACATGATTCCAAACTATCAACTCCTCAGCCCAACCTTTGGGGAATTGGTATGGGATCAGCTCCCAACCGATGAACTGCTTGGATTCCAATTGGCCTATTTGACTTACATTCAATCTAATTTCTCGGATGCCTTAACGGAAGCGCGCCAGGGATTTACACGCATCAGTTTGGTTTGGAAAAACCCCAATAACCAACAGGAGTTCTTAGCCCAGGTAAAGAACCTCCAACTTCCACCAATGGAGTTATCCCATGCAATCTGGCAGGTACCTGTATGCTATGAACCCGACTATGGGCAAGATCTAAACTCCCTAGCTGAATCCAAAAATCTAAGCTTAAAGGAACTTATCCAACTCCACACCGAACCGAATTACAGAATCCATTTCTTTGGATTTTTGCCAGGGTTCTTCTACCTAAACGGCCTTCCTCCAATGCTTCATGCTCCACGAAAAAGCGTGCCCTTACTTTCCGTTCCGCCTGGCTCTGTGGCCATAGGAGGTGCCCAAACGGGCATCTATCCCATGCAAAGTCCTGGGGGTTGGCACATTATCGGAAGATGTCCCCTTACCTTTTTTGATTCCAAGCAGCCTAGCCCGGTTTGGGCTAAGCCAGGGGAACAAATTAAATTTGTACCCATCAGTGCGGCCCAATTCCAGAACTGGAATGAACTTTATCCTAAACTCCTTCGGAAATGAGTCAACACCTTGGTAAAGCGGTAGTGCTGCGCTGCCCAGCAGGCACTTCCTTTCAGGATGAAGGACGTCACGGAGGAGCTAAATACGGCATTCCTAGCTCTGGGGCAATGGATCAAAGGAGTTTTCGCTGGGCAAATCACCTCCTTAAAAACTTCAACACTGCAGTGGCCTTGGAAATGGCTCAACCTGGTCTAAGAATTCAATTTGATCAAATCTGCCATATCTCTTTGGTGGGAGCAAAAGTGATGGCAAGCCTAAACCAAACTCCAATTACCAATCCAAGTTTAATTGCTATTGCAGGAGGAGATCTCCTTGAAGTTGGCAAATTCCTGTCCGGTAGCCGTTTGTACCTATGCATTCAAGGTGGATTTCAGGTGGAGCGTTACCTAGGGTCAGGAAGCGATTTTGAATCGATCACTTCTCCTTCCATTCGAAGTTACCCGAAGGTCTTGTCCTACATCCCAATCCCTCAACCCAGTTCACTTGGAGCAAAACCCAAGTGGGAAACTTCTTGGTTTGAATCACCTGAAATCGAAGCCTATCATGGTGCTGATTGGGCACTTTTGTCCTCAGCGCAACAAAAATTAATCCACTCTTCCATCTTCCATGTTTCCAAATTCAGTAATCGAATGGGCATTCAGTTGGAAGAACTCGTTCCCAACCCACTGGAAGATCTCCCCACCAATCCTGTTTTTCCAGGAACAGTGCAATTGACCTCTGGAGGAAAGATCATTGTCTTGATGCGGGATGCAGGGGTGACGGGTGGGTATCCCCGAATCCTGCACCTGACTGAAGATGGGCAATCCAAATTGGCGCAGAAAAGGGTTGGAGATCCCATTCGATTTCAACTTCTTGAGACGATTACGGGTTAATTCCACCAAATAAAAGCCTAGAAGGTGTTGAGATTTTGCAGAAAGTAAATTACCTTTTAGGTCTATCCGCAAGCACACTAGTAGCTTAAAGCATCCTTGGATTTCTGCGGATAATCGTCGACAGACGACTGTCCACAGACCATAGCTCACCTAAAGAAACTTCATGGTTTATTTTTCTTTGGCTACTGGTAACAAAGCAGATAATCAGTTTACTTTAACTACTTGAGTTTATCCTAAACTATCCAGCCATGGACGCAACACTCACCCAAAAAATAACTGCACAAGGCAAGCAGGTTGAAGCTGTACAAGGACAGTTGGAAAGTTTCAAAAAAGGGTTTCCTTTTTTGAGCTTGCTGTGCCCTGCTACTTCTGCTCGAGGAATCCAGGTTTGGAATGAAAATCAAGTACAGCATTACCAAAGTTTTTTCTCCCGTCGGGCTCCAGAATTAGAAATCGTCAAATTTGTTCCTGCCTCTGGTGCTGCCAGTCGCATGTTTAAGGATCTTTTCTCCTTTTTAGAAACAGACGGCGATTTATCAAAAAATGGCTTCACCCAGAAATTTATTGGGAACCTGAGCAAGTTTGCTTTTTTCCAAGACTTAGATGGAGTACTTCAACAAGAAGGCGAATCCATTGCTTCTTTGCTGGAAAACAAGGAATACAAGAAATTGGTAGCCGCCTTGCTTACAGAAACAGGCTTAAACTACGGTAACCTCCCCAAAGGTCTATTGAAGTTCCATGCCTATGGAAATGCAAACCGGTGCCCTGCGGAGGAACATTTAATCGAAGGAATTCAGTACGGCGTAGGCAGGGACAAGCAGGTCCGCATCCATTTCACTGTTTCGCCTGAACACGAAGAAGGCTTTGTCAAGGAAATAAACCAGCACCTTCCTCGACTTCAGGAATCAACTGGATTGGTATTTAAGGTCAGCTATTCCCATCAAAAAAAATCCACCGATACCATTGCTGTAGACGAATCAAATGAACCCTTCCTGGAAGAGGATGGGAGCCTCTTGTTTAGACCCTCAGGTCATGGAGCCTTACTTGAAAATCTAAATGAGGTAGCCGGGGACCTGATTTTTATCAAAAACATTGATAATGTCGTTCCTGATCGGCTAAAGCCAGTGACGAAATCCTACAAAATGGCCCTTGCTGGCCTTTTGCTAGAAGTTCAATCTCGTATATTTGAAGCCTTAAGAGCACTTGAAGAAGTATCCTTTAAATCGGTAAGCAAAGCAAAAGAAGTGTATGTCTTGGATTTGGGGGGACTAGTTCCAGAGGGAATCCAGAACGCTAGCCTAGCGGAGCAAGCGGCATTTTTTCATGCCAAGTTGAATCGCCCAATTCGGGTATGTGGAATGGTGAAAAATACTGGTGAACCGGGCGGAGGCCCTTTTTGGATCCATGAAAAAGACGGCACCCAATCCCTTCAAATCTTAGAAACTGCCCAAATTGATTTGAATGACGCCACCTCCAAACAGCATTTTCAAGCATCTACGCATTTCAATCCAGTAGATTTGGTTTGTGGCACTCGGGATTACCGTGGCCAGGCCTTTGACCTGCCGCAGTTTCGAGATATGAATACAGGATTTATTACCGAAAAATCAAAAAGTGGAAAGGTGCTTAAAGCCTTGGAACTTCCTGGATTGTGGAATGGGGCTATGGCAAACTGGAACACCCTTTTTGTGGAAGTACCCATAATCACGTTCAATCCCGTAAAAACCATTAACGACCTGCTTCGGGAAGAGCACCAAGCTTAAGTAATTCTTTTACTGAACTAGGGTCAATAAAACCCTTTTTGAATTTGCTCTGCTAGGTAGGCTTTGAGTTCATTCCCCTCCTCTACTTTGATTTCTCCAGGGAGCCCCAGAATAAATCGAGCCAAGCCAGGTAAGTGCGGAATCTCCCCTTCAAAATAGTAGTGATTTCGGTTTTTGATTTGGATAAAAGGTCTGGCCGTTGGATACTCTTCGACCATCAATTGGTAGGCTTTCTTACTCAGTTTGAGTTTGATGTGAATCTTTCCCTTTCCTGTAAATCCAAACAAGGCTTGCTCTGGGAGTTCATGGGCAGATTCAAACTTCCAACCTTCAGAAGCAATAACCACCTCTCCCATCCGTTCCAATTTAAACATCTTCATGGTTTGACTCTCCAGTTCAAACGCATGAATGTGCTCGTAATCGGAAGTAAATCCTACCGGCTCTACTAGGCGATCAGATACGGTATCGCTGCGTAATGAATAGTAATCCTTGATCCAAACTTGCTTCTTCTGAGTGATCCCTTGGGCAATAAGGTCCACCATGCGACCAAGATTTGCCTTGAATAGGTCCTCCGTGCTCAATTGAACTTCCGATTGGAGGTTGAGCTTTTGCACTACCGCATCTTTTAGCGCATTCCCTTTACCTTGACTTTCCAAAATTGTACTGAGCCATTGGTTCTCCTCAGGAGAAAAAGATGTACCCGAACTTGGCTTAGGTAAGTATTCTGGGCGCTCCTGGATCTTGTACTTGCTAAATTCTCTCACCACCACAAATCCCAAAGCTTCCAAAAGTTTGAAGTACCTGTAAATGGTCCGCTCGTCCGTTTGCAACAATTCCGCGAGGCGGTGAACAGGCTTCCCAATGGTACCTTGCAAAAGGTTGATTAACTTAAAAACGCGCAAGATTTTTTGTTGCTCAATAGGAGTTGATTTGGCCATGGCATTTTTGACGATTAGTGTCCAAAAATAATGGAATGAAAATTGTCAAACTAAATTTTGACACTATTTGTCAATATTTTTGAAAAAAATAAAGGCCTCAATCCATACCTGAATTGAGACCCAAAAGGAGGTGAACGGAAGAAAAGATAGTCTAGAAAATACCGTTACTTATTGATTGTAAGCGTAGTACCTGAAACAGAAGTGGTATACACCTGCAAAGGCTGCGTGGCAGGACCTTGAAGAACTTGCCCAGCAGTATCAAAAATAGAGTTGTGACAGGTACAGGTAAACTTGCTGCTCGCAAAAGTCCAACTATCGAAACAGCCAGAGTGAGTACAGACCGAGGTCAAAGCCACAAAAGTCCCATTGAGATTGGCCACCAGTGTTTTTGCAGAGTCAATCAGTAACCATCCCCCTGAAGTGGCCAACCGGGTTTGAATGGTTAGATTCACCTGTATCGTGGATCCGGAAACTGTAATTCCATTGGAAGAACTTGAACCCGGAGGCGGCGTTGAATCATCAGGTTCCTCAGAACTCACACAAGAAGTAAAGAATGCGATCCCAAAAGATCCTAAGACGGTCGCTAATCCTGCTTTTTCTAAAAATTGTCTTCTAGATTCAGAAAGACTACCCGATTGTAAAAATTGATCTTTTTTCATTTCCAGTTGATTTAGATTTACTTGTAACTCACAAGTAATAAACTGATTTGAATAAAAAAGGTTTCGGAATTTTAAAAATGTTTGGGTTTAAGAATTTCACTTACCACCACAGCATCTCGAAAAGATTTGGGATTCTTCAAGAGTTCTGCGTAAGGGTTTCGGTTTTCCACAGGAAGCTCATAGATTTTAGGTCGAACACTTGGTGTTATCGCTGTAGTGGACTCTGTTTGCGCATAAAACTGCTGCCTAGCATTTCTTCTTGAACTTTCTGCCTCTACATCTATTCCTTCAGCCACCACTACTTCCTGATGCGGCAGTGCTTGTCTCTTGGATTTTTTAGGATTTGAAGAACTAGGAACGGCCTCTTCCATTTGGACCGGAGGTGTTTCAACAACCACTTCAGGAATTTTTGGCTCCTGGCTTTCCCGAATTTCACGTAGTAATTCCTCGAAAGTGAACCCTTTTTGAGGAGCTTCAGGGGCTGGATTTTCTCCCTCTGGAAGAGATTCAGGCTTCTTTTTTGAACTTGCCCGATATAGAAAATAAGCCACAATGGCTACGACATAGATGATTTGTCCGAGTTCCATGGAGTTAAGGTAAACCAAAAAGTTGTAATTACGAACCAACCCAATTTTTTGTAGCTCGGATCATTTAATTTTCTCCATAAAAACAACTCCTATTCCTTCGATTTTTTTGCCAAATTCCTAGAATCGAGCTATTTTGACCCTTTATTCCCCCTAAAAATTAGTAATGCTACTTAGTAAGCTGGAAATCAAAGGATTCAAAAGTTTCGGAGACAAAATGGTGATCCATTTTGACAAAGGCATTACGGGTGTGGTGGGTCCTAATGGCTGTGGCAAATCCAATGTCGTTGATGCGATTCGCTGGGTATTGGGTGAGCAGAAATCTAGAATGCTCCGCTCCGATAAAATGGAGAATGTGATTTTCAACGGGACTAAAAATAGAAAGCCAACCAACTTGGCAGAAGTGTCCCTCACCTTTGAAAACACCAAGAACCTACTCCCCACCGAATATACCCATGTGACCATTACCAGAAGGTACTACCGCAGTGGGGAAAGTGAATACCAAATCAATGGAGTCACCTGCCGACTGAAGGACATCACCAACTTATTTTTAGATACAGGCATCAATTCCAATTCCTATGCGATCATTGAACTCAAAATGATCGATGAATTGCTCAATGACAAGAATAATTCCCGTCGTGAACTTTTTGAAGAAGCCGCTGGAATCTCCAAGTTTAAAAATCGCAAGCGGGAAACACTTCGAAAGTTGGAGGATACAGATGCAGACCTTTCACGGGTAGAAGACTTGCTTTTTGAAATTGATAAAAACCTCAAGTCTTTAGAAAAGCAAGCCAAACAGGCATCCAAATACTTCGAAATTAAGGCAGAGTACCGAGTGGCTAGCATCAATCTGGCCAAAAAATCCTTGGAGCAATTGCAACTTGCCCTAGTGGATTCACAAAGCAAAATCCAACAGGAGTCTGACCAAAAGTTGGAGATTCAAACTCAAATTGCGGAACTAGAAGCCCAATTGAGTGCTGCTAAGGCAGACCTGATTGGAAAAGAAAAGTTGCTCGCCTCTAGACAAAAAGCCCTCAACGAGCAGGTCAACAAAATCAGGACCTTTGAATCAGATAAGAAAATAAAAAATGAGCGCCTCCGATTTCTAGAAGATCGGTCACAGGCCCTTCGTGAACAAATTGACCAAGACCGCAAATCAAATGAACGAGCGGCATTTGCAATACGATCCCTCGAACAAGAGAAAGAGGCGGCTGAAAAGATCTTGGCAGAAAAGGAAGTGCTAGTTGCCCAATTACGGGAAGCCTACGACTTTCAAAAAACTGCTGCTTCAGAAAAGCAAGAGAAGCACAAGGAACTCAGTCTGCAGGTTTCCCAAATCAAAGAGCGTGTATACCAAGCGGGTAAAGAAGTTGAAATCAAGCAAATTCAATGGTCCACCCTCAAACAAGAACTGGAGCGTACCTCCTCAGACGATAGTTCGCAGGAAGCGAGTCTCGCAGATTTTGAACAAAATTTAACGCTGATCAAGGCACAACTCGATGAGGCCCAGGAGGCTTTTGACCTACTTAAGCAAAAGCAGGAGGACCAAGATCAAAAAGTTGAAGAAACGAGCCGAATCGTTGAAATGATCCGTGAGGAATTAACTCAAGTTTCCCGTAAACTGGATTCAAAGACGAATGAGTTCAACTTGACCAAGTCCTTGGTTGAAAATCTGGAAGGATTTCCCGAAGCCATCAAATTTTTGAAGAAGAATCCAAGTTGGGGCAAGGATGTTCCCCTCCTATCCGATCTCCTTACTACTGATGAAAAGTACCGGGTCACCATCGAAAATTACCTGGAAAATTACCTTAACTATTACGTGGTAGATACGGAAGCCGAGGCTATTTCCGCCATACAATTGCTTAGCGATGCAGCCAGAGGAAAGGCGAATTTTTTCATCCTAGCCCATTTTGAACAGTTTTCTCCAAGTCAATCCCAGATCTTTCCAAATGCACGCGCTGCAACAGAGATCATCGAGTTTGATGTCAAATACAGTCGCTTGATCAATTACATTCTGGATAATGTCTACATCGTTCAGGGGGATTATGCTGACTTTCCAAGCCAAAAAGAAGGAGTTTTCCTTTCGGAATCTGGTAAGTACATCAAGAAGAAATTTTCCCTTTCCGGGGGTTCTGTTGGCTTGTTTGAAGGTAAGCGAATTGGTAGAGCCAAAAACCTAGAAAAGCTAGAGAAGGAAATCAAGGAACTGAACAAAAAAGTAAGCACCTCACGGGCCAACCTGGACCAAAAGTTGGGAGAGCTGACCAAATTGAAGGAGTTGAGCTACAAAAAAGCCTTGGAAGATAGTCAGGCCAACTTACAAGTGCTCAATTCTGAATTTGTATCGGTTCGTACCAAAAAGGAACAACTTTCCGAATTACTTACATCCAATGCCACTAAACGAGAGGACATCTTGGCACGAATTGAGAGCCTAGATGCAAGTTTAGCGCAAATCCAGCCACAACTTACCCAAGAAAAAGCCCTTTTCGATGAATTAAACGAACAATTGATTCTCCTAACAGAGGAGTTGGAGGTAGTCAACAAGCTACTTGCAGAGAAGTCTCAACTTTTCAATCAAGAAAATATTACCTATATCCAGCAGTTGAACCGCGTGAGTAATGCGGAGCAGGAAATCGAATTCAAGCAAAGTGCGTTTGAAAGTTCAAAAGAGCGGATCGAAAGATCCCAAGAAGAACTCGGCCAATTGGACGCTGAAATCAAGTCCCTCTTGGACAACAATGAAGTAAAAGACGATGAATTGATCGCGCTTTATACCGAAAAAGAGGACATTGAATTGGGGGTAACGGAAGCAGAAAAAGTCTATTACGGTACTCGAGGGCTGATTGACGAACTGGATACGCGAATAAGAAGTTTGCAAAAAGCCAAGGAAGGTTACGATGATTTGGTGCTTGCCCTACAGTCGCAAATCAATGAAATTCGTCTCAAAATGGCTGGGATGAAGGAACGCTTGAATGTAGAGTTTGAGCTGGACCTGGAAGCCCTGATGTCCGAAAATCCGGCACTAGACGAAGAATTTGCTGCCTTTAAAGAAGATCAGCTCAAGGAGCTAGTTCACAAGCAAAAGGACCGACTTGATAAAATTGGCCCCATTAATCCCATGGCTATGGAAGCCTACGATGAAATCAAGATTCGTTATGATTTCATCACTACCCAAAAAGAGGATTTGATTAAAGCCAAGGACTCCCTCCTCTCCACAATTTCGGAGATTGACTTAGTAGCTCGAGAAACCTTCTTGGATGCGTTTGGTAAGATCAAAGAGAATTTTGTACGGGTATTTCGTTCCCTATTTACCGAGCAAGACGATTGCGATCTGACCTTGGTAGATCCAGAAAATCCCTTAGAGTCTGCCATCGAAATTATGGCCAAGCCAAAAGGCAAGCGTCCATTGACCATCAATCAGTTGAGCGGAGGTGAAAAAACCTTGACGGCCACCTCCTTGCTATTCTCAATCTACCTGTTAAAGCCTGCCCCTTTCTGTATTTTTGACGAAGTAGATGCACCACTTGACGATGCCAACATTGATAAATTCAATCAGATCATCCAGCAGTTTAGTGCAGAAAGTCAGTTTATCATTGTCACGCACAACAAACGAACCATGGCCAGTACGGATATTATCTATGGCATTACCATGATTGAAGCTGGAGTCTCACGTGTGGTTCCTGTGGATTTGAGGGAATTGAACTGATTATGCTATAAAACTTAATAGTAGCCTAATGTTCAGTTAAAGGGTATTACGAAACGAGCCAGTATTTTTAACAAGTGAAGGCTCGAAAAAAGAAATTAGCAATTCTTGGAAACTACTTTTTAGTAGTGTTGGTATTAGGGCTTATTTTTTTGCCATTTTATAAAAAAGGTGTAATTGAATTGTATATCAATACCCATCATCATCCTTATTTAGATTCTTTTTTTTCTTATGTAACGCATTTAGGTGATGGACTAATTCTTGTTGTTCCAATATTCCTTTTCCTTTTTCATAAATACTGTTATTTAGTACTAATCAGTTTGGCATCTGGAATCCATCTTCTATTGGTTCATATAGGTAAAAAATGGTTATTTGAAGGGATGCCAAGGCCTGCTGAATTTTTTAAAGGTGTACCTTTTTATGAAGTTCCAGGAGTTACCCTACATCATTGGGGTAGTTTTCCATCAGGCCATACTGCAACGGCTTTTATGCTTGCTTCATTTTTTTATTTAGTACTACCAAAAAAATTCAAACTACATTCCATTTTAATGGGAATTGCTCTACTAGTGGGCATGAGTAGAGTTTACCTTATGCAGCATTTTCTGGTTGATATTTGGGCAGGAGCATTGATTGGAGTTTTTTCTACAGGAATAGGCTATTTAATTGTCCAAAAAGCTTTCGCAAAAAGAAAATACCAACTTCAAATCTTTAAAAATCCACTTTTTGTTTTCAAGAATTTAAAAAAAGGTCATCAATAGAATCCAATTAACTCAGTTAAAATCGTTGTATTAAATCGATACGGTTTGTTTGTTTGTTTATTTTTTTTGAGGTGTAATTAAACCTTGGTGGCGTGGTAAAAGTCTAATTTCTTTCTTGGATTTCCATTAAATTTAGATTTGGCTCAATGATCTGTAAAATGAAATTTAAACTTCCACTTTTGTGCTTTTGTTCCTTTTTTCTATATCCAATAATGGATGGCTGGGCCCAGACTCCGAATCCACCCACCCCCATGGAATTTATGTTTGGCCAAGATCGGCTGGATTTCCAATTGGTATTTAAGCGAAATTTCACCCCTAAAAGCAAGTTTAGCGTATTGGCGATTGCCGTCTTCTCCGAAAATTATGGAAAAGGGAAGCGACTCGGTGATTCCGTAGTCATCCCCTTTCAGTTAAACTATTCTTTAGGGAATTCCGGACTTTCACTTGCTGCCGGTGCAGAGGCCAATTCAGTGGCCGGATTCGGAACCACCCTTGGTCTCACCCATAGTAAGGCTACCAAAGAAATTCTAGCCATCAGCGTACTTTCCTATCAATTGAGTGGTGCTCAGAATGTGAAATTTTTCGGTCTTTACGAATACAAGCCAGCCTTGACTGAGAAATGGTCCCTTTACAGTCGCCTGCAGCTCACCTATAACCAAAATATGGCAGAAGGCTTTCACAATAGAAGTTTCCTATACCTTCGAGCAGGTCTTAAAAAAGGACCATTAGGCTTTGGACTAGGTGCTAATTTTGATGCTTATGGAAAATCTAAAGTAGCTCGGGAAAATTATGGATTGTTTACGCGATGGGAATTTTAATTTTCCAAGGATAAAAATCTCGTAATTAGCCCTCCGAAAGTGGACAATGGAAGAAATAGTCGTTCGATTACGAACAGCTCTTTTTTAGTTGAAGCCCAATTTTGGCTTAAAAAGACATTTTTTTTTATTGGTCTACTTTTAGCTAATCAAAATTAAACTACGAACTCCTTATGAAAGCTATCTTCTATGTTCTCGCAATTCTCCTATTCGCCCTTTTTTCCTCCTGTGAATCAAGTGACTCCTATAGTTCGGAAAACGAAATCCAAGAGAAAAAAACTCTTAGTGGAGTGAAAAGATTACAAACTGATGGGGTATTCAATTTGATCCTTTCACAATCGAATGAAGAATCAATTGAAGTGGAAGGACCAGCAGAACTTATCGATAAGTTGACCATTGACCAACAAGGAGATTTGTTGGTACTTAAAATGGAAAAAATTGGCGGATTCAATTTCAATAAAGGAGATTTCAAAATAAGAATTGCTCTCAGGGAACTAACAGAATTAAACTACGATGGTGTAGGGAATGTCAAAACGAATGGGCTGTTTAAAGTAGGTAACCTCAAGTTGGTAGGCAATGGAGTAGGAAACCTAGAATTGGAACTGGAGGCTCAAGAAATTGATGCAAATTTCGATATGGTCGGAAATATTAAACTTAAAGGGAACGCATTTAGGGCAATTTTCGAAAACAATGGTGTCGGAAAATTGGATGCCTCTCAACTGATTGTTGAAAACATGGAGGTAAACAGTTCGGGTATTGGAAAAGTGGAAATACACTGTGAAGGTGATCTCTCCCTAGTCGTAGATGGCATCGGAAAGGTAAGCTACTCTGGAAATCCCCGAATCATTAAAAAAGAAGTTAACGGAATCGGGAAAGTAGAAGAAAATTAAATTATTGAATCCCCTAGCTGACCAAAACCAAGTGAATGCATCCCTTTCATTTTGATTTTTCCTAGAATAACATGATTTTAGAGCAATGGCTCCACCCAATGCGCTAGATTCAGTACAACTCAATTTTTCTCCAGACAATTTGCTAGGACTCAATATCGCCCTCGCAATCATCATGTATGGGGTAGCCTTAGAGTTGAAATGGGCAGACTTTCAATACCTTGTCCAAAATCCGAAAGGATTTTTGATCGGAATAATCTCCCAGTTTTTCATATTGCCTTTCTTCACCTGGGTGTTAGTTTCGCTTCTCAACCCTCCTCCGAGCGTTGCTTTGGGGATGTTTTTGGTAGCGGCTTGCCCAGGTGGAAATATCTCTAATTTTTTGACTAGCCTTGCCAAAGGAAACGTAGCACTTTCAGTCAGCTTAACTGCCGTATCGAGTGTTGCAGCAATCTTTTTCACCCCATTTAACTTTTCCTTTTGGGCCGGCAACTATGCTCCCACCGCCCAACTCCTACGAGAAGTTCAACTCGACACGCTAGAAGTTTTTTTGACCATCGGACTGATCCTTGGTATTCCATTATTTCTCGGAATTTTGACCACCTCCAAATTTCCAGAGCTGGCTAAAAAATTAGCAAAAGCAATCAAACCACTTAGCTTGGTGATTTTTGGAGCTTTAGTGCTTCTTGCCCTTCTGGGAAATCACGAACTATTTAAAACCTACATCGGTGCCATCTTCCTTTGGGTACTGGCACATAATTTTGTAGCGCTAAGCAGTGGATTTCTCATGGCTAAACTCGCAAAATTGCCTTCAAAAGATGTGAAGACGATTACCATCGAAACAGGCATTCAAAATTCAGGACTCGGGCTGGTCCTCATATTTAGTTTTTTCGCAGGCTTGGGCGGGATGGCCTTAATTACTGCTTGGTGGGGAATTTGGCATCTCCTATCTGGAATTCTCTTGGCCAGCATCTGGAAAAAGTACGTATGAGAAGGTTGATTTATAAAGCATTGCGATTTTTACTAAAAATAGGGTTGCATGTCTATTACAAAAAAATCGTGGTGGAAGGTCTGGAAAACATCCCCAAAAATCAGCCCCTTATTTTAGTTGCCAACCATCAAAATGCGCTAATTGATCCCTTATTAGTTGCAACCCATATTTCAATTCGGCCCTATTTTTTAACTCGTGCTGCTGTATTTAAAAATCCAGTAGCAGCGTATTTGTTGAACCTCATTCAAATGCTACCTGTCTATCGTGTTTTGGATGGGTTTTCCACTATTCCTCAAAACCAACAGACTTTTCAAAAAACAAATCAAGTCCTACAGCAAAATGGATCTGTTTTGATTTTTGCCGAAGGCAATCATAGCATAATACGGAATATACGCCCTCTCAGTAAAGGATTCACCCGCATGGCATACGGAGCCCTTGCAGAATGTCCAGAACTCAATCCTGTGGTGATCCCTGTAAGCATTCAATACAGCGCCCACAAAAGAACCGCTGGGGTGGTCCGAATCATCTTAGGGGAAAGCATTTCGGTAAACCCGGATCCTACTCAAGCACTCAAACTAACCAAACAGGTTGAGGAAGCATTGAAAGCTTTGGTGGTGGATATCCCTGATGCAACTTATCCTGAAACCTTGGCCAACCTATTAGAAAATCAAGTCGATGTAACGAATAAGCAAGAGGTTGAACATTTTCTTTCCGGCAAACCTACTTCCTATCAAGTGAAATCTTTTGGGTCACTTCGAAACAAACTGATGAAGATTTTTCACCTCCCTTTGTACTGGATTTGGTTGTTTGGTATCGCTCCTAAAATGGAAGATGAAGTGTTTACCAGTACCTGGAAGTTTTTAATTGGTTTTGTACTGGCGCCAATTTATTACTTCTTGCTAGTCCTGTGTTGCTTCCATCCTGAATACGGAACCTGGGCCATTTCTTTTTTACTTATGGCTTGGATTAGCCTTTGGGCTAACCAAAATTCTCAGGAATAGTAGATAGCAAGCAGAAATTTAGGGGGACTTTTTTACCTTTGATCAAGATTTAACCCAAATACAACCCATGACTGAAGACTTCCTCCCCATCAACGGTACCGATTATGTGGAACTCTATGTTGGCAATGCCAAGCAGAGTGCACTTTTCTACCAATATGCCTTCGGATTTGAATTGATTGCTTATGCTGGACCCGAGACCGGAGTGAAGGATCGTGCTTCTTATGTGCTCAAGCAAGAAAAGATCCGATTGGTGCTCACTTCTCCCCTTGGAGCCAATCATCCCATCAACGACCACATCCGCCAGCATGGCGACGGAGTCAAGGTATTGGCTCTCTGGGTGGATGATGCGGAAAAGTCCTGGAAAGAAACGACGAGTAGAGGAGCAGTGTCAGTTGAAGCACCAAAAACGCTTCAAGACGAGAATGGAGAAGTTCGGGTAGCAAGTATACAAACATACGGCGATACCATTCACACCTTCGTTGAACGCAAAAACTTCCAAGGAGTCTTCCTTCCCGGCTATCATTCACGAAAAAGCACCTATCCTGCCCAATCCATTGGATTGAAATACATCGACCACTGCGTGGGAAATGTGGAGCTTGGCGAAATGAATCGCTGGGTCAACTTTTACGAGGAAGTCATGGGATTCAAGTTGCTCCTGACCTTTGATGACAAAGATATCTCCACGGAGTACTCTGCCTTGATGTCCAAGGTAGTCTCCAATGGCAACGGATACATCAAGTTCCCGATCAACGAACCCGCTGAAGGAAAGAAAAAGTCACAAATTGAAGAGTATCTCGACTTCTATGGGGGTCCAGGTGTACAGCACATTGCCATAGCTACCTACGATATCATCCATACCGTAGGCGAACTGAGAAAAAGAGGGGTTGAATTTTTGGAAGTTCCTAGCTCCTACTACGATGACCTGTTGGACCGAGTAGGAAAAATTGACGAGGACCTGCAGCCACTCCAAGAGCTCAACATCCTAGTCGATCGTGATGAGGAGGGCTATTTGCTTCAAATTTTCACCAAACCCGTTCAAGATAGACCTACCCTCTTCTTTGAAATTATTCAGCGAAAAGGGGCCACTTCCTTTGGAAAAGGAAATTTCAAAGCCTTGTTTGAATCCATTGAGCGAGAACAACAGTTGAGAGGAAATCTATAAAAACTCTCTAAAATCGAAAAAATGGCTTTTTAGAGACCTAGCGAGACTTGATATTTTTCCTAACTTGTAGTATTAACCTAATTTTTACATCCCATGAGTTCCATTGATTCTTCGATTTTAAAAAAGGCAGAAAGTTGGTTGTCCAGTTCCATTGACGGGGACAGCAAGGAAAGCATTCGACAATTGATTGCCACAAATCCTACCGAATTGATCGATTCCTTTTACCAAGATCTCGAATTCGGTACGGGCGGATTGCGTGGACTGATGGGGGTGGGTACCAACCGGATGAATGTATATACCGTAGCTATGGCTACTCAAGGATTAGCCAATTACTTAATCGCCTGCTTCCCGGGAGAAAAAATAAAAGTTGCCATCACCCACGACAGCAGAACCAACAATACGCTCTTTGCAAGGACTACTGCGGATGTATTTACGGCAAATGGCATTGAGGTGATGTACTTCAAAGAGATGCGCCCCACTCCAATGCTTTCTTTTGCAGTCAGACACTTTGGTTGCAAGTCAGGGGTTATGATTACCGCATCACACAATCCCAAAGAATACAACGGCTACAAGGCCTACTGGGAAGATGGTGCGCAAGTAGTCGCCCCACACGATACGAACATTATTAGAGAGGTACAAAAAATTACCTCTTTTGAACAAGTCAACTGGAGCAAGCAGAATGACCTCATCCAGTACATTGAGGAAGATTTTGATGCCATTTACTTGGAAAAAGTAAAGGAATTAAGTCTTTCCAAGGAGGCAATTCATGCACAGAAGTCCATGCCTATAGTCTTTTCTCCTATACATGGCGCCTCCGGTAAAATGGTTCCTGCTGCACTACGGGCATTTGGATTTGAAAATATTCAAGTGGTCAAGGAACAAGCCGAACCTGATGGAGACTTCCCTACAGTAATTTATCCCAATCCAGAAGAGCCTGAAGCACTTACATTAGCTGTGGCACTAGGTAAAAAGACAGGCGCAGCCCTAGTCCTTGCCTGTGATCCAGATGGAGATCGATACGCTGCCGTCGTACCTAATGAAGCGGGGGAATACGAATTGCTCAATGGAAATCAAACAGGCGCCCTCCTAGTCTACTACCTCCTTTCACGGAAGAAAGAGTTGAATCTGATGTCTGGGAATGAGTTTCTAGTGAATACCATCGTCACGACCGAACTGATCAATAAAATTGCCGAAGGGTTTGGAGTCCCCTGTTACAATGTCCTTACTGGATTTAAAAATATAGCTTCCATCATCCTTCAGAAAGAAGGAAAAGAACAGTTTCTTGCAGGTGGAGAAGAATCATTTGGCTTCTTGGTTGGGGACTTTGTCCGGGATAAGGATGGGGTCAGTGCCTGTGCATTGGTGGCAGAAGCGGTAGCATACTACAAAACTCAAGGTAAACAGGTGTTTGACGTGTTGGCAGATGTGTACCAGCGATTTGGCTTTTACAAGGAAGCCCTTATATCCGTAACTAAAAAGGGAAAAGACGGTGCAGAGCAAATTCAACACTTGATGAACCAGTTCCGAACCAACCCACCGCAAGAGATGAATGGATCGGCTGTAGAGAAGATTTACGATGTAAAGAACGCGAGCATTCACTATCTCAAAACCCAAAAAGTGGAAGTTTTAGACCTAGATAAATCCAATGTGATGCAATTCTACCTCGCAGATGGAAGCAAAATTTCTGCAAGACCTTCAGGTACTGAACCAAAAATAAAATATTATTTTTCAGTCAATACAAATCTCTTAAATACAGGTGATTATAGAAAGGTGGAGCAAGTGTTACTTGAAAAATTGGAGGGTTTAAAAACCTATTTTAGTTAAGCAAAAAAGGCAATGCAATTCAAAGCCTTTTTGGGCTTAAGCGAATAGGTAGGATTATTCTTCTCCTAGGTGAAGCAATGCATCCCCTACATTCACCACAGGATTATTATTTACCCCGATCAGGTGCCCTGTAGTCGTTGCTTTGATTGGAACTACTACCTGTCCATAAGGATCTGAAATGGAAGCCAATACCTCCCCTTTTCGAACGAAATCCCCGAGTTGAGCGACACAGGAAAATATCCCCGAGGCCTTGGCACGGATCCAAGTACTCTCCTTCAACACGAGGGTGCTTTGGAGGATTTGAGGAGAATCGATCATTTCCAAATGGTGCAAGAGCCGTTTAGTACCCGTAATTGCTTCTTCAATGGAATAGGAATCCAGTCGCATGGATTCTCCTCCTTCGTAGACCAACAGGTGCTTTTTGTTTTTGTAAGCCGTCTTTCGAAAGGATTTATCGATGTGTTTGGAATGGACCACATAGTGCGTTCCAAAGGCTTTAGCAAGTTCAACTCCAATCTTATCTTTAAAATCCACACGGATTTGAGGATGATTCGAAATCATTCTTCCGCCTGTATGGAAGTCAATCCCAAAATCAATATGAGGCACTATTTCCTTGCTTAAGATATGCGCTATACGCGAAGCTAGCGATCCCTTTTTGCTTCCTGGGAAACTTCGATTTAAATCTCGACCATCGGGAAAAGTGCGGCTATTGGATAGAAATCCATAAATATTGACTACCGGAATGACGATGACGGCCCCACGCTTTAGATCTAATTCTTGGTCAAAAGCCTCCAAGAGTTTCTTCGCCGTAGCAATCCCGTTGATTTCATCCCCATGCACCCCCCCACTTATCAACACTACGGGACCTTCTTGCAAAGAAGAACGGATAAAAATAGGCAAATCAATGAGCGTATGGGTGGGTAGCTTGGCAATAGGAATTTTGATGTTGGCTATTTCCCCTGCTCGTATGTGTACTCCTTGAATGATTAATTCTTTCATAATTGGATAGATCCTTCTGTCATTCCATTTCACATTGGCGCAAAAACTTCTTTACTTCGCAGAATAAGTTTTGGCCCATGAAGATACAAGAAAACATTTCTTTGAAACCCTTTACCACCTTTGGGATCGACAAAAAGGCCAATTTTTTTACTACTGTAGCGACTTTAGACGAATTAAAAGCCGCCTTACTTGCCGCAAAAGAAAGACAGTTACCAGTATTCATTTTAGGTGGAGGAAGTAATATTTTGTTGACTCGTGATATCGATGGACTAGTCATCAAACTAGAAATCAAAGGCATCAACCTAGTCAAAGAGGAAGGAGACCAACTTTGGGTGGAAGTAGGAGCCGGAGAAATGTGGCATGAGCTGGTCCTGCACAGCATCGCACAGGATTGGGCTGGATTAGAAAACCTTTCCTTAATCCCTGGAACTGTTGGCGCCTCCCCCATGCAAAATATTGGAGCCTATGGCGTGGAGATCAAGGACGTGTTTGATAGCCTACAGGCCATGCATCGGGAAACTTTGGAAATGCAGTCCTTTGATGCAAAAGCTTGTCGGTTTGGGTACCGAGAGAGTGTATTCAAACAAACTTTCAAAGACCAATTCGTCATTACCTCAGTTACGTTTCGCTTGTCGAAAATCCCTATTTTTCATTTGGAATATGGAGCCATTCGAGAGGTACTTGCTGCCAACGGCATTGAGCAGCCTAGCATTCGTTCGATAAGTGATGCTGTCATCCAAATACGGCAGTCCAAACTTCCAGATCCCAAGGAGATTGGAAACGCAGGTTCTTTTTTCAAAAACCCCACCATCCCAAGCACACAGTTTGACATGCTTAAAGCCTCCTATCCCAGCATTCCTGGCTATCCAAGTACAGAGGGAGTTAAGGTAGCTGCAGGTTGGCTAATCGAGCAGGCCGGATGGAAGGGCAAACGAATTGGGGACGTTGGGGTACATGCCAAGCAAGCCCTGGTTTTGGTCAATTATGGGAAGGGTACTGGAGAGGAGATAAAAAGCTTATCCCAACAGATTCAGGCTTCGGTACTTGAAAAATTCAGGATTCAACTACATCCCGAAGTCAATTTCATTTAAATCAGGTGATCGCTTACTTCAAGCGATTTGCTGTAGCGCTGCACATTCACGCCAAATTTAACCAAAAAGTCCACTCCCTCATCCGATCCAATACCCTTGTACTCTGCATAAGAAAAGAGGTAAACAACCTTAGAAATTCCCATTGAAAAAATAATTCGGGCACAAGCAAGGCATGGAGATAAAGTTACGTATAGGGTAGAACCCTCTACAGAAGTATTGTTCTTTACGGCATAGAGAATGGCATTTTGCTCCGCATGCAGGGCCAAGGAGCAACTGCCTTTGGAATCCCGAGCACAACCCTCAGCTGGAAATTCTACATCACAATTGTGCGTTCCAGCGGGAGGACCGTTGTAGCCAATCGAAATAATTCGGGTATCCTTCGTCAATACGGCTCCCACATGTTTTTTGATGCAATGGGATCGCTTGGCGAGATTTACCGCCAATTCCATATAAATATCGTCAAAATCAGGTCTGCTCATGGGTACAATTTGTCAAAAATAGCATTCCTTGCGGTAGACCGAAACACAATCTTCAGAATCCTCGTATTTTTTTCATGAAAAAGATAACTTAATTTCACCTTTGACTAGTAAACAAAAGAGATTTGTGCCCTTCTCAAAAATGAAAACTGTCCCCATTTATAGCTTTCTCCTTGTTGCTTTTTTATTTTCCTGCAACACGGCTGAGGTATTCGTGGAAAACAGAGAAATTCCTTTTCAAAAAACCTACCACAGTTTTGTGTTGGTCAATAAGGAACTGGGCATTCCAGGATTTGCAGACCCCAAATTGGACCAGCAGGTACTCGAAGCACTCGAAACCCAATTACTAGCCGCAGGGCTTGTATACGATGCCAAACAGCCTGATTTGGTCATCCGCTACCACTCTAATGAAGATCCAAGGCAACGAGATCGTGTGGATACGATGAATCCCTATCCTTTCTGGGGAATGCGCATGTACGATCCTTGGTTATTCAATCCACTTATGAGAAATTACCGCTCCAATGTAACTACCACAAAATACGAGCTCCTCCAAGTAATCCTAGAGGTCATAGATCCAAGTCAAGAAAAGTCCTTGATGATGCTCACGGGGGTTACTGAGGTATCTTCACCCAAAAGCAAAGCAAAAATTACTTTAAAAGCTTTGGAAAAAACTACAAACACATTTCTTGAATTTAATTTCACCCAAACTAAGTAAGCATGGAAAAGAAGTATACCTCTTTAAAGGAATTTTATCCTTACTACTTAACTGAACACCAGAATCCTACCTCACGCGTACTTCACTTTATAGGTACAGGATTGGTCTTGGTGGTGCTAGGCGGAGCCATTGCGCTGGCACAATACCTTTGGCTTGCAGCCATTCCAGTAATTGGGTATGGTTTCGCTTGGGTTGGGCATTTCTTTTTTGAAAAAAATAAGCCAGCTACCTTCACGTATCCGTTTTACAGTCTCGCATCCGATTTTATCTTATTTTTTGACCTACTTCGTGGGAAGGAAAAATTTTCTTGAGAATCCAGTTGAAGTTTCTATTATTTTAAAATCATCTGTAAATTAGGTGATAGGAGAAAATTTGAGAACCATAATTCAAACCATCCCGATTCAAGTGAGTTAATTCGAAAAAGCAAAACATGGCTACAGCAAATCCAGAATTAATCGCTGCATTGGAACGCACTGCTTCCAAACTGCAGCAAGGAGCCTCCTACCAATGGGGACACATGGGTTCTTGCAATTGCGGAAATTTAGCACAAGAACTCACCCCTTTTTCTCGAGCCGAAATTCACCAGTACGCCATGCAGCGCCATGGAGACTGGAATGAGCAATTGATCGATTATTGCCCTACAAGTGGCTATCCAATGGATTTGATTGTTTCCAAAATGCTCGAGAATGGATTAAGCCTAAACGATTTGGGACACTTGGAACGCCTTTCAGATCCTCAAATCTTGTCTCAAATGGAAAAAGGAAGAAGAGATTCCCTCTCTAAAAACTCACGTGAAGATGTGATTTTTTACCTGCAAGTTTGGGCTAACTTATTGAGAGAAAAGTGGATTGCTACTCAACCAAATTTAGAAGTACTAGAAATTGAAAAAAAATTAAAGACTCCATTATTGGTCTAATTAATTTTTTGGTTTATTTCGTATCGTTGAATCATAAAAACCCTTTTAAAGAAAGTTATGGAGGATTTTGAAGAAGAATTCGAAGAAATGGATGAGTTTGAAGAAGAAGAGGACGAGTTTGAAGACGATTTTGAGGACGGCTATGACCTCGATGAAGACAATGAATTTTTGGATGATAACATTGTCGACTTTGATGAAGAAGAGTCCGATGATGAATTCGATGAATTCGAAGAAGAGGAAGAATTTGATGACGACTTAGATTAATTGTTAACCTGAGGCACCTATTTTCTGTCTTGTAATTTCGAGGCATCTCGTCTATCTTTGCTACTTATTCACTGAGAAATTAAACTTATATGATCCTATTAGATATCTTTAGTTCTCCAATTATGCCTGGAGCACAACTGTTTTTATTGATTGTCTGCTCTCTAATTGGGTTAGGAGCCGGTATTTCGTTAATGGATGCACGAAATACCTTCTCCAAAAAAAAGAAAAGTGATCATTAATAAGTCATAGTACAGGAGGCCTCAAGCCTCCTTTTTTTATCCCCACCCATGAAAATCAACGGTAAGAGAACCCTGCCCGTTACTTTCTCATTCACCATTTTGTACCTACACCACTTACTACCATCTCTTTTTGTTTGGACTATCGCTAAAATGGATTTTTCCTCTCAGAAAGTAGCCTTTGACAGTAGAATCCTTTTAAGTGGCGCCTTAATGCTGGTTTTACTTCCCTTGGTCGCTCGTGTGTACGCACGCACACCTCAAAATCAAATTAGCTTCAACGAAATGCGAAGCTGCTACTTCCATTTAACTCGAAAAACTTTTGAACTGAAAGAGAAAAACTTGAAGCAAGGTCAACTTATAGGGCTACGATTTGCTAGTGATGAAAATCTCTTAAGCTTGATAGACCCTACAATCGAAGAGAAATTAACGGCAAAAGATAGTAAACAGCAGCTTACTAACTGGAGAGACGATTACCTTCGTGAGTACCTAGTCGAAGACTTTAATTGAAATTACTTTCCTCAAAAGTCCTTGAAATTCTTCTCTCGCTCTTTTTTGGTACTCAGGATCCGAAAAATCAAGCGGGGTCAATTCGAGAACCGCATCAAATCCAGAAGCGTATCCCTCTTGACCTGAAGCAATCAAGGCAATTTTTTTTCCGTGTTTGTGGGCGAGTTGCTTCAATTCAAAACAAGCCTTACCCTCCTCACTTTGAGAATCGTACTGTCCCTCACCCGTGAGGATCCAATCTGCTTTCTTAACTTTCTCCTCGAGGTTCACCTGCTTAAAAAAGTATAGTGCGCCGTACTCCAAGGAGCAAGGGAAAAATTGTGCCAACCCGAATGCTATTCCTCCTGCCGCACCAAAGCCAGGCTGATCCAAAACAGGACTGTGAGATTTCCGAAGGAGTAATTCCACCATAGCGGCAGTACTAACTTCTGTGGCTTCTATTTCTGCTTCTTTCAACCCTTTTTGAGGACCAAAAACAGGAACTGCACCTTTGGATCCAAAAAACGGGTTTCTTACGTCACATAAACAAGTAAAGGACACCTCAGGAAGCCGCAACGGCCGTTGGATATGTCGACAGCTTTTCAAAAACTCAGGAGAAAACGCTGGAATCTCTCTTCCATTTTGATCCAAAAACAAAAAGCCCAAGGCCTGCAATATACCAGTTCCCAGGTCAATGGTTGCAGATCCACCCAATCCTAAGATCAGGTGCTGAGCTCCTCCTTGAATCGCCTGTTGGATAAGGATTCCTGTTCCATAGGTAGAAGTTAGACTTGGCTCTCTTGCATAAGTTGACAAAACCCCCAATCCAGAGCAAGTAGATACATCCAAAAAAGCTGTTTTTGAAGATTTATCCCAAGCATAGAACCCAACAAGGGATTGCCCAATCGCATTTAAGGAAAGACACTCAATCTTCTCCAATCCCAAGGATTCTGCCAGCAAGGCACAGGTTCCATCTCCCCCATCCGCCAGGGCTTGGCTAGCGAATTGGGAAGATGGATACGCCTGAATTAAAACTTCTTCAATAAGAGAAACTGCTTCTAACGCGGTAAACGTTCCTTTGTAGGCGTTGGGAGCAATTAAAAATCTCATGCCGTGTTTTGCTTCATTCGCCCAAAGTAATCCTTTGCAGCGGCTTTCACCTTAGGCGCTAGATATAGCGCTGCAATCATGTTGGGAAATGCCATCACTGCATACATTCCATCAACCAAACTCACCACCAAATCTAAGGAAGCTACGGCTCCTATCACAATCGTAACCAAGTAAATATAGTTGTAGTATCCAGCAAACTTTGCCCCAAAGAGGTAACTAGCACATTTTTGACCGTAATAGGAATAGGTAAACATGGTGGAGAGTGCAAATACCAGTGCAGACACCATCAAAAGGTATTTGCCAATCACCGGTATCCCCAATTCAAAAGCTTCGAGCGTAAGTTTCACCCCATCATTTTCAGAGTTTTGCCAAACTCCCGTGAGCAAGATAGCAAACGCAGTAAGCGAGCAAACCACTACCGTATCGATGAAAGGACCCAACATGGCAATTAAACCTTCTCGGATCGGTTCTTTGGTTTTGGATTGACCATGTACCATCGGAGCAGTACCAAGGCCTGCCTCATTGGAAAATAAGGATCTTCTTGCGCCAATAATGATCACAGAACCCACCGCCCCACCCATTGCAGCATTACCTGTGAAAGCGTCCACAAAGATGAGTTGAACCACTTCCGGGATGTTTCCAAAATACTGCAGAATGATGATTGATACGGAAACAAAATAAATCCCAACCATGAAAGGAACCATTTTGGATGCGGCTGCTGCAATCCGTTGAATTCCCCCTAAAATCACCACCGCCGTCAGCAGCATCATGATGACTCCGATGATCCAATTATTACGAGTTGATTCTGCTGCAGTTTCTGGCTCCAGCAGCACAGCCTGAACCACAGCCGCCAACTGGTTGGAAGTAAACACAGACAACAGACCGACGATACCAGCAAAGCAAAAGATATAGGAAAGAAATTTCCATTTTTTCCCCATTCCCTGTTCGATGATGTACATAGGGCCTCCTTGGATGACCCCTGCCGTATCTTTTCCCCGGTACATGATGGACAGGCTACAGGTGTAGAACTTGGTAGCCATGCCTACAAAAGCAGCCACCCACATCCAAAAAAGTGCTCCCGGACCTCCCATATTGATGGCAATGGCTACGCCTGAAATATTTCCCAAACCAACCGTAGAAGCAATGGCTGACATCAAAGCCTGTTTGGATGTGATTTCACCTGGAGCTAATTTATCCTCGTATTTTCCTTTCAAAAGTTCGAATGCATGACCTATTTTGGTGAGCGGAACGAAGCCAGAATGGATAAAAAAAAAGGTGCCTCCTCCCAAAAGTAAAATCAAAATGGGTGGACCCCAGATCCAATTGCTAAAGGCAATAATGCTTTCTTCGAATGCACTCTTTTTCTTGGTTTCCCAAGTTACTTTAGGGGATTTGTAAAAATTTATTCCCTGAATAGTCCAACGTTCCCCTTGAATCGGAATCCGAGAAGAAAATCCCTTCCAACTCCTTTTTTCTTTTTTAGTCCAAGCCACCTCTGCGAAAGCTGCCAATCGTGGAAAGGCTAGGTAATTGATATCTTCTAAGTTAGTCACAGTCTCAGACCATAGCGGTGCCTCAACACCTAAAATATCGGCATTGGCAAGCCCCTTCACATAGGTAGCAGGATCCCAGAGGTAAGCCGAATCCAATTCAATGTAGGCAGCCCAGTGCAATCCGATTCGAGAAAGGCTATCGTATTGCATATCCAAATAGGTCTTTTTTGCAGGAGAAAGTAACACCTTATTTCCTTGATTTTTGGCTAGGATTGCGTTCTCTTCTTTGGCCCAAAATTGAGCAACATTGCCTGGAAGCAATTTTGCAGAGGCCACTTCATCCCATCCTATACTAGTTTTGCCATATTTGGAGACGATATCTTGCACTCGCTCCACGAAGTAGGCATAGTCGTCCTTTTCGGTGACATGCGATTCATCTCCACCAATGTGAAAATAAGGGCCTGGTGAAAGTTCGGAAATCTCACGAACCACACTATCCACAAAAGCGTAAGTCACCTCCAATTGCGGTGCAAAAGTACTCCAGCCCACTTCGATTCCCGTGTACATTTGAGAAGCTTGAGGGGTTGTCAATGGCATTTGGTAATCCAAAGGACTCTTGTTTAGCGAATCTAATCCCTGACCTACAGGTAAGTTGACTCCAGGATTTAATTCAGCATAAGACGCCAAGGCAGAATTGGTATGGCCAGGCATATCTATCTCCGGAACGATGGTGATGTATCGCTCCGCTGCATAGGCGACCAATTCCTTGAAATCATCTTGTGTGTAAAATCCTCCTTTTCCCCCTCCAACTTCAGTAGCACCTCCGATTTCAGTTAATTTAGGCCAGGACTTGATCTCAATTCGCCATCCTTGATCATCGGTGAGGTGGAGATGGAGGTAATTCAACTTCATGCTGGCCATTTGGTCGATGTAAAACCTGACATCTTCTTTGGAAATAAAATGTCTAGCGACATCTAGCATGGAGCCTCTGTAAGCAAATTCAGGGGCATCAATGACCTTACCTTGAGGAAGGATCCAATCCCTATTCTGAATGGTAGTTTGTTTGATATCAGGCGGGAAAAGTTGAAGGAGCGTTTGCACCCCATAAAAAAGACCCGCTTCTCCAGAAGAAGTAATTCGGATTCCCTCATCAGAAATTTCAAGTTCATACGCTTCAGAAGGCCCGGATCCAGTCAATTCCAAAGCAATTTCACCTGAATCCTTAGAAATAGGTACCGTAAACCCTGTAGCAGGCCTAAGGCTATTGGCTAAAATTTCACCGATGGAAGTTAATTTTTCAGAGGTGCCAACCAAGTGGATACCTGTCTGAGCTGTTACTTCAAAAGTTCCGCTTCCATCCGTTACCTCTTGCGGTAATGGAATAAGTCCTGCTTCCGAAAGGGGCGCAGGTTTTTGACAAGATCCTAATACTAGGAGTATTCCAATTAGGAGCATCCAATTTAAATTTTTCATAGGGATGATTTTAATCAAACTTACTTTAAAATATCAAAAGTCTGATTTCAGAAAGCTGAAAAATTATACTTTTTCAAAAGATCAAGCGTGTAAGGAAGAATCATGGAGGTCCATTGGAATAAAAATCCTTTTTGCTTTCTGACTTTTCAATTTTTTAGACTTACTTGAGAGTTCGAAAACACCTTTTCTATTCCCATGAAAAATAAAAAACAAAACCAGGGAGAAAACTCCAGAAGGGACTTTATAAAAAGTTCAGCACTCGCTTTTGCAGGAATTACACTCATCCCAAGGCATGTACTGGGTGGGCCTGGCTTTATCGCTCCTAGTGACAAACTAAGAGTAGCATCCATTGGCATCGGAGGAATGGGCTATGGTGATCTTTCTGGAGTGCATAAAAGCGGCAAAGTTGATATCATCGCCCTATGTGATGTAGATGACACTCGCGCAGCCCAAGGAAGAAAAGATCATGCCAAGGCAAACTACTACAAGGATTACCGGATCATGCTCGAAAAAGAGGAGAAAAATATCGATGCAGTGACCGTTTCCACCCCCGATCACATGCACGCCGTACAAGCCATGATGGCCATGAAAATGGGCAAGCATGTGTATGTACAAAAACCTCTCTCCCACGACATCTATGAAGCTCGGATGCTTACGCGGGCAGCAGAAAAGTATAAGGTAGTCACCCAAATGGGCAATCAGGGTTCATCCGGTGATGGAGTACGCAAAATGGTGGAATGGTATGAAGCAGGCTTAATTGGTGAAGCCACCAAGGTATGGTCTTGGACCAATCGTCCCGTATGGCCTCAGGGGATTCCTTGGCCAAGTACGCCAGTGACTCCTCCAGCAGATCTAGATTGGGACCTTTGGTTGGGAACGGCTCCTTACAAGGATTATGTGGGCAATCTAGTACCCTTCAACTGGAGAGGCTGGTGGGATTATGGAACAGGAGCATTGGGAGATATGGCTTGTCATATCATGGAGCCACCTTTCCGAGTTTTGGGCTTAGGATATCCCAAGTCTGCTGAATGCTCTGTAGGATCTGTGTATGTAGGTGAATTTAAGCGAGGTCATTTTCCTGAAAGCTGCCCTCCATCTTCACACATTACTTTACGATTTGATCGTCCTGGAAAGGATGATTTGGAATTCCATTGGATGGATGGCGGCATACAGCCTACCCGACCAGAGGAGTTGGGTCCAAATGAAATGATGGGTGACGGTGGCAATGGTGTGATCATCGAAGGAACAAAAGGCAAAATGATGTGCTCCACCTATGGCGCGAATCCTCAGCTATTGCCTACATCCAAAACCAAGGATATTACAGTAAAGGAGTCACTGTATCGAGTACCAGGAGGTGATCGAGGCCACTATGACAACTGGGTGAATGCTTGTATTGCAGGCTTCGGTTCCACTGAATTTAAGCAACTCAGCTCCCCTTTCTCAATCGCTGGTCCGCTAACAGAATCTGTACTGATGGGTAATTTAGCTATTCGTAGCTACGACTACCAGGTTCCTCGTGCAGGTGCTGCAAATCAAATGGATTACCCTGGCCGAGGCATCAAACTGCTTTGGGATGGTCCAAATATGAAAATCACCAATTTCGAACCAGCAAATCAGTTTATAACTCGAAATTATAGACCTGGATATACCTTGTAAAAATATTTATGATACATGTCACCCTTACCCAACCTGGTTGGGTGACATTTCAACTATATCTTATCGACAATAATCCTACCACCCTTTCTGGGTATTAATTAAATCCTATTCATGGAATAATCACTAGTTATTTCAGCTGGCACCATTTTACTAGAATCATTTCATCCCTTCGGGATTGGGTAGGTTATACGATGAAAGCCGAGAGGGAAAATTATTAAAAGAATTAATATGATTATCCGCAATAATGCTAGTAACTCAGCATATTTGTTCAAAACCGCAACTAATTTGTTGACAAACTACGGTCCACAGCTCTCTTAATTCAGCATCAACCCTTTTTTTCTCTGGATAGTGGTTAAAAACCGGATAAGCATAAGAATTAAAATCCCGCCCCCAAAGAGGCTGTCTCAAAAGTCTCTTAAAATTAGAAGGCTAGTCGATTTCTCGGCTAGCCTTTCTTGTTTAACTCAAAATTGTTATTTTGAGGTGTGCAAAAACAAGACACGAATATAGTCTTTAAAGACTACACGACCAACCAGCTGA
>JAMNXQ010000047.1 GCA_023653075.1 Algoriphagus sp.
GAGGCGAGCCCCTTTGCCGCAGGCGAGGCATATTTTGCAGCTACTGGCTACAAGACGGGCAACTTTGCTCCGTACCTCTTCAAAACCAAGGACTATGGAAAGACCTGGACCAAGATCGTCTCAGGAATTAACGAAGAGCATTTCACCCGTGTAGTTCGAGCAGATCCAGCCAAAAAAGGCATGCTCTATGCCGGTACCGAAACCGGCATGTACTATTCCAAGGATGATGGAGCAAGCTGGCATTCGCTACAGTTGAACTTGCCAATCGTACCGATTACCGATTTGACAATCAAGGAAAATAACTTGATCGCAGCGACTCAAGGAAGATCGTTCTGGATCATCGATGACTTGACCGTGCTTCACCAAGCGGAAGTTGGACTTGAAAACAAAGCCTTCCACCTGTACAAGCCTCAAGATTCGTACCGCATCGACGGGATGAAGCGCAAGAGCTTGACCGACGGAACCAACCGTCCTGGGGGTGTCTTGGTGTATTATTTCCTCAAGGAAAAACCTGCCAGCGAACTAAAAATTGAATTCTTCAATGACCAAAATCAACTCATCCGCTGGTTCTCTACCAAAGGAGTCAATGGAGATACACTGAGAGTTAAGCCTGGATCAGGGGAATTCAACTGGAACCTACGTGGAGAAAACGCAGAAGGATTTGATGGAATGATCCTTTGGGCAGCTAGTCTAAGAGGTCCAAAGGTGGTTCCTGGTACCTACAAAGTGCGAATGACGGTAGACGGGCAATCCCAAGAACAATCCTTCAAGGTGCTTGCGGATCCGCGCTATGAATCTACCCAAGAGGATTTGGTGGCGCAGTACAACTACTTGTTGGCCGTGCGTGACAAAATCACTGAAACGCATCAGGCCATCAAGCTGATTCGTGTGTACCGCACTGAACTGGACTCGCTCACGACCAAGCCGGAGAACCTTGACCAAATCAAGGCGGAAATGCAGGCCATCGAGGAGACCTTGTACCAGACACAAAACCGAAGCGGACAGGATCCGCTCAACTTCCCTATCCGATTGAATAACAAGTTGGCCCACCTGACTAGCGTGGTAGGAAGTGGTGATTACCGACCTACTGATTCTTCAGAGGAAGTACGCAAGGAACTTACAGAACAAATTGATGTGCAACTGGCTCGCTTCCGAAAGCTGGAGCGGGAACAAATCTCTAGGGTCCTCAATATCGAGGAAATGAAGACGAAGCTGGAAAAGAAAAAGTAAGCAAATGGGCCCCCGGAGCTATCTGGGGGCCTTTTTTTGACCTTTTAGGTTGTTATAACCTGGAAGGTCTTGAATTAATCAACATTCAGACTTATGCTTTTCGATTGAGAAGATTGCTACTTAATTTTTTTGAATAAAATTAGGAAGCCGTAATTTCCCTTAGATTGATCACTCCGCTGTAGGCTAAAAAGCGAATCTCTTCATCCATCATTTCCAGAATTCGTTTTTCATCTACTAATTCAAAAAATGTAGAAACTTTATCCACCAACTCACTTATTGAGGTATGGTCATCTTCTTTGAGGATAGACAAAAGGTAGGATCCAATAGGTCCTAATAGATATTCGATGACTTCCTGATGGTGCCTATCCCAAAGCAGTATCGTTTGATAAAAATGAGGAGCAAGTAAGAGATTATTTTCAATGTTATTTATTTTGACTCGAGTAAACAAAACGGAATTTTGAGACCAATCCCATTCAGAAAGGATTGATTTAAAATTTGGAGCCAATTTAAGCTCGGCCATTACTTGCCATCGTTTAGTCTTTAATACTTCATTGGCAGATTGTATGGCTGGAAACCCAACTTCCGTTTCTGAATTTTCCTGATGTAATAATTCGATTAATATAAGCTTCTCTTGCTCAAACTCATACACATCACCCAAAACCCTGAGGGCAAGTGGATCAGTCAATTTTCTGCCCAAATTATCCTTCAATTCAGAAATGGTGAATTTATCCCTATCCAAGCAAATGCCTTCTTTTTCGCAAATGGCAGATAGGACCTGATTGGTTCTATAAAATTGTTCGGTTTCAGGTTCTGATAAGTAGTTGGAAGTAAATCTTTGTATAGTAATTGGCAGACCCGCTGAAGCGTCTGGAACTGTTTTTTCAAAAGACGCTATTCCATCGTTTTCAAAGAGACCCATTACTCTAGCAAAGTATTCCGGATAATCCAGTCGTAATCGATGCGCTAGCTGGTCACAAACCCAACCGTTTTTCTTATAATCTCCCAAAGCATGCATAAAAGCGATATCATTAGGCAAGTGATGGAAATTAGCAAAGGATTCAAAAAAAGAAGGATTGTAAACGGTGTCTAACAGGTAATTCACCTCAATACCTTGATCACCACTTAGGCAATTGAAAATATACTGCTCCACCACCGCATTAAAATTTACCAGTTGGGTAGGGCTTAAGGATTTAATCATGTCTTGGTTATCTGCTATAAACTGCTCGACCACCTGGAAATAATCTTTAAAAAACGCATGATTTTTTCCTCCAAAAATCCCGGCATTACTGGCCTGAATTACTTTTCCCTTTTCGATTTGGTCTTTAATCGGCTTTGGGACAAATGGAAAAGAATCGCCGACGAGCCCAACCAACTCTTTGTAGTAATCAAAATCTTGCTCGATGTTTTGGGCAATCAGTTGGCCGGAAAGAAGTTCCTTGGGAAAAGGGGCATAAACAAATACATCCCCGTCCACATTGAGGAAAGGTTCTTCATGGCGGGTATAGGAATATATTTTTTTCATCACCCATAAGCCGGGAATAGGTACTAGGTCTAAATTATCCAATTCAATTCTTACCGTTTTATACGGTAATTGCAACCTATCAATCAGCAACTCTTTTCCTTTCCTATCGGTAATCAATTCCAAGTCTTCGTAAAATAGATGAAGTTGTAAGCAACTCAGCACCCAACTCATCAAATGATACGGAGCACTGCACCATCCAAAACTATCTATCAAGGGGTCTTTTCCTTCATCAATCCAAAATGTGTGAACAATCTTCATCTAGTAAACCATTATTGATCTGAATTTGAAAAACAAGCGCTCTGCCACACTCAGTTCTTCGGTGATGATTTCTGCATTTCCCAATAGTTCTTGGTTAAATGGAATTTTCCTATTGAAAGAAGTCATGGTTCCTTCGGGTAGGGTGACATATACCAAATAGTTGAATTCTTCATCTGGAGACACCGAAATGCTGGAAATCCTCCCAACTAAGGCCCCATATTCCTGAAATGGATAATTGTCTAATTTGATCAAGACTTTTTGGTCAATGCTCACTTTTCCGGTGTTTTGAGCCGTTATCTTCATGGCACCCATTAGTTCGGTTTTGTTTTCAGGCAATACAGTAAACACTAGTTCTCCTGAATTGACCTGCTGATTGGCTCCCCATACTTTTTGGAAGCTGACTACACCATTAATGGAAGATTTCATCAGATACAAATATTCCCAATCCCGTAAACTCCGCTTAAGTCCTTGATAGGATTGGATTAGCGCTTTCAATGACCTCGCCTCCTCTTCTTCCCGATTGATGTTGGTGTTTTTAATGGTCTGATTTGCCGTATTTAGTGTTTCCTGCAATTGAGAGATGGATATGGCCATTTGATTGACCTGTTCTTCCATCTGCAAATATTCCATTTCACGGGATTCAAAATCCTTGTCTGCAATGACCCCTTGCTGATGGAGATTTCTGTTACGCTCGTAGTCGATTTTGGATAAGGAAAGTCTTCTGCTAAGTGATTCTTTTTGAGATTGCTGACTGCTGATCCGTTTTTTGATTTCCTCTATGGATGCTTTGGTGCCTTCCATCTGTCCCGCAAAAGGCTGTAACTCCCTGATCAATCGATACTCCAAATAATTCCTTTCGAATTCCAAAAACGGCAATCCGATTTCCCCTAAAACCAACTCGGAGAGTGATTCAACAGGAAATAAAAAGTCATTTTCCTTACCAAAGAGTTCGTTTTCCAGGGTAGTTTTCAAAAACAGCACCTCTTCCATCCTAGCAGTACTCTTGATACCTGCTAAGGGCTGGTCTATTTTTACCTGATCTCCATTTTTGATGAAAAGTTGCTCTATCTGCCCTGTAAATCGGGCAGCTATTCGTTCTGTAGGGTCGGCAGTAGTGACCAAAATTTTGGCTTCCACAAAATCAGGATATCGGATCAAAAAGGATAATCCTATTAATAGAGAAAGGAAGATGAATATCAATGTAATGCCCCATCGGATCAACCAAGCCGGGGGCCGGGAAATAATCTCCTGGACCTCTTCAGACCGAAGGTTAAGATTTTCGTTTTGGCTAATTTCAGGCATGATCAGTTTGAATTAATCTTTTCCAGTTCCAACTGATTTTTCACCAGATCATAATAGATGCCTTTGGCATGAACCAATTCTACATGTGGTCCTTGTTCAACGATTTTTCCCCGATCGATTACAATGATCTGATCAGCATTACGGACCGTACTCAATCGGTGGGCAATAATAAAAACCGTTTTACCCTGCATAAACTTCCGGAGGTTTTCCATGACCTCCCGTTCATTTTTGGCGTCCAAGGCCGAGGTAGCTTCGTCAAAAAAGAGCATGGCCGGATTTTTATAAATAGCCCGGGCTATAAAGAGGCGTTGCTTCTGCCCGGTACTCATTCCTACTCCTTCATTTCCAATCATTGTATTGAATCCAAGCGGTAGAGACTGGATAAAGTCCAGAATATTGGCGATTCGGGCAGCTTCAAGCAACCTTTCCTGATCAATACTGTCCTGACCCACCGCGATATTGGCCGCTATGGTGTCGTTGAACACATAGCCTTCTTGCATGACCACCCCGCACTGCTCCCTCCAACTTTTTGGGCTAACAGTTTTTAGGTCATGTTTTCCGTACCGTATTTCCCCTGAGCTGGGCTCATAGAATTTTAGCAAGAGCTTCATCAGGGTGGTCTTACCGCTGCCGCTTGCACCCACTATTGCCGTGACTTTTTTTGGTTGAATATGAAGGTTTATCCTTGTCAATACGACATCTTCAGCACCGACATAGCGAAAGGACAGATTCTTGGCTTCTATTGCTTCGCCTGGTTCAACTGTTCTGACCAACTGTTTTTCAGAATCTTCTTCATCTTCCTTGTCATGGATTTCATTGAGTCGTTCTAGGCTGATGGTGGCATCTTGATAAGACCGAACAAAGACTACCAATTCATTGATTGGACTATTCAACTGTCCGATGATGTATTGCAGGGCCAGCATCATACCTAAGGTCAGGTTTCCTTCGATCACTAGCATGGCAGAAATAAAGGTGATCATGATGTTTTTGAGTTCGTTGATCACTAATGAACCAACCTGCTGGGTTTGCTCAAGTGATAAGGACTGAATGGATACCTGAAATAATCTGGCTTGTACGAATTCCCAACTCCAACGCTTTTGGGTTTCGGCATTGTGCATTTTGATTTCTTGCATGCCATTGATTAGCTCTATCACGATGCTTTGTTCCTGACTCATTTGGGCAAACTTCCTGTAATCGAGTTCTCTCCTCCGCTTCATAAAAAACAAGACCCAAGCGAGGTATAGCACACTTCCTCCCAGAAAGATTAAAAAAATCGTTAGGCTGTAATAGACCAAGACACCACCAAAAACGATCAGATTGAAGAAAGAAAATAAGGTGTTGAGTGTGGTGCCTGTCAGGAGGCTCTCTATCCTTCGATGATCTCCGATCCGTTGCATGATATCTCCGGTCATTCGGGTATCAAAATAGGAAATGGGTAGGTTCATCAGCTTCATGAAAAAATCCGAGACCAGCGAAATATTAATCCGAGTAGTCAGGTGTAGCAAAATCCAGCTTCTAAGCACTTCCACACTTATTCTGCCTAAAAAAAGCATGATCTGCGCAAAGAGAACCAAGTAAATAAAATTGATGTCCTGGTTTTGGATTCCCACATCTACTATGCTTTGGGTCAGGAAAGGGAAAATTAGCTGCAACAGACTCCCTACCAGCAGCCCAATGGCTAACTGAGCAATTAAGTTTTTATATTGGAATAGGTAGTTGAATAGGAAACTAAGCGATCTTTTTTCTTTTTCCTCCCATTTCATTTTTCGGAAGGCTGGAGTAGGCTCGAGTAAAAGTGTGATTCCTTCCTGGGTATGCTCATTGGCATTATTACCGATCCAGAGGGAGATAAACTCTTCCTTGGAATATGAGATCAAGCCATACGCAGGATCAGAGATAAAGACGGTATCTTTTCTGATTCGATACACGACCACAAAGTGCTGCTTGTCCCAATGTACAATTAAGGGTAGAGGTGCTCTTTTAAGCTTTTCAAAGGTTAACTTGGCACCGATGGTCTTAAACCCCATCGCCTCCGCTGCATCGCTGAGTTTCAATAAGCTACTCCCTTCCCGAGTCGTTTCCGATATTTCACGAATTTCTTTTAAAGAAATAAGCTTGCCATAGTACTTTGCGATTATCCGCAAGCAAGTGGGTCCACAGTCTTTGGAGTCGGGTTGTTTGTAATGGGTGAAAGAGGATTTCAAAGCTTAATGCTTAAGTAGTTCAGCTAAAATTTCAAAAGCCTCTTTGGTTTCAGGACCTGGGGCATCTTCATGAATAAGCATTCCATTTTTATCGAAAATCATATATCTTGGGATAGCATTAACATTGTAATTAGAGATGAACTTTGAACTTTTGGAGTTTCTGATAAAAAAGTTGTTTTCAATAATCTGATTCTTTTTGGCACTTTGTCTCCACAGATCTTCCTTGTCGTTCAATGCTAAATAAACAAAGACAACGTCTTTGCTTTCCAGCTTTTTCTTCAACTCTTTAGAATAGGGCATTGCTCGCAAACATGGGGAGCACCAACTAGCCCAAAAATCCACATAAATTATTTTCCCTTTCCATTGTTTCTTTGTTTCTTCCCATTTAGACACATTAGATTGATAATCGATTACTGCTAGATCAGTTGATGTCAGAATTCCATATTCCATTTCAGTTAAAATATTTTCTAAAGGAGAAAAATCCCCATACTCTTCCTTGTATTTATCTAAAAATTCAGAGATAGTTTCTTTTCTATATTTTTTAATCACCATCGAAGAAATCGCCCTAAACTTAAAGTATCTAGAAATTTCTTTAGGATATTCTGTAAATCCTCCTTCATATTCTTTAGTTAAAGTAATGTCCTTGTTAAAATGGAATTTGTTCATGTAATAAAGTCCATATATATTTAATAAATACCTATTCCTGAAATTCTCAATAGTTAAATACTTGGTATAGAATTTTTCAGTTTCTTCTTTGTTTTTTACAACGTTTAATACTTTACTTATACGTCGAATTTGATGTTCCTTGATTAATTGGGAATATAAATTATTCAGCAAATTTTCATTTGCATTTAGAGAATCAACTAAAGCCAAATAATTTTCATCAATCATTTTAAGATATTCAGGAAGTTTCAAATTCCATTCGCCTTTATTTTTTACATTAGGGGGATAATATTTCAAATTTCCCATCATTTCTTCATTTAGAAAAAAGTGTTCTAAGGAATCTAATTTTAAGAAATTTTTAGAATTGGGAATAATCTGAGAGTAATCCCATTTTATTGGAATAAGCTTTCCATTTTCAAGTCGATTTACATGTATTTTACTTTTTATATATTTAACGTCTAAAGTGTCTCCACTATTGACTAGAAATGATTGTGGGTAAATTTCATCTGTTGGAGTTATGCTAATTAATTGAATACTCTCATTTAGTTTGAAAAATAATGTATCTGGACCGAAGATGGTATCAGAGTATGATTCACCTTTTAGAAGTTCATCAAACGTGAGCTCCTTACTAATAACATATGGAGGGATTTTATCTGAACTAGTAATAACCAGAATCCTATTTGATTTTTGATTATTCAAGTTTTCGTTATTTTGATAGGACTTATCTTTGGATTCAGTACAAGCCACTAATAGAAGAAAAAGGGAGGCTATTCTTAATTTCATACACGTAATTTATTTTTCGTCAAGAGTAAAATTTGGTTTCGCTTCAGAATTCAAAGCGAAACCAAATGACTTTAATTTAACAACTTGCGCAACAGTAACCTGATGCATAAGTTCCATTGCCGAAGTCTGTACTCATAAACCAAAATTGTTGGGCAGTTTGATAAGAAAGATTACAACTTTTGCCCAAATAGACACCACTACTTGTACTTCGTAAATGGACGCAACAGTTGTCTCCATACCCGCCAGTAATCTTCTTCATCTGACTTCTTTCCAAAATCTCATTGGTGCTGAGTCGGAGCATTTCTAAGCTTAACTTTTTCATAATTTTAATGATTTAGATTATTACTAATTGATTTTCAATTGGTACGCTTATCATCCGACCATTAGAGTCACCGGAGACTATGACTATTCATCGCGATTGAATATCTTTTCTGCTTTAGCAGATCATAATTTTTTACTGTAATACATAGTGTAAATCCTCCACCACATAAGTCGAAGGCAATTCATAGCCATTGATGAAAATCGTGGGCGTATGGTCAATCTGCTCCTTCTCTGCCCAATCCAGCATGGCGTTGATTTTGGATTCCTGCTTTGCCAGTTCTCCGTTCTGTGGATAGTTTGCCGTAAAGGCTTCATAATCTTTCTTGTCCTGACTATACCAGTCATCCAAGGCTTGTCGGGTCTGTTCCAAGTTACCTGCTGATGCAATGTCCAGGAGGTGCCGAATGGTCTTTAGTCTAACCTCATCTTCACCTCCGGGAATAAATACGATTTGCAAATCAATATTTCCGGCTTCATAGAGCTGCTCCAAAAGCGGATGCGTACGGGCACAAGGACCACAGTAGGGATTACAGACTTTTATGACATGGTATTTAGGATTTGTCCCATTTAGCAATATCCCCAACCCTTCGGGATTGGAAGTAATCTGTCTGGACTTGCTCAGGAAATAGTCGAAAAGCTCCTTATTGGACAGAACCTTGGCCAACTTGCTTTTGGTAGCATATAGATCTTTTTGAGCATTCAAGTAGGGTTTGAGGCTGATCCAGGCTAGTACTGAAGCCAAGAAAACAAATGAAAACAGCCCCAAATCTTCAAATGAAGGCCAAGCTAAGTCAGGCAATAGAAATTGACCTACTCCTAATTCCGCTACTAAAATCCCTGAAATCCAAAGGCAGAGGCGGCACCATTTTTTTAGCCTGACTCCCTGATAGGATAGCGAAAATGGGATAATCGCCAAACTGGAATAACTGAGCAAACCTGATAGCGCAAGAGCGGATGCAGAAAATGAACTAACTAGGAGTAAGCTAGTGCTTGCGAAAAAGTAGGCAAAGGCCAAATTCCCCAAACTGATGAATCCCGCAATAGAAAATGAATCAATGACTGAATTGCAATCTGTTTGATCTCCTCCACCGCAAAATTGGGGAATCACTGCATTTTTCTTGTCCACCTCTGACCAGAGCAAAATAGCCGAAATACCGAGGCCTGATAGCTTTACTATGAAAAGTGCTATCGCTCCTAGTGAATAGGAAGTGCTATTGTTCCAAATTATAAAATGTCCAATGATCCAAGCCAGCCCAACTGCGCCAAGCAAAAAAAGTAAGGCCCCATAGATCAATTGTTCCTTTCGTCGCTTGGTATATTCAGGTTCTCCGGAATGTTCCCCTTTTTCCACCACCAGAGTTATCCCAGTCCATTGTGCTACAAAATTTTCCCTTCTTTGCTTGATCCGTTTTCCCTTTTCGTCCAAATACTCTACCCAGCCCTCGGAAACTTGAGACAAGCAAGTAAAATAAGGGTAAGTATTTTGGGAGACCTGAACTATACAAGGCAGGGGTAGCTGATCCAATTTATCTTCCCCAAGTTGGAGGGCAAGGCTTTCTAGCTTGTACTTGGTCAAAGTATCAGAAATAGCCAACAAAGACTCCGATTCTGGATGTGTACGCAATTTTTCTTTCAAAAAGCGATTGGTAAATGGAATTCCCAATTCACCCAACATGTTCTTGCAAACCATCAAACAATTTTCCATTCCAAAGAAATAAAAACAGAATTCTGTTTTGAAAACTAAATTTATTGAATGAATTTAGGTCTAACGATTTTAAAGTACTATACCGTTTTTACTAATGTTCAGTAAATTTTTACTATGCCAATTAACTTTTTTAGTCATGGAAATAGGCCATCATCTCAAGAAAGCAAGAGAATCCAATCGGATGAGTCAGCAGGAAGTAGCAGAGCTTTTGGGAATATCGCAGAAGACTTTGTCTAATATCGAAAGTGGAAAAACCCAACCATCGGTGGTGCAGTTAGCTGAAATGGGAAAAATTTATGAAATAGATATTCTGGATTTATTGTTAAAAATTGGAATCCATTTTACCCAATCCCCCCCTCAAAGAAATCGCTCTTAGCTCGAAAATAAGTTAAAAAATCTCAAGTAAATGTTCTGGAAGACGCGCAAAAAGTGATTCCATTGATCCTTCAGTTTTCATCAATCTTGAAGTTTTTTTTTCTTCAAATCATGTTGCCAAATTTAAAACTTACCGAAACACACCAGGCGATCAAACTGATTCGCATCTACCGATCTGAATTTGATTCGCTAACTACGAAGCCCGAGAACCTAGAAAAGATAAAAGCTGAAATGCAGGAAATTGAAGAGACCCTGTACCAGACCCAAAACCGAAGCGGACAGGATCCGCTCAACTTCCCTATCCGATTGAATAACAAGTTGGCTCACCTCACCAGTGTGGTAGGAAGTGGTGATTACCGACCTACTGATTCTTCAGAGGAAGTACGCAAGGAACTCACAGAACAAATTGATGTGCAACTGGCCCGATTCCGAAAACTGGAGCGGGAACAAATCTCACGAGTGCTGAATATCGAGGAGATGAAAACGAAGTTGGAAAAGAAAAAGTAAGCAAATGGCCCCGTACCTACGGGGCCATTTTTTTTAGAAAGGTCGGTAAGAGAGGATTTGCTCCAAAAACATTCTAGCACTAGCCGGAGATAGCAGGAGGATACAGACGATCCCGAAAATGGCTCCATAGAGGTGTGCATCGTGGTTGATGTTGTCCTGTCCTTGCTGCCCCTTGACATAGGAATAAATCAGAAAGAAGCCACCCAAAAGGAATCCTGGAAGACAGAGTAATCCAAAGAGGCAAATGTCTGAAAGAGGCATCAGGATGATGCTGGCAAAAACTGTAGCTGAAGTTCCCCCAGATGCGCCTAAGGCTTGGTAGTAACTATTGCCCTGCTGCTTCAAATAGGTAGGGATATCGGCAATCACGATCGCGGCGAGGTAAAATCCCACGAAAATCAAGCCTCCTAGCTCTAGTCCAAATTGAAACTTAAAGAACCGTTCCACGACCCCTCCAAAAAAGTAGAAGGTAAACATGTTGAACAAGAGGTGCATGAAATCCTTGTGGATAAATCCAGAGAGGATAAAGCGATCCCATTGGTTTCGCTGCTTGATTCGGTAGGGGATAAACATCCAGCGATCCAGCAAGGCAGGGCGATTGAAGGCAAGAATGCTGCTGAGTGCTGTCACTCCGATGAGGAGCGTAGTCAAAGAAAAATCCATTGGCTCCTATTTTTCGCGATGCATGAGTTCTTGGGTGACCCCAAGTAGTGCCGCGTAATAAGTTTGGTCCTTGATCTGTAGCGCTTCCAGTTGTTGAAATCCTTTTTCAAAATAGGACTGCATCTTCTTTTCCGTCAGGGAGCGAATGCCCAGTTGCTCGTAGATGCCTTTGACAGCAGCTACTTTTTCTCCCTTGTCAAATTGGGAGAGACCCAACCAGTGTTGCAATTCCTCTTTTTCCTTGCCCTTGGCAATTTCCAAGGCCTTGAGAAGTAGGAAGGTTTTCTTATTGGAAATGATGTCGCCTCCTACTTGCTTGCCAAACTTGGCTTGGTCTGCATACACATCCAATAAGTCATCTTGGAGTTGGAATCCCACTCCGATATTGACTCCAAAGTCATAGATACGCTGTACATCCTCTTTGGAAGCTCCTGCTAGCAAGGCACCGAGCTGAAGTGCGAGGCCCAGGAGCACGGCAGTTTTCAAGCGAATCATGTGGATGTAGTCTTCTTCGGCCACGGTCTCGTATCCTTCAAAGTTCATGTCCAACTGCTGTCCTTCACAGACCTCTGCAGCCGTCTTGTTGAATACCCGAATGACTTCGGGAAGTAGGGCCGTCGGTGTAGGAAGTAAAAGGTCATAAGCCCGAACGAGCATCACGTCTCCAGAAAGGATGGCGATGTTGCCATTCCATTTTTCATGGACGGTAGGCTTCCCTCTTCTAAGGGGGGCCTGATCCATGATGTCGTCGTGCATGAGCGTGAAGTTGTGAAAAACCTCTAGTGCAGCAGCCTGACTGAAGATCTCTGTCGGGTTTTTGCCATACATCCCGTAAGCCAAAAGGGAGAGCAGGGGACGAATCCGCTTGCCACCCAATCCCATGATGTAGGTGATGGGATCGTACAATTCTGCGGGAGAGGCACCAAAAGAATGGCCGCTAATGTGTTCTTCTAACTTAGTTAAAAGCTCGTGGACGAGATTTTTTTCTGTCATGTTCTGCAAATTCCAAATCGATGGTTCTTCGGTCGATATCTGTGTTAACTACACGAACCAGCACTTTGTCTCCCAAAGTGATCATTTTTTTCGTTTTCGATCCAATCAAACGCATGTTGCGCTCGTCAAAATCGTAGTAATCGTCGTCCATGTCCTGGACCCTAATCATGCCCTCACACTTAGTTTCGGTGATTTCAACAAACACTCCCCACTCGGTGACTCCACTCACTATGCCGTCGTAATCTCGCACTTCAGCAAGCGACATGAATTCCACTTGCTTGTACTTGATGGAAGCACGCTCAGCATCTGCTGCTCGCTTTTCCCGCTCGGAAGAGTGGAGGCATTTTTGTTCCCAGGAATTCGCTTCCGGAGATTTACCTCCTTCGAGGTAGTGCTCGAGCAAGCGATGCACCATCATGTCAGGATACCTTCGGATAGGAGAGGTGAAGTGCGTGTAGTGTGCAAAGGCAAGTCCAAAATGTCCCTTGGGTTCGGTGGTGTATTTGGCCTTGGCCATGCTTCGAATCGCCAATTGCTCCAATACATTTTGCTCGGGCTTACCCTGAATCTCATCCATCAGTTTGTTGAGTGCAGCAGAGATTTTCTGCGGCTGCGTGGTGTCCATCGCATGGCCAAAGCGCTTGGCGAAGCCAGAAAAGGTCTCCAATCGATCCAAATCTGGGCTATCGTGCGTTCGGTACACAAAGGTGTCCATGCCCTGATTTTTACGGAAAATGAATTCGGCCACATACTTGTTGGCCAAAAGCATAAACTCTTCGATGAGCTTGTGAATGTCTTTTCGTTCCTTCACAAATAAGCCGAGGGGAGTCCCCTTTTCATCAAGTTTAAATTTGACTTCCACCGTTTCAAAGTTGACGGCCCCATGATCAAATCGCTGCTTTCGGACTTTTTTGGCAAGGTTATTCAGCAGGGTTAGCTCCTGAAAGTAATCTCCCGATTGGGAGTCTATGCACTCTTGTGCTTCTTCGTAGGCAAATCTGCGATCGGAATGGATGATGGTTCGGCCGATCCAATGGCTCACCACGTTGGCTTGAGGATCTACCTCAACCACACAGGCAAAGGTGAGTTTATCTTCCTTGGGACGGAGCGAACAAAGGCCATTGCTCAAGCGCTCTGGGAGCATGGGAATGGTGCGGTCAACCAGGTACACTGAGGTAGCTCGGTTGTAGGCTTCTTTTTCTAAGGCAGTTTTGGGCTTCACGTAATGCGTCACATCGGCGATATGCACTCCGATTTCGTGGTTGCCATTTTCTAGCTTTCGGTAGGATATCGCATCGTCAAAGTCCTTGGCATCTGCAGGGTCAATGGTGAAGGTCAATACCTCTCTAAAATCTTTTCGCGCCTTAATTTCTTTGGTCGAAATCTGATCTGAAATGGCATTGGCTTCGGCATCGGCTTCCTTCTCGTATTCGAAAGGAAGGCCAAATTCCGCCATGATGGAGTGAATTTCCACCTCATGCAGCCCTGCCTTGCCGAGTACACGGATTACTTTTCCTGTTGGGTTCTTATCGTCTTCTCGCCATTCGGTCAATTTGACAATTACCTTTTCGTTGTGTTGAGCACCCAATAATTCTCCTCGGTGCACAAAGATGTCCTTGTGCATTTTCTTGAAGTCGGGCACCACAAAGGCAAAGCGAGGAGAGATTTCTACACGGCCCACAAATTCATCTCGGCTGCGCTCTAGGATTTCCAACACGCGACCTTCAGTTCTGCCTGTTTTTCCTTTCACAGGAAATACCATCACGCGAACCTTGTCACCATCTAGCGCATGTTTGAGGTCGGCATCTTTCACTAGAATATCTCCTTCCACCGCATCGGGTTGGTCAGGAATGATAAAGGCAAAGCGGGGGTTCACAAAATCTACGGTTCCCGTGATGTATTCCGGATCACGTGTAGAAGAAAAAAAGTTGCGTGGGCTTCGGGAGATTTTCCCTTCAGCGACTAGCTGGTATAGGACAGGCTCCACACCGCCCTTGTTTAAGGAATCTCTAATTTCTAATCGCTTGATGAGTTGCTTGGCATTGAATTCTTGGCCAAAGTTTGCATCTAAAAATTGAAGGAGTTTGCGTGCTAAAGAAGCAGAATCATTGTTGCCTTTGGGGCTTGAATGGTTTTTTTTGGAATGTTTTCGATCGGGTTTTCTTCCCATGAGGGCGTTGTTTGTTCTAAGGTATAAAGTTTTGGTTGTCCTGAAAACTTGAAGAGATGATCTTTTTGTTAGGATTCGGGATATTCAATTTCAATGTCACTGGGTTCCGATTGCGGGTTCATGGCCAGAAAGATCTTCGCAGTCACTTCTACGTCTCGGAGGCAGTAGTTTTTAATTTTTTCTAGGTTATTTTCTTGGTAGTAGGTGGGGTTGACTTCGCTGCCATCCATGCCTTCTTTCGAACTTGGGATTCCAAATGCTGCGGCCAAAAGTTCCAATCGGGTGTAGTATTTGTAATCTCCAAATCGCCAGAGCTCCATGGTATCTAGGTGGCGGATTTCCCAGGGCTTCTTGCCTGCGAGCTGCAGGGGTTCGGGTAAGGAAATCCCCTGAATCAGCATGCGGCGACAGAGGTAGGGAAAGTCAAATTCCTTGCCATTGTGGGCACAGAGAATCCACTTTTTCTTCTCCAATAAGGATTTTAATTCCAAAAGAGTTTCCTTTTCCTCCTCTTGAGCAAAAACTTTCGATCGGAA
>JAMNXQ010000048.1 GCA_023653075.1 Algoriphagus sp.
ACCAACAACATCGTAAATCAGTTTCTAATCCTAACTGAATAACAATAATGACCAAGGGTCAAAAAAATAGAGGCCGAAAATCAAAAATCGGCCTCTATTGAGTAAAATCGACTGTCTCTAACTTGAAAAACTATTTATGAGACAGCCCCGTAATTATTTTAGCATCATGATTGTAATTCCCATCCCAAACCCCGAAGGGGTGTAATTATTCTAGCATCATGATTGTAATTTCCATCCCAAACCCCGAAGGGGTGTAATTATTCTAGCATCATGATTGTAATTTCCATCCCAAATCCCTAAGGGGTGCTATAATTATTGGATTATGGCGGGCATCATTTATCGGGATACATCTCAAACAAATATTTCTCATCATAGTCTAATCCAGATTTTACAAGAAAATCAATATATTCATCTTTGAAGGTCTTTTTTTCATGATGGGCTTCTTGATTTGCAATGTATCGGTAGACCTTGTCAATTTGAGAATGAGAATAGGAAAAAACACCATATCCCTCTTGCCAAGAAAATTTACCATTTACCCATTTATTTTCATTGATAAAATTGCTTGAATTGTTTTTGATATCTCGAATAAGATCGGGAACGGGCATCGCTGGTTTCACACCAACAAAAACATGGACATGGTCAGAGACTCCATTTACAATAATGGGCTTTTGATTTTTCCCTTTTATGATTCCAGAAATGTATTTAAACACCTCCTCACGCCAGGGTTTTTGTAATAAATTTTGCCTGCCTTTTACTGCAAAAACATATTGAAGATAAATCTGTGAATAGCTTCCCGCCATAATTTTTACGATTAAAAAATTCCTACAATCCTATTATACCAACATCCTACCACCCTTTCAGGGTTTTGATGGAGTCAACCCAATTATTTCATCTAGAATCATAACATCCCTTCGGGATTAGGTAGTTTATACGATAAAAAGCCCGTAGGGATGAAAAAATTATAGAAAAGAATTAAAATTCCCAAAAAACCCCGACGGGGTTGCAATATGCAAGCGTCATAATGCTAGAGACAAATTATAAGCCGTCCCCCAACCCCGAAGGGGTGACATAATTCTAGAATTGTATTGAAACCCGATCGCCAACCCCAACGGGGTGGCATAATGCTAAAATTGTAATCAAAAAACCGTCCCCCAACCCCGAAGGGGTGGCATAATTCTAGAATTGTATTGAAACCCGATCGCCAACCCCAACGGGGTGGCATAATGCTAAAATTGTAATCAAAAAACCGTCCCCCAACCCCGAAGGGGTGACATAATTTTAGAATTGTATTGAAACCCGATCGCCAACCCCATCGGGGTGACATTATTATTGGTCCAAAATAATGGCAAAAATCAAGGGAGCTACAATGGTTGCGTCGGATTCAATGATGAATTTAGGCGTTTTCATGCCAAGCTTGCCCCAAGTGATTTTTTCATTAGGAACCGCTCCTGAATACGACCCATAGGAGGTGGTAGAGTCAGAAATTTGACAAAAATAACCCCAAAGCGGCACATTGGTTCGCTGCAAATCCTGGTGAAGCATAGGTACCACACAGATTGGAAAATCCCCTGCAATACCCCCACCGATTTGGAAAAAGCCAACAGTACTTTCTTCAGTCGCATTTTGAGTATACCATTCAGCCAAGAACATCATGTATTCAATGCCAGTTCTCACGGTGTGTACGTTTTTTACATCGCCAGAAATGACATGGCCAGCAAACATATTGCCCAAGGTAGAATCTTCCCATCCTGGAACAATAATTGGCAAGTTTTTCTTAGCCGCTTCCAACAGCCAGCTATTTTTTGGATCAATCTGAAAAGAAGGATCCAACTTACCCGAAAGCAATATTTTATAAAAAAATTCGTGTGGAAAATAGGCTTCACCATTTTGATCTGCCTTTACCCATTCCTCAAGAATCACATTTTCGATTCTTCGCATGGCTTCCATTTCAGGAATACAGGTATCGGTCACCCGATTCATGTGGCGCTCCAACAGGTCCTGCTCCTGCTCTGGAGTTAGTTCACGGTAGTTTGGAACACGCTCGTAGTAATCGTGGGCTACTAGGTTAAACACATCTTCCTCCAAATTGGCACCAGTACAGGAGATGATTTGAACTTTATCTTGGCGAATCATTTCTGCCAATGAAATTCCCAATTCTGCAGTAGACATGGCGCCTGCAAGGGTTACCATCATTTTACCCCCTTCATTGAGATGGGCTTTATAACCTTCTGCTGCATCAATTAAGGCAGCTGCATTAAAGTGGCGGTAGTTGTGTTTTAAAAACTCAGTGATTTTCATACGAATCTATTTTTCTATAACTGTGTAAAATTACCATTTTTTGCCCACAAAAAAACCCGGAGGATATCCGGGTTTCTGATCAGTTACCTATTTACTTACTTTTTCTTCACAAGCGAATCTAGTGCGGCTGGTTTTGTCTCAGCTGCGGCAGGATTTGCGTTGTATTTCTTATTCAATCCTTCAGTCACAGATTTCGTCACATCGATCGCATCGGTTGCATACCAGATCGCCCCTCCTCGAGTGTGGCTTAAGATTAGATCAATACCATTTTCTTTTGCATATTCCTTCATGTATTCTTGAACCTGAAGATATACGTCGTTCAAAAGTGTGGACTCGTCAGTTGAAAGTTCACGCATCAAGTTGTCTCTATAACCGATTAAGTTTTGTTCCTTCTGCATCAACTCATCCTGCTTGGCACGAATTTGATTTTGAGTCAAGTTGCCACCTGTTTGTTGAAACATGGCTACTTCTTGTTCAAAACCCTTTGCTCTAGCTTGCAGATCCAAATCCAACTTCTTACCTTTTTCGGTAATTTCTTCAGATTTCTTTTTGAAAAAATCGTACTTGTTGATCACGGAATCCGTGTGAACGTAAGCGATCTTTAGATCACTAGCAGCAACACCACCTGTGGAAGAGGCATTAGCGCTAGTTGAATCTGATTTTTTCCCACAGGAATAAACCACCACTGCTACAAGAGCTAGAACTGCGAAACGAGTAAAAGTTTTTCTCACTTGAATAAAATTAGGATTGATAGGTCGCAAATATAGATAAAGTATTCTTTTTGCAAGAATCACAGAAAATTTCCTTCGTTAAAATCAGTTAATGCCCTAAAAAAAGAGATCCTGAGCCAAACGAAAAACCTGGGCATGTGCCTCAACAATATCTTTTATTCGTTTGGAATACCCTCCTCCCATGCAACACATGATGGGGATTCCCAGAGATTTGGCCGTGCTAAGCACCAGACGATCCCGACCATGAACCCCCGCTAAAGAAAGGGAAAGCCTTCCCAATTGATCCGAAGCCAAGACATCTACCCCGCTTTGGTACAACAAAAAATCAGGCTGCTCCTCATCTATCAGTTTTTTCAAATTCCTATCCAAAATGGCCAAATAGTATGCATCATCCGTTCCATCAGGCAATCCGATGTCCAAGTCTGATCTTTCCTTCCGGTAAGGGTAGTTTTTTTCTCCATGCATACTAAACGTAAATACAGATGGATTTTCTAAAAAAAGTGCCGCCGTACCATTTCCTTGATGCACGTCGAGATCTACTATCAATACCTTTTTGGCCAATTTCTTCTTTAACAAGTAATTGGCTGTAATCCCCAAATCATTGAGGATACAAAAACCCTCTCCCCGATTCGCAAAAGCATGGTGAGTTCCTCCCGCGATATTCATCCCGATGCCAAATTCCTTAGCATAACGGGCTGCCTGAACCGATCCCCCTGCAATACAAATTTCACGTTCAATCAATGCCTCACTAAGCGGGAAACCAATGGCTCGAATTTCTGATTTGGTGAGTTGAAGCTTCTTCAACCGCTCCAAATAGTTGACCTCATGGGTAGCTAATATCCACTCATCCAACACTGGTTGAGGAACAAAAAAATTGGTATCGACTACTGTACCTTCAAAAAGGAGCTGTTCTGGGAGCAAGCTGTATTTTTCCATAGGGAAGCGATGCCCTTCAGGTAATGGATGCGCAAAAACGGGAGATAGAGCAATTTTCAGCATAAAAAAAAGCGTTAGTAGTCAACTAACGCCAGGTACAAAAGGATTTCATTGAATTAAGCTTCGTCTTCAAAGTCTTCGTCCTCGGTCATGAAGGAATATAGTGTCTCATCCAAACTCAAGGTATCGTCATTGAATTCTTGAATAAACTTAGCGATAACTGCTTCATCGATTTCTTCCACGTTCAAGGATACGTCTAATCCTATTCCATAATCGTGATGGGTATCGATGTCTAAAAATTCTTGAACTTTTACAGTTTCCTCCTCTTCCATTTCCATAATTAATTCGGTGATAAACCAACCGATTTCCTCTTCCTCTGGGGTCAGCGGTTTCATATTGCCATTCTCGTCCTCTTCGTAATTGATTGTTTTGAAATTTGGAAATTTTTTAGCCGCCTCGTGCTCTGCCAATTCGTAAACTTCACTGGCATGATGGAGACGGAGGGTGTAGAGCGCAGTATCGTATATCACTTCCTTGCCCTCGTAGGTGCCGATGAAGTAAAAGTTGACATACTCCTCTGAATTATCCTCATCTGGAATAATTTTAAAAGGCAAACCACTTTCCTTCAACTCTACTTTAAGTTGAGTAATGGTTTCTGGGTCAAATCCTGTGTTGGTGTAGTTCATTAGTGATAGGTTTAGGAAAAACAAATTTGAGCTATGTCCATAGACGAATATGGAGGAATTCCTTTTGCTAAAGAAAATTTACTGAGAAAATGTTTCCAAAAAAAATAGATCAAGAATTTGTGAATCAACTGCTACTTAAAGTTGATGGGGAACAACTTGAATTTAAACAGTAAATTAGTTCACAGGAAAAAATAGCCAAAACGCTAGCTTCCTTTGCCAATTCAAAAGGTGGAATTCTAGTTATCTGTTTTTCTGATCAGTGAAAAATCATGGGAATTGACGCAGAAGAAGAGCGATATAGGATCACTACTGCAAAGGACACTTTTTGTATTCCAAAAGTTTCATTGGAGTTAAAATCCATTAAAATAGATTCTATTCCTTACCTTAAGGAGAAAAAAATCGTTCTAGTGGTTCAAGTTCATGCCAGCCTAGGTCCCAAGATATTTGTATAACAAAAAAATGGAGGTTTAAAGGCCTATGCCGAATTGGAAACCAAAGTAAGTTAATTTAAAATGGGCAAGGGTCTCATTTGAGTAACCTCATCGGGTCCTCTGAAATGCGATCCGTCAATCCCATCCATCCAAGGTAAAAGCTTTTCTTCCCTTAAAATTTGATTAAAGAAATTCCTGCTTCTACCCAAAAACCACTGGTGTATTTTTTCGCATTAGTCGGCTCCTTCTCCTATCTTTGTTTTCGTTTAAAATTCTATTCTAGTGATCATTTGTATCTTCTTTCTCCTGCATTGGTATTTCTCTCTCTTCTGCCAAAGCTTTTTTCTTCACCGCTATGCAGCGCACCAAATGTTTGTAATGAACAAATACTGGGAAAAGTTTTTCTACTTTTTTACTTGGATCTGGCAAGGAAGTTCTTACCTCTCGCCACGAGCTTACGCCATCCTGCACCGCATGCACCATGCCTATTCGGATACCCCACAGGATCCGCATAGCCCACACCACACCGAAAATCTATTTTCAATGATGTGGAAGACCAAAAATATTTACAACGACTACTTCGGGTTTAAACTAAAGCCTGAAGAACGATTTTCGAAGGATATCCCTGATTGGAACAGATTTGACCGCTTTGCAGATAACATGAGCGTCCGAATTGCCTGGGGGGTATTGTATGTAGCCATCTATTTCCTGTGTATTTCCTATTTTGAACTTGCAGGCACTCATTGGTGGATGTATTTTCTACTGCCTATCCACTTTTTGATGGGTCCAGTCCATGGTGCCATTGTCAATTGGAGTGGACATAAGTACGGCTATTCCAACTTTGACAACAATGACGAGTCCAAAAACTCATTGCTATTGGATGTGTTGATGTTGGGTGAATTGTTCCAAAACAACCACCACAAGTTGCCCAACCGTCCGAATTTCGCGGTAAAATGGTATGAATTTGACCCAACGTATCCCATCGTCAAACTTTTGCATGTAACTAAAATTATCAAGTTACGAACAGCCTAAGTGCTCAATAACTAGAGAAAGGTGTTTCTGAAAAGAAGCACCTTTTTTTTCTTCTTGCCCTACTTGATTTTGTGAAAAAATGCTTCATCATCCTTATCGCTAAACTGGGTTAACCAAAAAGTAAACTACAAAAGTGCTTTAGTTCTGCTCTGGAATTGCTTCAATAATTTCCTTCCTACTTTGAAGCCTTTATATTTGTAGCCTAATCCCCAACCGCCTACCATGAATTCATTTATTCAAGAACTGAAATGGAGAGGAATGCTCCAAGACATGACTCCAGATTTAGAAGAGCACCTTTCCAAAGGAATGGCCTCCGCCTATCTGGGTTTTGATCCCACTGCAGATTCCTTACACATTGGTCACTTGGTGGGGGTAATGACCCTACTTCATTTCCAACGCTCCGGACACCAGCCGGTAGCGCTAGTTGGTGGAGCCACAGGGATGATTGGAGACCCTTCTTTCAAGTCCGCAGAGCGAAATTTATTGGACAAAGCAACCCTAGATCACAATGTGGCTTGCATCCAAAATCAGCTTGCCAAATTCCTGGATTTTTCTGGGAATCAGCCGAATAAAGCAGCAATGGTGAATAATTACGATTGGATGTCTCAGTTTACTTTTTTGGACTTCATTCGTGATGTAGGTAAGCACATCACTGTGAATTACATGATGTCCAAGGATTCGGTAAAAAGACGTTTGGAAGATGGCAATGGGCTTTCATTTACCGAGTTTAGTTACCAATTGATTCAGGGATACGATTTCTACCATCTTTGGAAAAATCAGAACTGCAGCATCCAACTGGGAGGCTCTGACCAGTGGGGAAATATTGTCACCGGTACTGAATTGATTCGTCGAATGGGCGGCGGAAGTGCTTTTGCGCTCACGGTTCCATTGATCACCAAAGCGGATGGTACCAAGTTTGGCAAAACAGAAGGAGGTTCGGTATGGCTAGATCCTGAAAAAACCTCACCTTATGCCTTCTACCAGTTTTGGTTGAATGTGTCCGATGAGGATGCAAGCAAATACATTCGCATTTTCACCATATTGGATCAGGCAACTATTGAAGGATTGGAGAAGGAACATGCAGAAGCTCCTCACCTACGCCTTCTGCAAAAAGAAATTGCCAAAGAAGTGACCTCTATGGTCCATAGCACAGAAGAATACGAGATGGCCCTCAAAGCCTCTGAAATTCTATTTGGGAAATCTTCCACGGAGGACTTGGCTTCCCTAGATGAGCGAACCTTTTTATCCGTTTTTGAGGGAGTTCCTCAAGTTCAACTGAGTCAGGAAGTCTATTCCAACCTTGAAAATGTGCTGGATTTGGTGGCAGAAAAAACGGACTTCAAACTCTTTCCCTCCAAGGGCGAGGCACGAAAAATGATTCTTGGAGGTGGTGTAAGTATCAACAAAGAAAAAGTAGAGGATCCACAAGGTCCTGTCTCTTATGCCCTTCTTCAAGGAAAGTATTTGCTGGTTCAAAAAGGAAAGAAAAATTACGTGATCGTAGAAGTCCTTGCTTAACTAAAAAAGGAGAATCAGTCCAATCCAAAAATAAGTGACGATTTAATAACATTTGACCAAGAGTCAAATGTTATTTTTTTGACTAGGATTTAATACATTTGATGTTAGATAATTTTTCCATTTATCAGCAATGGCAGGCGAAAAAAATAAAGAAAAACTCATTTTAGATGCTGCAGTAGCCCTATTTACTGCCCAAGGTTTTGCGGCTACCCGCATGGAAGATGTAGCCAAGAAAGCAGGGATCAGTAAAGGCCTCACCTATTTTTATTACAAAAATAAGGAAGACCTATTTATGGCTTTAACTAAGAAGGCCTTTGAAAAACTAAAAGACGAGTTTAGGGATTCCTTGCGTGCCAAAGGAAAAAATGGATTGGAAATGCTAACAGAACTAGTTCAGCGGATCTGGAGCTTTTCTAAAGAACAGCCAGTTTACTACCAATCCATCCTTCATTTTTTGGATTTGATGAAAAAGTATACTTCGCCAGAGTTAAAATCTCAAATCAATCCTTTGATTCTTGATTCCATTCATTTTCACAAATTGTTGGAATTGCAATTGGAACCCACCCGATTGGGCATTCAAATTGTTTCCCAGGGAATCAAGGATGGAAGCATTCGTCCTGAATTGCAACCAGAAATTACTTTTTATACCGTATGGAGCATGGCCTTAGGCTATGAAAAAATGGAAGGGCCTATCTCTTTTGAAGGCAAAGAAACAAAAGTGAGTCCTGAAGCTTGGCAGCGCGGATATCTGAAATTGATGCAGGACATGCTCAAAGGAACCATTCAAGCCACAAAGCCGCAAGCTGTACAGGCTAGTTTATTCTAAAACAAAAGGGGCTTTCGCCCCCTTTTCTTTACCTGCTTTTCCACAATTCTTTCAACTGCTTGCCGTTGACCAGCAACACAAATCGAAGAGGGTTTGGGATTAAAACAATTCGCATATCCACTTTTCCAAGTTGGTCCGATTCAATGGGTACTCCTTGCTCTCCACTTACCTCATAAGTAATACTTCCTTTCGCATCAGGAAGCATCTCTTGGTAGGTATTTGCCAAATAGGCTGTAGGTAGCAGGACATCCGTGTCGGATTTTAGCTTGGTGTAAATCTTTTCCAATTCAGGAGCCAAGACATCCTCGTATTGCTCATTGAAGTCATCTTCGAGGTCGTGCAATTGCTCCTCTAAATCATCGTAATTTTCATCACTATATTCCAAAGCACTTAACTGAATTCGCTGTTTCACAATCTCAGTGAGTTCCTGGTCAATTTTTTCCCAATTCATGGTAACTGTCTTAATTATTCGATTGCAAATATGGCGATAATCCTAAAAATAGCCGTTCCATTAGACTAACTATTCACTCACAAGCAAGATTTTTCCGTTTCTTCCCGCTTTCTCGTAAGCATCTAAAGCGGCTTTAAATTCGGACAAGGGATAAGTAGCGGCGACATCCACCTTCGAGTCATCCTGCATCAAAAATCCAAATACCCGTTGGAAAGCTTTCATCCGTTGTTCGTTAGAAAGTTCCTCTATCCAAGTACTCAACCAGAATCCTTCGATCCGTAGATTTTTAAAGATCAGCAAGCCACTGTTAATGGACAGGTTTTCCAAGGCAAGCGCCCCAAAAACGAGCATACGCCCTTTTTGCTTTAGACAAGACAAGGCTTTTACACCCAACTCCCCTCCGACTGCATCAAAGACCACATCTACGCCCACCTCAGTTTTCTCAAAAATCACCTTCGCCAATTTCTCAGTGCTGGTATTGATGACTAACTCAGCCCCTAACTCCATCAACAATGCTTTCTGTGATTCATGACGAACAGTAGCTGCCACTCGAATACCTTTGGCCTTGGCCATCTGAATGGCAAATTTTCCAAACGCAGATGCTCCCGCCGTAAGCAAAAGCCATTGCCCAGCTTGTAAACCCGAGTCCTCAATCATCCCATACGCCGTCATTGGGTTGACAAAGGCCTGACAGGCCACCTCATCCGACATCTGCCCAGGAATAGGAATGACCATAGCCGCTGGCACACAAACATACTCTTTCCAGGTACCAATAGCCGTAAACATCACCCGCGTACCGGCAGCTACTTTTCCTGCTTCATCTCCTTTTTCTACTACCCCACTCGCCTCAAATCCGGCGCTACTCGGAAGTTTGGGGGTGATGCCATACATTCCGCGTACAAACATGATGTCTGAAGGGTTGATATTTCTGGCTTTCACACGGATCAGCACCTCATGTGCCTTAGGTTGAGGCATTTCACTTTCCTTGAGGTACAAGACCTCTTGAGGAGTGCCAGTTTGATCAAAAATTAATTCTTTCATGGGGATAGAAAAAAGAGATAATGAGGGATAATTAATGAATTTGCTTGGCCCACAAGTTACAGCATGGCCATATTTTTCCTATCTTTTGGAAGAAAAATAACCCAAAAACGCATGGATTTATCTACAGTTTTTTCATTGGATGGTAAAGTAGCCCTGATCACAGGAGCTAGCAAAGGCATCGGATTTGGCATCGCTGAAATGTTTGCTGCAGCAGGTGCCAAAGTAGTCATCAGCAGTAGAAAGCAAGAGGTATTGGATGAACAAGCACAGCAACTTAACGCCAAAGGCTATGAGGTCTACGCAATTGCCTGCAATGTGGGAAACATGGAGGAACTTAAGGTTCTGGTGGATAAGACGGTGGAAAAATATGGAGGTATCGACATCCTTGTCAATAATGCTGCCAGTAATCCGGTTTTTGGCCCTGTTCATGAAACAACCCTTGAAGCCTTTGACAAGATCATGAACGTGAATGTGAAGGCGGCTTTTGAGCTCAGTAGGTTGTGCTATCCTCACCTCAGAAAATCGGCTGGCGCATCAGTTATCAATATTTCCAGTATCGGTGGAATATCCCCAGAACAAGGGCTTGGAATTTACTCGGTATCCAAAGCGGCCTTGATTTCTTTAACCAAGGTTTTTGCCAAGGAATGGGGAGATTCCAAGATTCGTGTCAATGCCATTTGCCCAGGACTTATCCAAACCAAATTCTCAGAAGCACTTTGGTCCAATGAAAAAATCATGTCCATGATCTTGAAACAATTGGCCATAAAAAGAGCGGGCACCTCCGAGGAAATTGGTGCCATGGCCTTATTTCTTGCCTCTCCTGCGTCTACCTACACGACTGGAGCCATTTTGACCGCAGACGGAGGCTTTACTATTTGATTTTACAATGAACCCAACCCAAGAAATCTCGGCAGCACAACTGCAGCAACTACTGCTTGCCTATCGGCAATTTGTAGAACAGGAACTATTCCCCAAAGACTTGGATGTGGTCAAAGGACCATTTAAGTCTTATTTACCCGCACTAAAGGCCCTCCGGGAAAAGGCAAAGTCTTTAGGACTATTTGCTCCACATTTAGCCAAGGATGAAGGTGGCCTAGGTTTGAACCTCGTGCAATTTGCCCAGGTGTCTGAAATTTTGGGCCAAAGCCCGATCGGACATTACGTATTCAACTGCAATGCTCCTGATATAGGCAACATGGAATTGCTCCACCAGTTTGGTTCGGAGGAACAGAAAGAAAAGTGGCTTGGACCCCTGCAACGCGGAGAAATCCGCTCCTGCTTTGCCATGACCGAACCTCAACTTCCAGGCAGCAACCCAGTCCATATGGCTACCACAGCCACCCGGGATGGGGAAGAGTATGTGATCCAAGGCCACAAATGGTTTACCACAGCCGCTGATGGGGCTCAATTCACCATCGTCATGGCCGTTACCAACCCGGATGCATCTTCTCCCTATCAGAAAGCAAGCATGATCTTGCTCCCCTTGGATACGCCAGGCTACACCTTGGTTCGCAACATTTCCATCATGGGTGAAGCGGGAGAAGATTACCTCTCCCATGCTGAAGTCAAATTTGAGCAGTGCCGAGTGCCCGTGTCCCACCGAATTGGTTTGGAAGGTCAGGGATTTGCCTTGGCACAAGAACGACTGGGTCCTGGCCGCATTCACCACTGCATGCGTTGGATTGGCATCTGCGAACGGGCATTTGATATGCTGTGCAGACGTGCCCTTTCTCGGGAACTAGAAGTTGGCAAGGCTTTGGCTGACAAACAAACCATTCAAAATTGGATCGCAGAAAGCCGAGCAGAAATTAAGGCTAGCAGACTCATGGTGCTCGATACCGCCCAGAAAATGCAGGAACATGGAGCGAAAGCCGTCAAAGAAGATATTTCAACCATCAAATTTTTTGTGGCCGATGTACTCATGAAAGTGATTGACCGAGCCATCCAGGTCCATGGTGCACTAGGGATCACCGATGATACGCTGCTGTCTTTTTGGTACCGCCACGAACGAGGAGCACGTATTTACGATGGCCCTGACGAGGTACACAAGTCTGCCCTTGCCCGAAGTATTCTTAAAAATTACGGCAGTAAATGAATAGTACCTTAACTTTTGATTTACTCAAGGATTATTTGGCTCCAGTACTCCACTGTGCCGCGGATAAAATCCAAGTAACCCAACTCCCAGGAGGCTATTCCAATTTGAGTTTCTTGGTAGAAGGTGCTACTGAGAAATTCATCTTAAGACGTCCTCCCTTTGGTGAAAAAATCGCCAAGGCACACGACATGGGCAGGGAATTTAGGATCCTTGAGGGATTGAAAAAGGCAGGCTACACCAAAAGTCCCCAGCCAATTCACTTTTGTGAGGAAGAATCTATTTTTGGTGCTCCCTTCTTTATCATGGAGTATCTGGAAGGTGCAATTTTGAGAAATCGAGTTCCTCAAGGAATGACCCTTGGAAAGGAAGACTTTGCTGCCTTATCCCATTCGGCGGTAGACTGCCTTCTCGAACTACATCAACTCGAACTTCAGGAATCGGGCCTTATTCACTTGGGAAAGCCAGAAGGCTACACCCAACGCCAAGTGGAAGGATGGGTAGACCGGTATTATCGAGCAAAAACCAATGAACTTCCAGAGTTGGAACAAGCAGCTTCTTGGCTACTGGGAAATATTCCTTCCCCAGAATACCTCGCCTTCATTCACAACGACTTCAAATATGACAACTTGGTCCTGGATCCTCAGAATCCTACTCATATCAAAGGAGTTTTGGATTGGGAAATGGCGACGGTAGGCAATCCACACATGGATTTAGGCACTAGCCTAGCTTATTGGGCGGAGGAAAACGACCCCCAGATTTTAAAACTATTCAACTTAAGTCACTTACCCGGCAACCTCAGCCGCGAAGAAATCATGGCCTATTACTTTTCCAAAGGAAAAGGTTCCAAGCAAGAAATGGTCTTTTACTATGTCTTTGGATTAGTGAAAGTAGCCGTAATTGCCCAACAAATATTCAAACGTTATTCCCAAGGCTTTTCAACAGATCCTAGATTTGCGCAACTCATCCATGTGGTGGAAGCAGCTGGTAAAAAAGCCATTCATACCCTTCAAACTGATAAAATCTAACCCATGACCCTTCATAAAATTTGCATCCTAGGAGCAGGCACACTTGGCTCCCGAGTAGCCCTCCAATCTGCCATTTCTGGATTTACTGTTTCCATTTTTGATCTAAAACAGTCATCCTTGGATTCGGCCATGCTCACCATGCAAAAAATATTACGCCAACTTGTTCGAGGCGGAACACTTACCGAATCACAAGTTCCCGAAATCCTCCAACGAGTCCAGCCCACTTTGGACTTAGCTGAAGCCTTGAAAGGTGCCGATTTGGTCAATGAAAGCGTCACGGAAAATGTGGACATCAAAAAATCCCTATGGGCCGAAGTAGGCAAACTTGCAGAATCCCACACTTGGTTGACCACAAACACCTCCTACCTTCTTCCCTCACAGTTTGCAGCGGAATCAGGGGCTCCTTCCCGCTTTTGTGCCTTCCATTTTCACGACGTGTTCTATTCAAGGGTGGTGGACATCATGCCCCATCCGGGTACAGATCCTGCACTAATTGGTATCCTAGAAGAATTGGGACGGAAATTGAATCAAGTCCCTGTAATCGTTCGGAAAGAAAATCCAGGCTACCTATTCAACACAATGCTGATGGCCCTTTTGGGTGCGGCAGGCAAACTAATTACACGTGAGGTGGCAAGCATTGAAGATATTGACAAGTCTTGGATGGTGAACTTCCACATGCCCATGGGTCCTTTTGGGATATTGGATTCCATTGGATTGGATACAGCGTGGCATGTTACCCAAAAAATGCCGGATTCGGCTTCACAGGCCTTTGCTGCCCATTTGAAAACCTACATTGATCAAGGAAAACTAGGCGAGAAAACAGGCGAAGGGTTTTATTCCTACCCCAATCCACGCTACCGGGAACCCGATTTTATCCAATAAAGGAAAATTGAATGTATTTGATTTTTTCCCCCTTGTCGGAAAAAATCTTCTCGTAGCGAGTTTTGATTCCGTGGTGGGCATCCCGCAGTTCGCTTGCATAAAAATCAGCCGTAACGAACAAAACTTTGCAATCCGAACGGGAAGCCAAAACCTCTTCGGTATACTCGAATAGGCCCGTATTGTCTGTTTTGAAGTGGATGGTCCCCCCTGCTTTCACGAGCTGCTTGTACATTTCCAAAAATCTGGCTGAGGTCAAGCGTCGTTTTTCATCCCCATCACGTGGAAAAGGATCTGGAAAGGTAATCCACAGTTCAGAAATCTCACTGGGTGCAAAAAAACTATCCAGTTGTTGAATTTGGGTTCGCAAGAAGGCCACATTGTGAATGCCTTCTGCCGTAGCAGTTGAACTTCCTTTCCAAATTCTACTTCCTTTGATATCTACTCCAATAAAGTTTTGTGTGGGATATTGTCTTCCTAGACCCAAAGTAAACTCCCCTCTTCCGCAAGCAAGTTCCACAACTAGAGGTTGCTCGTTTTGAAACTGAAGCGTATTCCACTGCCCTTTTATTTGTTCAAAAATAGGCTTTCCTGCCTGGACTACATTGGGATTGACTTCGTTTTGGGCAAAGCGAACCAGTTTTTTCCTACTCATTAGAGGTCTTCAATTTCTGCGACCACAAAAGTACTACCTCCAATAAATATCAGGTCATCTGCTCCTGCATTTTTTCGAGCAAAGTCAATTGCATCCGTCACTTTGGAAATTACTTGACCTGTTAATCCCTTTTCCAATGCCTTACTTGCCAATAAATCTGCATCCATTGCGCGTGGGATGCTTGCTTGGCAAAAAATATAGGTGGCTTCTTTTGGAAGCAAGTCCAAAACTTTAGAGATATCCTTGTCATTCACCATCCCGATCACCATACAAAGTTGGGAATAGGTCTGTTTTTTCAATTGATTCACCACCTCCAACATACCTGCTTCGTTGTGACCTGTATCGGCGATAGTGAGTGGTTGGGTTTGCAAAATCTGCCACCTGCCTTTTAGGCCTGTTTGTTCTGAAACATTAGCTAAACCCAATTGAAGAGCCTCTATACTGAGATTCCAGCCTTGTTTTCGCATTTGTTCCACTGCCTCCAAAATCCC
>JAMNXQ010000004.1 GCA_023653075.1 Algoriphagus sp.
CAATGGATTTTCCTTTTCCCTTGTCAAGGACGTGACCATGTTGGGAATTTCGCTTGACCTGACCTTGAAAAATTGGATTAAAAAGCCAGAATTAAGTTAATTCGATCGTTAAGAAATAAGGGATTGGTAGGAGAAATACTACGTACTAGTTTTTTCATTCCTTTCATCCGTCAGGATTTAACCAGCTTTCGGCTTAGTTAGGCCTATTTTTAAAGTGTAGTCAGGAATACACTTTAGCGAATGCACGAACAGGAAAGGTGCCCATCCCCTTGATTTTGGGAGGGATTGCATTGAAGTAAAATCCTTCCTCAGGCAGATTTTCCAAGTTACACAGGTGCTCCACCACCAAGATTTCAGATCCCAAGAGAATGCTGTGTACTGGTCTCGAATTGGTAGCTGTATCGTCGATGTTGTGCGAATCTATGCCCACCAATTTGACCCCAGCATCCTTCAAAAATCGAGCTGCCTCCTCAGTTAGGTAGGGGTGATGCTCGTAGTAGTGTTCGGTATTCCAATGGCAAGCCCATCCCGTATGCACGAGTACTGCTCGATGCTTGAGCTCTTTATTTTTGAAATGCTCCGGTGTAATCGCCAAGGATTCACCAAAAGGCGCCTGGACCACAATCCCCTCCAGCTCAGCAAATGAGGCTAACGCTATTTCAGAAATGTCTTTGCCGTCCGCATACCGGTGAAAGGGACAGTCGATATAGGTTCCCGTATTGCCTACCAACTCTAGCTTCCCGATTTGAAATTCAGTACCCGCTGCATACTGCTGTCTGGAATCTTCCCGGCTTAGGTAATCACAAATAATAGGAGCAGGCAGGCCCTTGTAGGTAACCAATCCCGCTTCTATGGTATGACTTAAGTCCACCAATCTTTCCGACGGCTGGTTTTGCTGCATAATTTTATTTTTTTTAATTGAGAAGTAGCTTCGCCCCAGAACCCTATTGAAATCATCTCCAACTAGCCTAGTGAAAGACAAACTAGTCGAAATCAACAAATTCTATAAATTTGAAGGTAGTAATCCTCGACAAAGTTAAAAATGTAACAAACTCCAAGCCAACAGTAGCTAAAAATTTACTTTGAGGACAGCATACAATCCGTCAATAAACCATGGTCTACAGCGTATCTTTTAAAACTTCACGTGTAATTTTCTTTCAGTAGTAGTAAAAAATCGGATAATCAGCACATCGAATCAAGCGATCCCAAATTTCAGAGTTAGCGGAAGAAATGAACCTGTATTTGAATATTGACCCCTCTAACTTGACCCAATCCCAGCACTTGAATGAAACTCTCTAATTTTTGGTTCTGTTTGTTTTTGCTCTTGCCTCCAGTCTATTCCCAAGGACAATCCACAAGTTCCGATACCAAGCTATGTCAATTCTTCATCAACTTAAATGCGGACCAAGAGGAAGACCACTTGCAATCGGGATGCCAAGAGATGCCTAGCCAGCTCCTTTTGGAAGAAGTTGAAAAGCCTGAGGTACTTAGCCTAAGGGCTTTGGATCAGGTCACGGCACAATACACATATAAAGCCCAAATTCTAGATGATACGAGCGGGAAACCCTTGGCAGGGGCTACCCTCTATTTCCCGGAGTTGGAATTAGGCGGCAGGTCCGACGAACAAGGTTGGGTGTCCGTAGCCGATATTCCCAATGGAACACACACGCTTCTGGTGAGTTACCTGGGCTATAAAACCCTCCGACTTCGCCTTCGTTTTCCTCAAGAAGGATCAGAACCGCCTGTTTTCAGGTTGGAGGAGGAAGAGGAGGAACTTGAAATCCTGTTGGTACAGTCCAATCGGAGCAGCCGTGTGATCGAAGATGTGCCTACCCGAGTAGAAATTATTGCAGGGGTGGAGCTCTCCGAAAAAGGCAATATGAAACCAGGGGATATTCGAATGCTCCTCAACGAGAGTACGGGTATCCAAACGCAGCAAACCTCTGCCACTAGCTACAACTCCAGTATCCGAATTCAGGGGCTGGATGGAAAGTATACCCAGCTACTTCGTGATGGATTACCACTGTATTCCGGGTTTTCTTCTGGATTGAGTTTGATGCAAATTACCCCTCTGGACCTTGCACAAGTAGAGGTGGTGAAAGGAGCCTCTTCCACTCTTTATGGGGGAGGAGCCATTGCAGGTTTGGTCAATCTGATTTCCAAACGACCTCAAGAAGAACCCGAGATATCATTTTTAATCAACGGCACTTCTGCCCGGGGTCTTGATGCCAGTGCTTTCTATGCAGCCAAAGGGGAGAAATTTGGGACCACGGTATTCACTTCCTTCAATAAGGGTACGGCCTATGACCCTGCAGGTATAGGCTTGACGGCCATCCCAGAATTCGAGCGATTTACGGTCAATCCCAAACTGTTTTGGGACCTAAATTCCACTACCCATTTGGTGGCAGGAATCAATTTCAGCCAAGAGGAACGACTGGGAGGTTCCATGGACTATATCCAAGGAAAAACGGCTTGGAATCCATACTTCGAGGCCAATACAACAGATCGGATTTCCACCGAACTCACTTTCACTACCCAATGGGCCGACAGCCAGTTCTTGACTTTCAAAAATAGTTTTAACCTGTTTAATAGGGCAATAGAAATTCCCGATTATCAATTCGATGGCAAGCAGGTTTCTTCTTTTTCTGAAATGAGCTGGTCATCGACAAAGTCCACATCTTCTTGGATTTCGGGAATCAACGTCTGGACCGATCGATTTACGCAAAGCCAAGGTGATCTTTCTAATCCCTTGGATTACTCATTGAACACCCTGGGTGCTTTTGTGCAAAATAGCTGGAAGGCCAACGATCAATGGGCCCTAGAATCGGGCTTCCGCTTGGATTATTTGACTACGGGAGAGTTTTTCCCTTTGCCAAAACTATCCGCCATGTTCACCCCCAATCCTGAACTTACTCTTCGAATTGGAGGTGGATTGGGCTACAAATCGCCTACGGTGTTTACCGAAGAAACTGAGCAGATCCAATTTCGAAGCGTAGTACCAATAAACTATGGCAGGCTCCAGTCTGAGCGTTCGGCTGGCGCTAATGTGGATCTCAACTACCGCCTGGCTTTGGGCGAGGAACTTTCCTTAGTAGCCAATACCTTACTATTTGTCACGCAAATTCGGCATCCACTACTTTTGGAGAAAAGTACCAAAGGACTGGAATTTGTGCAGCCAGATGGAATGTTTCAAACTCAAGGGATAGAGGTGAATTTGAAATGGAATTACCGAGATTTTAAACTTTTCACAGGGTATACCCTAGCGGATGTTACGCAGGAGTTTAATGGGCAGAAAAGCCCCTATCCGCTAGTGGCCAAACACCGACTGAATAATGTGTTGATGTTTGAGCAACATGAAAATTTTAGAATTGGATTGGAAGCCTATTATTTTTCTCCACAAGTGCTCAATGATGGAAAGGAAGGGCAGTCCTACTGGATTTTTGGCTTGATGGGTGAAAAAGCGCTGGGAGAGCATTTCTCCGTATTTATCAACTTTGAAAATCTTCTAGATGCACGACAAACTCGATTTGATACCATCTACACAGGCGATCTCAATAATCCCGAGTTTCGGGATATCTATGCTCCCGTCGATGGATTTGTAATTAATGGAGGAGTGAAGTTGAACTTCTAACTGCTGCTAGATTCAAGTTTCTGGAAGCTATAATTTGTAACATTCTTTCAACACTTAGTTTCCACCACTAACTGTCGGTTTATGAAGAGATTTAATGCCTGGACCTGTATTCTCCTTTTCCTAGCTCCGCTATACACAAAGGGGCAAATCCCTGAAACTGGAACAAAGCAATCGAAATACATCACCGTTTTGGGCATCGCCCAGGATGGAGGCTATCCGCAAGCAGGTTGTCAGGAAGAGCATTGCCAGCGTCATTGGAGAGGAGAGGAGGCCAAGCGGCAGGTGGTGAGTTTGGGGCTTACGGATCAAGCCAGTGGTCAAAACTGGTTGATTGAAGCTACGCCTGATTTCACTGCCCAACTACAGCAACTCCAGCAGGCTTCGGGGTCTACCAACCTCTCGGGTATTTTCCTTACCCATGCACACATGGGACATTATGCGGGTTTGTTGCAACTCGGTCGAGAAGCCATGGGCGCCAAAGGCATGCCGGTGTATGTGATGCCTAGAATGAAGGAATTCCTAGAAACGAATGCTCCTTGGAGTCAATTGGTGACTCTTGGAAATATCAAACTCATCTTGATGGAGCAAGACAAACCCATTCACTTGACACCGACTCTTCGGGTCATTCCTTTGCAAGTTCCGCATCGGGATGAATTTTCGGAGACGGTAGGCTTTCGGGTTGAAACCACTGAAAAGAGCCTACTTTTTATTCCGGATATTGACAAGTGGCCCCTCTGGGAAAAGGACATTCGAGCCGTAGTCGCACAAGTGGATCTGGCCTTGTTAGATGCTACTTTCTATCAGGAAGGGGAACTTCCAAACCGAAACATGAGTGAGATCCCACATCCCTTTGTTGCAGAAACCATGGGGTTATTTTCTCCACTTCCTGCTGCTGAGAAACGGAAAGTCAAGTTTATCCACTTCAACCACACCAATCCCCTGATTCTGGAGGGGCCTGAGCGGGATGCAGTCAAAAAGCTAGGCTTTGAAGTTGCAACTGAAGGGGAAAAAATTGTATTGAAAAAATAAAAAAGGCTGCTTCCTATGAAGCAGCCCGGGTGTTTACTCTTGGACGGTCAGCGTTACCGTGTTGCTTTTTGTGTCAATGTCGATACGGGTAGGTTGCACTAGCGACGCCGAACTCTCCTTGGTAAGTTTGAGGTCGTAAGCTTTCCGATCGTACTTCATCACCGCTCCAGAGAGGGCGTCAATGCCCCAGCCAAACAAGTTGCCAAGGTTGATGATGCTGACTAGGTTTAGCTCCTTGTCAAGGGTGATCAGGCGAGTTTCGTAGCCGTCCAACTTAAACTCTACCTCTGTATCGTTGAGGCTTCGTTTGACTTTGTAGTTGCAAGGGGTAGTGCATATCTCTACGCCATCCTTGTAAATGGTCGCTCCTGATGGAGTAGAGGTAAATGCGATGCGATCCTTGGTACCAGTAAAAATGGTGGCACAGCCCGTCATCAAAAAGAGGGCAATTAGAAAGAATGGGATTTTGTTCATGATGCTTTTGTTTTAGTTGGTATAAAAAAAGTTAAATTAATCTGAAAATAAGAATATTTTTGGATTATTGAGTTGTACGGACCTTTCCTGGAAAGGGTTTGATTCAGATTAAATAAGTTTTGTTCGGAGGATGTATTCATTTTCCCTGTACTAGCAGCAGCGATTCTTTTAGTTTAGACTACCGATTAAAAATCAACTTGACCGTCGTGCCTTGGCCGAGTTCGGAGCGAACCTGAATGTTGCCTTTGTGGCGACGCATAATCTGCTTGGAAAGGCTGAGTCCAATTCCGGAGCCCTTCGGCTTGGTGGTGAAAAATGGGATAAAAATCTTTTCCAAGGCTTCTTCTTCAATGCCTTTGCCCGAATCGGTGACTTCTAGAATAATTTTACCTGCCTCGTCAATATACCCTTTCAGATGAATCAGCTTTTGCGGTGCGTCCTCAAGCGCTTGAATAGCATTGTGCATCAAGTTGATCAGCACCTGTTCAATCTGGCTTTGGTCTCCAAATAGGATGAGTTCCTTAGGCTCCAATTCCTTGATTAGCCGAATACCCTGACGATCTAGCTGATGCTGTAGCAAGAGTTCCAACTGATCAAAAAGTGGCGCCAAGGCAATGCTTCCAAACTTGGGAGCAGGAACATGAGCCAAGCTTCGGAAATCGGATACAAAGCTCACCAATCCCTCGCTTCGCTTTTCGATAGTTTGTATCCCCATTAAAAAATCCTCTATATCGGCTAGATGCAAGGCTTCCTTCTGCTCGATTTTTTGCTCCAATTCTCCCTTTAAGGTCCCTGCCAAGGAAGAGATGGGCGCGATAGAATTCATGATTTCGTGTGTGAGGATATTGACCAAATTCTGCCAAGCCTCCATTTCCTTTTCTTCTAGCTCGGACTGAATATTTTGGAGAGACACCAACTTGAATCGCTCCCCGCGCATCAGCAGTTCAATCACATACACGGAAAGCTGCATGATTCCATCCGGGTGAGCTATCTTGATCAATTCACTGCCACCTGTTCGCAGCTGCTGTATGGCTTGGTGTAGCTCCTTGTTGATTTGTTCCACCTCCTGGATTTGTTTCAGTTCCTCCACTTGTAGCATCCGTTTGGCCGCCACATTCAAAATTTGAATGTCTCCATTTTCTCTGTAGGTAATCAAACCTATGCTGAGGTGCTTGAATACAGATCGGAAGTACTGGTAGTTGGCTTCTTTTTCGGCTTGATCCTCCTTGAGTTTGGCTAGGATGGCATTGAATTCAATGTGCAAATCGTCTGTTTCGGTCCCGTCAAATTTGACAGGGTAAAGCTGGCTGTACTTGTCCTGCTTGATGTTGTTCAGGAAAAGGCGTACTTTCTTGAAAGAGCTTTCGGCATACTTGATTAAAAAAATCAGTTGGATCCCAGCCACAATCAGAAATAGGGAAGTAGCAAACACTCCCCAGCCTCCCACTAGGGAATAGGCCATAAGAAAAAGGGTGGCGGTGAGCAAGGCGATTCGCCCAAGTAAGCCAACTTTATAGTCCATATTTCTCCAATCTTCTGTACAAGGAGGCGCGCGTTAGCCCGAGTTCCTTAGCTGCCTTGGAAATATTTCCCCCGTTTTTATCGATGGCGCGTTGAATGGTGTTTCGCTCCATGTCATCCAAATTGAGGGTATTACTGCTGTGCGGCACCTTTTCGGATGCTGGCTTGGCGGATAGGAAAAAGAAATCGCGACTATCCAGTTCCTCTCCATCAGCCATGATGATGGCTCGCTCGATGGCATGCTGCAATTCGCGAATATTTCCTGGCCAAGGATAGCGCTGCAGGAGTTCCAAGGCTGTAGGCCGGATGCCTTGGAAGTTTTTACGGTACTTTTGCGCATACTGTCGTAAATAATGATTGGCGAGCTGCGGAATATCGTCTTGACGCTCCCGAAGTGGAGGAAGGTAGATTTCCACGGTATTGATTCGGTACAAGAGATCTTGACGAAAGCTATTATCGGGTACCATCTCGTGGACCGGCATGTTGGTGGCACAGATAAGCCGAATATCCACCGGGATGGATTGATTGGTCCCGATTCGGGTGACTTCTCTTTTTTGGAGCACGGTGAGCAATTTGGATTGCAAGGGCATGGATAAATTGCCAATTTCATCAAGGAAGAGAGTGCCCTGATCTGCTACCTCAAATCGTCCTGCTCGATCCTCCTTTGCATCGGTAAATGCCCCTCGCTTGTGCCCAAAGAGCTCGGACTCAAAGAGGGTTTCGGTGATGGATCCCATGTCCACGCCTACAAAGATCTCTTCGCTTCGTAAAGATCGCTCGTGTATAGCCCGTGCAATGAGTTCCTTCCCCGTGCCATTTTCTCCTAAAATCAAGATGTTGGCATCGGTCTGTGCTACCTTATCGATGATGGAAAAAATATTTTTCATGGAAGCAGACTGTCCAATGATCTCGGTGTAATTCTTTTTTAGGTCGCTCTGCAAGGTTTTTTGCTTCTTCTGCAATTTGTCCACCTCTTTGTAGCTCTCCTTTAATTTGAGTGCCGAAGTAAGTGTGGCGATGAGTTTTTCATTTTGCCAAGGCTTCAGGATAAAGTCAGTTGCTCCCTCTTTTAGCGCCTGAACGGCCATTTCCACGTCTCCAAAAGCGGTAATCAAGATCACCACTGCATTCGGGTCGATTTCCTTGATCTGATTCAGCCAGTAAAACCCTTCTTTGCCCGAGGTGGTGTCCTCCCGGAAATTCATGTCCAGTAGAATCACATCAAAGTTTTGGGTATTGATTAAAAAGGGGATTCTTCGTGGATCCTTTTCAATATGCACTTCTTTGGCATGCTTCTTTAGAAGCATCTTCGCTGCAAAAAGTAAGTCCTCGTTGTCATCGATGATCAATATTCGTCCGAGTTGCTGTTCCATGGGAGTTGTTTTATAGCTGTCCTAGAAAAATAGTGCCAACAAGGTTTGGATGCGCTTACCCTAGATTCCTGTGGTAAATATGTCCGAAAATGTACGATTTTATCCGATTTCCGTACACTTTTTTTGGTTTGGGGCACCTGATCCTTTTTCCTATCTTTGGCCTTCACAAAACCTGGATCACATGTCAGCTAAAAAAGGGGATGCCGTAGCCGTCCATTACACCGGAAGATTGGAAGATGGAAGTATTTTTGACTCCTCAGTTTCCAAGTCACCACTGAGTTTTACACTGGGCGATGGCAACATGATTAAAGGTTTTGATTCAGCTGTCTATGGAATGGGGATCGGGGACCATAAAACAGTGACCATACCAGCAGCAGAAGCCTATGGCGAGCGTCGTCAAGACCTGCTCATAGAGGTGCCCTGGTCCCAAGTGCCTCCAGATATTCACCCAGAACTCGGACTTCAATTGACGCTTCAAGGTCCAGGCGGTCAGCCCATGCCTGTGACCGTAGTGGAACTTGACGAAGAGAAAATTGTACTAGATGCCAATCATGAATTGGCAGGTCAAGATCTGATTTTTGACATCGAACTCGTTTCGATCGGATAAGTAGCCCTCTAGTTTGTTTGGATCAACTGCCGAGATTTGAATCGAATGGCAAAGCCTGAGGGCTAGGGGAAGAGTGAAATTGCAGGAGTTTGACTTCCGAATCACTCACTTCTAGATAGGTGTACTGGCTTACCCATTCGCCGAGATTGAAATAAGTAGCGCTTTCGCCCACTGGCAGCTGAAGTGGTAGGTGGCGGTGCCCAAAGATGTAATAGTCATGTGGCTTTTTCTGCTCGAGTTCTTTGCAATACGCCCAAAGCCATTCCCCATCCCCCAAGAATCGCTTTTCATTCTTACTGCTATGGCTGATCCGGCTCTTGCCTGACCAAGCCTTCGCTAGCCGGATCCCAATGTCTGGGTGCATCCATCGGAAAAGCCATTGGGCTACAGGATTGGTAAATATTTTCTTCAAAAACTTGTAGGTGGAATCTCCAGGCCCCAGTCCATCACCATGGCCCACTAAGATTTTTTTACCGGCTGCTTGAAGTTCAATAGGATGAGTATACACCGGAATCCCAAGCTCATGCGTAAAATAATCCCTCATCCAGAGGTCGTGGTTGCCTGTGAAGAAAAAAATGGGAATCCCCCGGTCACGCAGTTGGGAAATCTTGGCTAAAAAGGGGAGTTGCCCTTTGGGGATGACCTCTCGGTATTCAAACCAGAAGTCGAAAATATCTCCCACCAGAAAAATCGCTGCTGCTTCCTCTGCAATGTAGTCTAGCCAGGCGATGATGCGCTTTTGCCGCTCCCTACTCGATTTAAAATCGGGGGCACCTAAATGAAAGTCGGAGGCGAAGAACAGCTTTTTCCCGTGTAGGGGAAAATTCAGGTCGGAAGCTTGCATGGGGTAAAGATAGATGCATTCCCTTAAAAAAGGAAAAGCCCCGGATCCGGAGCTTTTCTTGTTAGGCTTCAATTTTGGGTTCGGTTGTATCCGAACTTGGAGGAAGCGCTACTTCCTCCAGCACTTCATTTTCAGTCGCTTCCACTACTTCAAGCGATGCATCTGCCTCGATAGCCTCCTTTTTATTGGTAAAGGCCTGGTAGGTGGTCTCTTTTTCAAAAGGTCGCTTGCCGATGAGTCGCTCCAAATCTGCTTGGAATAGAATCTCTTTTTCAAGTAACTCCTTGGCGAGTATTTCGAGTTCAGCCTGGTGCTTGCGCAACAAATCAAGAACACGTGTATAGGCAATTTGGATTAACTTGCTCACTTCCTGATCAATCATCTCCGCTGTTGCTTCCGAGTAAGGCTTTGTCATTTTGTACCCATCGCTCTTGCTTTCATAGAAGGAAACATTGCCAAGCTTCTCATTCATCCCATACACGGATACCATAGAATAGGCCATCTTGGTGATACGCTCTAGGTCACTCAACGCCCCTGTAGAGATTTTTCCAAAGATAATTTCCTCTGCTGCTCTGCCACCAAGCGTCATGCACATCTCGTCGATGAGCTGCTCCGTTTGGTAGAGAAACTGTTCCTTTGGCAAGTACTGGGCATAGCCAAGTGCGGCCACTCCACGAGGTACGATAGATACCTTCACCAAAGGGTCCGCATGTTCTAGGTACCAGCCGGCTACTGCGTGACCCGCTTCGTGGTAGGCTACGATTTTTTTCTCTTCTGGGGAGATGATTTTGGTTTTCTTTTCCAGTCCTCCAATTACTCGGTCGATAGCATCTTGGAAATCTTGCATATCCACCGCTTCCTTGTTTTTTCGTGCAGCAATCAAGGCTGCTTCGTTGCAGACGTTGGCGATCTCAGCCCCTGCAAATCCAGGAGTTTGGGCAGCTAATTTCTTAGCATCCACTTCTGCGATGCTCTTGATTGGCTTGAGGTGCACCTTGAAAATGGCCTCTCTACCTACGATATCTGGCTTGTCAATGGAAATCTGACGGTCAAATCGTCCTGGACGAAGTAAGGCGCTATCCAATACGTCAGGACGGTTAGTTGCTGCCAAGACAATGACCCCTGAATCGGTCCCAAATCCATCCATCTCCACCAAGAGGGAGTTGAGTGTATTTTCTCGTTCGTCGTTGGAGCCAGGCATTTGTCCTTTGCCACGAGAGCGGCCAATGGCGTCAATTTCATCGATAAAAATGATACAAGGCGCTTTTTCTTTGGCTTGCTTGAATAGGTCACGCACACGTGCAGCACCTACCCCGACAAACATTTCCACGAAATCAGAACCAGAAAGCGTAAAGAACGGTACCCCAGCTTCTCCAGCCACAGCTTTGGCAAGTAGGGTTTTACCAGTACCCGGAGGTCCTACTAACAAAGCACCTTTTGGTATTTTACCACCCAATTTGGTAAACTTGGATGGGTTCTTTAGAAATTCTACGATTTCTTGAATTTCAACTTTGGCTTCGTCCAGCCCTGCCACATTGTCAAAAGTGATTTTTACCTTATTCTCGGCATCAAATAGCTGTGCCTTGGATTTGCCCACATTGAAAATTTGGCCACCCGGTCCTGCACCACCAGACATTCGGCGCATCATCAACCAGAAAAGAACAAATAGGAGAATCATGACTCCAAAGCTTCCAAAGTAATTGCTCCAGTTTTCTTCATTGGTGACCGAGAAGCCTATTTTTTCCGTTCCAACCGGCATTTTTTCTTCTAAAGCCTGGAAATCAGCCTGGAATTTGTCTGCAGTAGTGACCTGCAAGGCATAGTGTGGTCCTTCTGGATTAAAAAAAGAGGAATTTGCTTCCAACTCAGTTTTGTACTTTGCATTTTGGAGGGCAGCTGGTTTGAGGGTGACATCCACCCGGTTCATGTTACGCACAATAACTACCTTCGCCACATCCCCAGCGGAGTAAATATCCTCGAAACGCTTCTGAGTGATGTCAATGACAGCACCACGCTGCTGAACCCAGGTGAGCCCTAAAAGTACCATGACCGCAGCTACGATCAGCCAAAGTTGAAAATTAGGCTTCTGGGGCACCTTAGGGGTGAAATTCTTGTTTTTATTTTTGTCGCTCATCGCTTGATAGGGAGTGCTGGTGTAATTGCTAAAACAGATTTGAGAAGTGAAAGTTCAGGGAAGCGCTTAGGAAATTCGGGTGGTCTTGGCATCTCCCCACAATTCTTCAAGACCATAGTATTCTCTTTTGTCCGATAGAAAAATATGGACCACTACATTGACATAATCCATCAAGATCCACTGCCCATTGGCACGTCCCTCGGTCTTCCATGCTGGGGATTCTCCAGCCTTGTGAACTTGCTCTTCGATGGATTTGGAAATTGCGTCCAATTGGGTATCAGAATTACCCGAACAAATCACAAAAAAATCGGTCACGGTATCTTTTACCGATCGAAGGTCCATGACAGTAATTTCGGAAGCCTTTTTTTCCTCCATTCCTTTGACAATGACCCTACTCAGCTGTTGTGCTGTCATACTATTGATTTAAACTTTGTCTTCGGTACCTTTGAATTCCGAATCTCTAACGAATGTATAAAATTCTTGCCAACACGCTTTTTCTAGGTAAAGATATTCATTTTCTGCCAGACTGTCATTCAACCAATGACATGGCCCTGCATGCGCTACGCCAAAAAAAGGCGCATGAAGGGAGCATTTTTATTACGGATCATCAAACGCGTGGGAAAGGCCAAAGAGGGAACTCTTGGGAAACCAAGCCTGGAGAAAATTTAACCTTTTCTCTTGTACTACAACCCAAATTCTTGGATTTAAGTGAACAGTTTTTGTTGAATATAGCCATTTCCAATGCCATCCGTTCCTGTTTGCAAGAATACCTCCCTGAGCTAAAGGTCAAATGGCCTAACGATTTGGTAGTTCCTGGGGTTGGAAAAATGGGAGGGATCTTGATTGAAAATTTGGTAGGGAGCGCCGGTTGGGAGTATGCTGTCGTAGGAATTGGACTAAATATCAATCAACGCGAATTTTCGAGCACCCAAGCTACTTCGCTTGGGTTGTTGACGGGAAGCTCCTTTCCATTGGGTGAGCTATTCAAATTACTGATTACTCAGGTCGAGCAAGCTTACCTTGCACTCAAAAAAGGGAAAATCGAGTTGCTCAAAAAAGAATACTTGCACCATCTGTACCTAATCGATCAATGGGCTCACTATCGAGTAGGGGATGAGTTCCAAGAAGGAAAAATTAGCGGCATTTCTGAATCGGGGAATCTGCTGCTTGATTACCCCTCGGGCAAACAGCAAAGTTTTGGTATCAAAGAGATTAGCTTCCCGAATTTCTGATTCTACTTCTGATTTTGGATTTTATCCAATACCTTTGCGGGGCCAAAAAGATTAACTGTTTAATTGGTTAACTGATAAAGAGAGTATTTAACGTTAAATGTTAAAGTTGTTAACCTGCCTGCCGCAGGACGTTAATTGAACCATCTTTAAGCGCTCAAAAATATTCCCAAAAGTCCTCATTTACAGTATTTATTAATTTGCCCTTCGCAGTTTAACCAGTTAATCAATTAATCAGTTAACCATTTAACGCCTTCATCCGCCGCGGCAGATGATAAATTAACATTTTTAACAATTCATATAAATTATGTCCACTACCAACTACATCCCCTTTAAAGTCAAAGACATCTCCCTAGCGGAGTGGGGAAGAAAAGAAATTCGCTTGGCTGAAGCCGAAATGCCAGGATTGATGGCCCTTCGTGCTGAATTTGGTCCTTCCCAGCCCCTGAAAGGTGCGCGCGTGGCTGGTTGTCTTCACATGACCATCCAAACTGCCGTATTGATCGAAACCTTAGTGGCCCTAGGCGCTGAGGTGACCTGGTCTTCGTGCAACATTTTCTCTACCCAAGACCATGCAGCAGCAGCCATCGCAGCAGCAGGCATCCAGGTGTACGCGTGGAAGGGACAAACTGCCGAGGAATTTGACTGGTGCATCGAGCAAACGCTCTTTTTTGGCGAAAGCCAGCAGCCACTCAACATGATCCTAGACGACGGGGGTGACTTGACCAACATGGTCCTAGACCAATACCCTGACTTAGTGGCAGGAATCCGTGGGCTTTCTGAGGAAACCACCACTGGTGTACACCGTCTGTACGAGCGCATGAAGAATGGCACGCTCCCTATGCCTGCCATCAACGTGAATGACTCAGTAACCAAGTCCAAGTTTGACAACAAATACGGCTGTAAGGAATCCCTTGTAGATGCGATCCGTCGCGCTACGGACGTGATGATGGCAGGTAAAGTAGCTGTTGTGGCTGGCTACGGTGACGTAGGAAAAGGATCCGCTGCTTCCCTTCGTGGTGCAGGTGCACGCGTGATCGTGACCGAGATCGACCCGATCTGTGCGCTACAGGCAGCCATGGACGGCTTTGCCGTAAAGAAGATGGCCGATGCGATCCAAGAAGCTGATATCGTAGTGACTGCGACTGGCAACAAGGACATCATCACCGGTGCTCACTTCAAGGCAATGAAGGACAAGGCGATTGTGTGTAACATTGGCCACTTCGACAACGAGATTGACATGGCTTGGTTGAACGAAAACTATGGCCACACGAAAAACGTGATCAAGCCACAGGTAGACTTGTACGAAGTAGATGGCAAGGAGATCATCATCTTGGCGGAAGGCCGATTGGTGAACTTGGGTTGCGCTACAGGCCACCCATCTTTTGTGATGTCCAACTCCTTCACCAACCAGACTTTGGCGCAGTTGGAACTGTGGGCAAATTACAAGAGCTATACTCCTGGTGTGTATGTACTTCCCAAGCACTTGGACGAGAAGGTTGCCTTCTTGCACCTGGCCAAGTTGGGCGTACAGCTCGATACCCTTTCCAACGACCAAGCGCAGTACATCGGCGTGGAAGTGAAGGGGCCGTTTAAGCCGGAATACTATCGTTATTGATTAATTGTTTAAATGGTTAACTGTTTAATCGTTGAAACAGGGAATTTGGAAGGTGAAATTGTTAAATGTTCAAGGTTAATAGATCAGCCCAAGGCTGATCGTTAAAGTGCTCCATTCATGGTTAAATTCAGAATTAACATTTTTAACGTTTAACCTTTAACGTTCCCATTTCAGTTAACCAATTAACCAGTTAATCAATTAACCGTTAAATTTTCCCTTTAAAAAAAGGAGTTCTTTTGTGGAGCTCCTTTTTTCTTTTCAATTCAAACAAAGGGAGTATATTGGAAAAAAATAGCAATTGTATGAGTTATAACGAAGGAATGCTCCGAGAAGGGTCTTTGAAGAGCAAAAATATATTGATTACGGGTGGAGGAACAGGCCTTGGCCGCGCCATGGGGGAGTATTTTTTGGAATTGGGAGCCAACCTGGTGATTACCTCCCGGAAGTTGGAGGTACTGGCAGAAACAGCTAAGGAGATGATGGCCAAATCAGGTGGGAAGGTCGTTCCACTCGCATGCGATGTTCGAGACATTGCCCAGGTTGAAGCCATGTGGGCACAATGCATTGCTGATTTTGGACAGATTCATGGGGTCTTGAATAATGCAGCTGGCAACTTTATCAGTCCAACCGAACGCCTTTCTGCGAATGCTTTTAATACGGTCTTGGATATTGTGTTGAAGGGAACTTCACAGGTTACCCTTACAGCTGGAAAGCACTGGATTGCAGCCAAGCAGCCGGGGGTATTTTTAAATATTGTGACGACTTATGCTTGGACCGGTTCGGGTTATGTAGTGCCATCTGCCGCTGCAAAGGCAGGGGTTCTCGCATTGACGCGCTCCCTTGCGGTGGAGTGGGCCAAGTATGGGATCCGATCCAATGCCATCGCACCCGGGCCCTTCCCTACCGAAGGGGCCTGGAGTAGACTCCTCCCAGGTGATTTGGTCAAGAAATTTGACCCTGCCAAGAAGGTACCTGTTGGACGGGTAGGAGTACATCAGGAGTTGGCCAACTTGGCAGCGTACTTAATTTCGGATTTCTCTGCCTATGTAAATGGGGACGTGATCACCATTGATGGTGGAGAATGGTTGAAAGGTGCGGGAGAGTTCAATAATTTGGAGATGATACCTCAAGAATTGTGGGATATGATGGAGGCATCTCGCGGAAAAAAGCCCTAAGCCCCAAATTACTTTGGGGCTATGTCAAAGCAAAATGGAAAATCAGAGGAGCTTAATTAACCTTAGTTCTTGAAAACGCTGTGGATTTTATCCAAAAGCTATAGTAAAAGGAACCCCCAGATAAAACCATGCAAACCCCATCTTTGAATCTGAACCGTCAGGAGTTTGGAGATCCGATACACAAAGGCAATGTTCTTACTTTGGAAGATGCCCATGCCCTTTTGAATGAGTGGGTACTGAACGAGCGTCTGAAAGTGCACATGAAACAAGTAGGACACCTGATGAAGGCTTATGCGCTAGAGCAGGGTATGGACGCTGTAGAAGCCCATAAATGGCACCTGGCGGGACTGCTTCACGATGCGGATTGGGACCAATGGCCGGATCAGCATTGTCGAAAAATCATCGAGGAACTGGAGGCAAGAGCTATCGATCCGGAAATAATTCGAGCGATTGCCTGCCATGGGCCTCGCTATTTTGGTGTAGAGCCCCGTACTCCGATGGACAAAATGCTCTATGCCTTTGACGAACTCAGTGGGCTGGTACATGCCTACTCGCTGATGCGACCAGAAGGCTATGCAGGAATGGAAGTGAAAGGGGTGAAAAAGCGACTGAAAGACAAAGCCTTTGCTGCCCAAGTAAGCCGGGAGGATATTGAAGACGCTGCCCAGCGTGCGGGGATTCCGATAGATGACTTGATTGCCTTTGTGGTCGCCAATCAGGGATCGACCCATCTAGACTAAAAAGAAGGGTCGCAATTTGCGGCCCTTCCTTATTCTTCTTCCAATTCCTGAATTGCTGGCTTCCAATTTCCGGATGGTAAGTCTGGACTTACTTCTGATTTTTCAAAAGGAAATACATCCAGAATGGAACTTTCGGTAATGTCAGGAACTCTGAAACTCACGAGCATGGTATTCAAACTTTCTTGAATGCGGTCGTAGGCTTGCTTGACATCTTCGGCCGTCACAATCATGTATTGGGTGACCTTTTTTTCTTTCCCATTATCCCCATCCGCGATCAAATACGTCACCTTGCACTTGTACCAAATGTCAGCATCCTCGTAAAAAAATACGTCCACAATGTTACTCTTGCTAATTCCAGATACTTGAAAATCCCCACGGATTTGAGATCCAAGCTTATCGTAGAGGATTGCTTCTGCTTCCGTAAAGGATACCGCATCCACTAGATATTGTTCCGAAATACTTTTCAAAAGACCCTCCTCAGTTTCTTTTGCATACTTTACTTTACACAAAAACCAGATTCTCATTTGCTACTTAGTTAAGGCTTCGAATCTACCGCATCTCTTTCAAAGCGCTAACGAAACTCTAAAAAATATTTTTACCAAAGAAAAGAAATGGAAAAGCAGATAGGGTTTTTCTCCCTCAAAGTATACCCAAGCGGAAGCCTTGTTCAATGCCGTTGATTTAGTAGTTTTAGGGAAGGGTAGTCAAGCCCATTTTTATTAAATTGAATACTGATTATCTGCTTTGTTACCAGTACCCAAAGAAAAGTAAGGTTTGAAGTTCCTTTAGGTGAGCTGTGGTCTGTGGACAGTTGTCTGTCGACGATTATCCGCAGAAATTCAAGGATGTTTTAAGCTACTGGAGTGATTGCGGATAATCATAAATTGAATTATTTCATGTGGCAAACCTTCATCCGTAGTTTTCCAATTCAACTCCTTTTGCTTCACCTTCAAAAGAATCTTTCCTTACTCCTGATCTGGGGGGTATTGTTGGGGTTTGTCCTGGAGCAATTTGGGGTAGTGCTTGGCATTCCCTATCTGTTTTTAGATCCCGAATACCTGCATGAAGTTTCCTGGTTTAGTTTTTTTTGGATGGGACTGGGTTTGGCGGTATTTACCATGGCCTTTCACATGACTACCTACATCATGGATGGTTGGCGCTTCTCTTTCCTTGCTGTAGTGCATCGCCCTTTCATCCATTTTTGTTTCAATAATTCCTTGGTTCCCCTCTTTTTTTACCTCCTCTATACCATCCAAGTTGTTTCTTTTCAGTTAAACAATGACCTAGGTTCCAATTGGGAAGTTCTTCACTTGTACCTGGGATTTGCCTTGGGGAGTATTCTGGCTTACACGATCTTATTTGGGTACTTAAGTTTGACCAACAAGGGCTTTTTTAATCTTTTCTCTGAAACCATTGACAAACGACTCCGGAAGGTGAGTCGAAGTCATCGATTGAAAAAAGGGGAAGCTGACCCCTTTAGTTTGGAGGGGCCTAGGGTGCAAGTTTACCTGAATCTCAAATTGGGTTGGGAGCAAGTGCGTCCAGATATTTCCCGCTTCGAAAAGGCAAAGTTGCTTCGGGTTTTTCATCAAAATCACTGGAATCTCTTTTTGATTCAAGTCTTTTTGGTGGCCCTGATTCTTTTCCTCGGCCTCTTCAACGAGCTGGAAATTCTGCAGTTCCCTGCAGCCATGAGTGCGCTACTATTGCTTTCCATTTTGCTTATGGCAGTGGGCGCATTGACCTTTTGGTTGCGGACCTGGGCTGCAGTGACGGTCCTGGTTATGGTCTTGGGGGCCAATTACTTTTCTACGATACCTTGGCTGACCAAGCCGCATCAAGCTTATGGGTTGAATTACAATTCTGCTCCAGCAACTTATAACCTTTCTCGAATGGATGCATTGACGCATCCCGATACGCTACAGAAAGACAAGCAAAAAGTGGTTCAGATTTTGGACCGTTGGCGTGCCAAGTTTCCAGAAGACAGCAAGCCAAAGTTGGTGCTCGTGGCGGCAAGTGGAGGAGGACAACGAGCAGCCTTATGGACCCTGAAGGTGCTTCAAGAGCTTCACAAGAGCACTTCTGGGGAGCTTACGCGCCATTCCTTTCTCTACACCGGAGCGTCAGGGGGTGTCTTGGGGGAGGCCTTCTTCCGCGAATTGTATCTTCGTTCACTCAGTGACCCATCGCTTGACTTGACTGATCCAACCTATTTGCAGCAATTGTCTGCTGACAATCTCAATCCCATCCTCTTTAGTCTTTTGGTCAATGACCTCTTGTTTCCCACTCAAAAATTGGAGTACAGAGGGAGGGTTTATTCCAAGGATAGGGGTTTTGCCTTTGAGGAGCAGCTCAATAAGAATACAAAAGGGATTCTGAAAAAGTCCCTTGCTGACTACAGAGCACCTGAAAGTTTGGCTCAAATTCCTTTGCTACCTTTGACTACCTTAATCACCAACGATGGCAGGAAACTGATTATTTCTCCACATTCCTTTTCTTTTTTTGGAAGTGCGGGCCTACCTGAATCACAAGACAGAGAGCTCAAACAATCCATTGATTTTGTGAGGTTTTTCGCCTCACATGATCCCGATAACCTACGATTCTTGACTGCCTTGCGGATGAGTGCCACCTTCCCCTTTGTGACCCCCAATGTGGAACTTCCCTCCAATCCCGTGATGAAAACAATGGACACGGGGCTTTCGGATAATTTCGGGATTCAAGATGCGCTACGATTTCTCTATGTCTTTCAAAATTGGATCGGAGCCAATACCTCAGGGGTGGTGTTAGTGACCATTCGGGATTCTGAAAAAACTCCCGAAATTTCCAATACAGCGACCACCAAAATTTTTGAAAAAATTGGGTCTCCACTGAAAAGTATTTATGGAAACTGGGATAAAATGCAAACCATCCACAACGAGGTGCTATTCAATTACATGGCTGCGTCTATGCCTTTTGGGGTAGAAAAAATTGAATTTGAATATGCACCCGGAAAGCTCCCCAGTCAAGGATTGGAAACTTCGGGGAGTATGCAACGTGCTTCACTCAATTGGAGGCTGACCGCAAAAGAAAAGCGGTCTATTCTTGCAAATATCCAAACCCAGTCCAATCAAGCGGCTTTAACACGTGCTCGGGAGTTGTTTCTAAAATAAGCTGAATTTGAATTCGTTGAACTTAGTACCCGATCCCGATTTTTTTGTAAATAAAGTGCATCAGCCAGGCAGGGCCAATCATCAAAAACTGTACATCTTTTAGAAAAGAAGGCTTCTTGCCTTCGATCTTGTGGCCGTAGAATTGTACAATCCAGGCAAGCACAAAGACACCCAAACTGATATAGGCCAAGTCGCCAGAAAAAGTAATGGACAAGTAATTGGCCAAGGCCAAGCAAAAGGCAGAAAAGAGCAACATGCCCAGTGTAAGCGCAACAGATAGCGAAAGGTAATAAATCAACACCAAGAATAGGGTAAGGGTCGCCCAGTTGGCAAAATCACCCAAAAATGGAAGTTGATCCACTAAAAATCCACTTGGAATACTAAATACCAATCCGACTACACTGAAGAAGATGGCAGGTACACAAAACCAGTGAATCAATTTGTTGGTCTTATTTTGATGACTTTCTCCGTATTCTGCTAGTAAGGAATCAATTTTTCTCATGGGATTTTGGGTTTAATTGCGGTACTTGGTGTCACAAGTTAACCAACCAATTTTAAAAAGTAAATTCTCTTGGTCTATGTTGAGTTTTTGGGAGCAAAAAAATTTTTTGAATTACGATTTAATCGTGGTAGGAGCCGGGTTTACGGGGTTATCTGCTGCAATTCATTTCAAGAAACAACATAAGAAAGCTAAGGTATTGGTCATCGATCGGGGGGTATTTCCTTCGGGTGCCAGCACCAAAAACGCAGGCTTTGCTTGCTTTGGAAGTTTGACGGAGATTTTGGATGACTTCTGGAGCATGACTCCAGAGGAAGTGATGGAGTTGGTAGAGAAAAGGTATGCTGGTTTAACTCAGATTCGGAAGCAATTTGGAGACAAAGCCTTGCGTTATCAACATCGGAATGGCTACGAAATCCTGGTCCAAGAGCAGTTGGAGGCCTTGGAGCAACTCGAATCCATTAATCATCTGTTGAAGAAAATTTTCAAAAAGGAAGTCTTTTCCCAAGTGAAGGATCCTTCCAAATTTGGTTTTTCTGAGCAAGTAAAGGCCGTGGTGAAAAACCGATTTGAAGGGGAATTGGATCCTGGAGCCTACCTAAATGCGCTTTGGGAGAAGGCTTCTGGTCTTGGAGTTCGGATTATTTCTGGGGTGTCAGTAGTAGAGGTAGATCACGATGAAGGTAGGGTCTTGGCTGAGAAAAAGGATAGAAAGGAGATTTATGAATTTGTCGGAGATCGGGTAGCCATTTGTACCAATGCCTTCACCAAAAAACTTTGGCCCGATTCGCCTTTGGAGCCAGGTAGAGGACTAATTTTATTGAGTCAGCCCATTGCTGGGGGCATTCCTTGGAAGGGAGCTTTTCATTTGGACCGGGGATATGTCTATTTTCGTGAAGTAGAAGGTCGACTACTTTTGGGAGGTGCTAGAAATAAAGATTTTGAAAAAGAAAAAACGACTGAATTCGAGGTTAATCCTGCCATAAAATCACATTTGGAGCGGCTGGCTCGGGAAGTAATTTTTCCAGGTAGACCCCTAGCATGGGAGATGGAATGGACTGGAATCATGGCCTTTGGATCCAAAAAATCTCCCATTATCCAGCAGATTGGAAAGAAAACGGCAGTGGCAGTACGACTGGGGGGCATGGGCGTTGCCATCGGCTGGCAGGTGGGGAAGGAGTTATCTGAACTACTTTCAGACCTGTAATTGATTTTTTTTCTTTAGTTTCATGGCTTCTAAACACTCGACTCCAACCGAATGACATCAATTCCTAAAGTACCGAAGGTGCTGGATGCACTGATCCCCTTACTTTTTTTAATTGTACTTCTGATCATCAGCATTCAAGTTTTTGGCACGGATGGACTTTCGGGGTCGAGCCAGATTGTATTGATACTCTCGGCAACTGTTGCGGGGTTGATTGCTGTATTTCGATTAGGTTTTACCTGGGAAACGCTCCAAGATGGGGTGGTGAAAAGTATTAGTTCAGCGATGAGCAGCATTCTCATTTTGTTTTTGATTGGTGCTTTAGCCGGAACTTGGCTCTTAAGTGGGATTGTGCCTGCCATGATTTATTACGGTTTGCTGGTATTGAGCCCCACTATTTTCTTGTTTGCGGCCTGCTTTATTAGTGGGATTGTATCCACCGCCACGGGTAGCAGCTGGACTACAGTAGCTACTGTGGGTGTGGCCTTGCTTGGAATTGGAAAAGCCCTAGGCTTCGAAGAGGGAATTATTGCAGGGGCTATTATTTCAGGGGCCTATTTTGGCGACAAAATGTCCCCCTTATCCGATACCACCAACCTAGCACCAGCGATGGCGGGTACGGATTTATTTACCCACATTCGACACATGGCCAAAACTACTACCCCTACCATGATTATTACCCTGATCCTATTTTTGGTGATTGGCTTTAATTATGAGACAGCAGGAAATGTAGCAGATGTTCAGGTCATTTCTGAAGTCATTTCTTCTACCTTCACCATCACTCCTTGGTTGTTTGTAGTCCCGCTTTTGGTGATTGTGATGATCGTTAGAAAGGTGCCCGCCTTGCCTGCTTTACTGGCTGGCGCCCTTTTGGGAGGTGTTTTTGCCTTGATTTTTCAACCCGAAATCATCGCTCGAATTGTGGGGGAAAAGGGAACATTTGCTTACATTGGATTTAAGGGGGTGATGATGGCCTTGTTTGGTGAAATTAGTATAGTCACTGAAAATGCCCTAGTAAATGAACTTCTGGTCACTCGAGGGATGGCAGGAATGCTCAATACCATTTGGCTGATCGTCTGTGCGATGGTCTTTGGTGGAATCATGGAGGAAAGTGGGATGCTTAAGGTGTTGGCGGAGTCGATTATCCGTAAAGTGCACCGGGTAGGTTCCTTAATTGCCTCTACTGCAGCTACCTGTATTTTTTTTAACATCACTACTTCAGATCAATACCTGGCTATCCTAGTTCCTGGAAGAATGTACGCCGATGTGTACAAGAAACGAGGGCTCAAGCCTGAAAACCTATCCCGAACCCTAGAGGATTCCGCGACCGTGACCTCGGTGTTGGTACCTTGGAATACCTGCGGGGCTACGCAAGCTTCCGTTTTGGGAGTTGCCACTTTTGTATATGCTCCCTATTGTTTTTTCAATATTATTAGCCCCATTATGACGATCCTGTACGGTTACCTCAATATTGGCATCAACTATTACGAAAAGGAAGAAGAGTTGGCATGATCCCCTACAGTATTAGTAAAGAAGAATTATTGGAGTTGCCGCTAGGCCAATTTGAAGGTCCGATCTACTTGATTGATCGTCCAGAACAGGTGGAGGATGCGCTTGATTTCTTGGAGGATCAGCCCCTAATCGGTTTTGATACCGAAACCAAGCCTTCTTTCCGGAAGGGAGAATTCAACCAGGTCTCCTTACTTCAACTAGCTACTGCCAATCAAGCCTTTATTTTTCGACTCAATAAAATCGGATTTTCTCCTGCTTTGAGAAGTTTGCTTGAAAAAGAAAATGTACTCAAGTTGGGTGCTGCCGTACACGATGACCTCAAGGCCTTGAAAAAGTTGACGGACTCTTTTTATCCTCAATCTTTTTTTGACTTGAACGACGAACTCAAAAAGGTAGGATTTCACAATGTGGGGGTCCGCAACCTTTGTGGAATGGTCCTGAAAATTCGCATTTCGAAGGCAGAGCAGGTTTCCAATTGGGAGGCAGACAAGTTGACGGAGCGACAGCTACGGTATGCGGCTACAGATGCCTGGGCCTGTTTGGAGATCTTCCAAAAGCTGAAGACAGCAGGATTTTTGGATGAGCTTTTAGGATAATGGGTTTATCCCTGTCTCCTACTTAGCCAATTCGAACTTTTACTCGATCTGCACTGGAAAAATACCGTTTTCCAATGTTTAGGAGGTCAGCTGCAGTGAATTTTTTTAGGTAGTTAAACCGGTTTTCGTAGAAACTGAAGTCAAGACCAGAAAAGTAGACTCCCTTGAATTGTTCGATTAGGTCAAAAGGTGAACTGAATTTAGAAAAGAGCTGACCAATCAAGTAATTTCTCAATAGTTCAATTTCCTCATTACCTGCAAGCACGGTGCGCAGAAGAAGAATTTCCTTCTCGATTTCTTCAAATACTTCCTTCTGATGCGCTTTTTTCACATCTGCCGCAATTACCCAATAAGCATAGGTGTCCAGTTCTACCAAGGAGGAATGAATGCCGTAGGTATGTCCCTTGTCTTCACGAATGTTTTTGACTAGTCGTGAACCGAAGTACCCACCTAATAGCGTATTGAATACTGCTAAGGCTGGATAGTCGGGATGTTTTTTAGGGATAGCCCATGCGCCCAAGCAGATGCTACTTTGGACGGCTCCGGCCTTGTCTTCTTGGAATTCCCAGGTTGGCGAAGGGGAAGGCAATTCCTGCTTTTGAGCGCCCTGTCTTAGGGGAAGTTGTTCGAGTTGTGCAAGAATCAGGTCTAGTTCTTGAAGCGTAAAATCACCCGACAGGAAGAGATTACAATCTTTCCATAGATTGGAGTGGTAGTACGCTTGTAGAAGCTCCGGAGTGATTTCTGAAATATGTGCTTCTGTAATTTCCTGACCTAAGGGATGTTTTGGACCAAATAATCCTTTTTTGAATACTTGTCCTGCCCGAGAACTTGGTTTTTCTTGGTCTAGTTTGAGGCTGAGCTTTCGCTGAGATTTTCGTTTTTCCAGGTTTTCTTCTGGAAAGGTTGCCTCCGAGAAAAGGGAAATGAAAGTCGGAAGCAGATTGGTCAGGTGTTTTTTGATGCACAGCAAACTCAAACCTTCCTGGGTATAACTTAGGGTAGGATAGACCTCTGCGCCATGGTAATCAAAAAATTCAGCCAATTCCTGGCCGTTTGCTTTGGTCGTCCCCTCTTGCAGCATTTGCAGGGTAAGGGAAGGAATCAATGCATGAAGATTGGACAGTTGGGATCTGGAACTCACACCAATTACTTCTAGTTTGACCGCGTCAATTCCTGGGGTTTGGAAGAAAAACAGTGTACTCCCTGTGCGCAGCTGAAATTGCTGAGGAGCAAGTAAGGCAAATTCGGAAGGAAGGGAAAATTGAGGTGCTTTGGAACGGTCTACAGACATTAATTCGCAGCAGCAGTGGAAGCAAATGAATAACGGAGCGAAAACCGTAGGGTTTCAGCTAAGGGGTGATTTTGAACTTGAGGCACTAAGTAGGAAAAGTCCAAACCGAGTCGCTTCATGGTAAATCCGCCGCCCATGGTGAAATATCTTCTTCCACCTTTCGCGTCATCCTCGTAAAAATAGCCTGTTCTCAAGGCAAACTTAGTTGCATACAAATACTCGACTCCAAAGGAGATGGTGAGTTCACTTAACTCTTCTTGAAAGCCATCTGGTGCGTCGTTAAAGGAACCAAACATTCCAGAAATTAGCGGTCTATTTGGATCTTTTCCAGCAGCGATGATCAAGTTCCCACTTGCATCAGTTGCCAATGTTCCGTCTGCATTCGTTTTGTAAGTAGGTGGGGTAGGTACCATCAATTTGTTTGCATCCAAGGCAAAAGTCAGGGAGCTGGTTGGATTCACATTGATCTTGTAGGCAGTGCCTGCACGGAAGGTTGTGGGAATGTAGTCTAAGTCTTGCGCACTGTTGTAAGTGATTTTTGGACCTATGTTGGATAGGGTAAGACCCCAAGACCAAACGCCTTCTTTTTCACCCACCAAAATTGGTTTCTGGTGATATAGTCCTATGTCGGCACCAACACTTGTGCCTGGTCGAGATTCAGCTCCTCCGGAAGAAGACATATTGCCAGAAAGGTTGGAGTGAATAAAGCGTGCAGAAATACCAAGGCCTAGGTTAGCAGATAGACGTCGGGAATAGGTGCCACCCATGGCGATATCTCTTGGGTTAAATTCTCCAATGGGGTTGCCGCGTCCATCCGTCAGGGAGATATCCCCCATATTGAAGTAGCGAAGGTCTAATCCAAAGGCTGAATTTTCATCAATTTTTTTGTAGCCAGCCAAGTAGCTCAAAGACATGTCGTTGACTAGCTTGCCTAGCCAAGGAGAATAGGATAGCGAAAAACCGTAACTATCTTGGATAAAAGCAAGCTTACCCGCATTCCAATGCGCAGAATTTGCATCTGGAGAAGTAGCCACGCCCACATCTCCCATAGCGGAATGTCGGGAGTCAGGAGCAAAGTTCAAAAAAGGAACCGCAGTAGTAATTACTCTTCTGCTGGGATCTTGTCCCGAAATGATCACACTATTTTGCGCAAAGGAGGTGAGTCCTGTAAGTACAAAAACTAGCGTAAAAATTGTTTCCCTCACGAATATGGCCTTTTTGTTCATTGAATCACCAGTTTTCCACTTACCGAATCCACTTGCGCGGAGGATTCTGATCGTAATGTTAGTTTGTAAATATAAGTTCCTTTCGCTGGATATTTCGTGTTGTGCTGTAAAAAAATCCATTCCCAATCTTCGAGGATTTCAGGAGCTTGAATAAAACGTTTTTCTTCCGAAAATAGTACTTGGCCACCCAGTGAAAAAAGAGTCCAAGTAGCGATTAAATTCTCCAGAGGCCGATTGTGCTGAAAGCGAAGGGATGCTTTTTCGGTGGCGGGATTTGGGTAGACTTGGTGACTGAGCACCTGTAGTTGTGTGCTGTTTCGAATCTCAAGCGAAAAAATTAAGGAGCCTTGATTTCCAAAATTATCCCAAGCGAGCACTTGAACCTCATTTTTTCCTTCTTTCAATCCTGTTAATAAAATAAGGGCTGTCCCTTTTTCAAAATTCCCATCCGAAGCTCGATAGGCTTGGTGAATGAGTTGGGGTGCTGCCTGATTGATTCGTACCTGCATGGTTTTTTCGGGATACAAGGCGGAACTATTGATGCCGCTAGCATCCTGGAACTTCAAAAGTACCTCTACCTGGGTACTTGCAATTGGAGGGCTGATTTGTACGCTTTTGCCATCGAGCTCAGCGGTGATTTGTGGACCAGTTTGATCCGGTGTTGCCGATTTTTTGCTGGCTAAGGATAGGGTTACTACCCCGGAGGCATGTATTTTTACAACCGAGTCCCAGGCTTGAATGCGAACCCGTACTTGTTCAACTCGGGTCTTCAGGTGTTCGGGAAGAATAAATAGGGCGACTAATTTTCCATTTCGAACTTCTCCTTCACCTACGAAGAGGCGTTGATCCTCTTCCATAAACTCAATCGGAGCATTTTCATCGCCGAGGGTTCGCAGGGAACTGGCTTGGTCCCAAACTTCCAAGCTATATTTTCCTTGGAAATTTGTAAGGAGTGCCTGGGTGAGCGGATCTTGGACGGTAGCGGTCAGCTGAATGGGGACTAAGGTGAAGATCGTGTCTACCGGGCTTTGACTAGGTAGGAAAATTAAGTTTTCAAGTTGTATCTGAGCTTCTGGAAGTGCCAAGCGAAGGCTAGGATCGCCGAGAAGGGAGAAATTCCGGTTGTATGTCCCGTTAAGGCTTTCGTTCTTGGTACGACGGAAGATCGATCCCAAGTCTGCCCCCAATTCTCCTGCCGATGCCAAGGCCTGTGTAAAGGATTGGTTGATGTTAAAATTCACGGAGCTAAATACGGGTCTTCCTGTAGCAAGCAAACCTATGGCCCCTTTTTTTTGAGCAAAAAGCAATTCCTCAGCTGCGGATCGAATGAAAGGGCTGTCGTGTCGCCCAAATTCGCAGGTGGCGGTAAACCAGAGGGGAAGCTGAGTTTGGGTGGGCCAATTTTCCAGATCCTGGACCTTAAAAATTTCCTCTGCGGTCAGTGTGGTTTCATTCCCATGCCCCACATAGTTGAGGAAAAGGGTTCCCGAGTTGAGCGCTTGAAGCAGTGCTTTTTTTGCTTCAGGAGACTCCTGTCTACCCACAGATTTGGATTGTTTGAAGCGATCTAGGTATAATTTTTGGCTACGAAAGGTGGGGAGCTTTTTCTCCAAAAAGGCTGCATGAACTTCCGAATCCCGTACATGTACCCCGTTGTCCCCATCGTCAGCTAGAAAGGTGAACGTCCTGCTTGGGAAGGTCGATCCTTGGCTTTGGTAAGCGATGGTTTTCTCCAGCCAACGCTGAGCTTCCCCATAGGAGATGGCCGGTATTCGGCCTACTCCAACCTGCAGGGCTGCGTCACCAGCTTTAGTCTCCTCCCATTCACCCAATCCCCAGTTCAGCATCCCGTAGTAATCGTCTGAACTGTAGGTGGTCAAGGGGTCCAAGCTGGACCTGCTCGTGTAAATCGGAACTAAATTGGGTCGGCCACCCAGTTTTTTCTTGTAGTCAAAGGTGCCTTTTCCCAAGATTAGCACGTTTTTTAACTGTTTGCCTTGGTGGTATTTCTTCGCGATATAGTTACGGATGGCGGTGATGTCCGAATTACCATAGCCCAGCCAATCGTAGATTTCGGAAGTAAATACCACTTGTGTGGGAATGCCTTGATTGGATTTGAAGGCTTGAAATTGCTGTGCAACCTCTTTAAACTGGGGTACTGTGATGACCAGTAATTCGGGATTGGATGGGCCTGTTCCTTTCGGAGCAATGGCTCGGAAGGCGAGCAGCTCTTTTGCGTTTTTTGGTGAAAAAAGGACCCACTTTTTTCCAATGGCAGACTTTCCTTGACTATAGGATTTGGGTTGGTAAAAATCACTGACCTCCCAAGTTTGGAATCCCGTTTCCAGGGAAATTGAATTTTCTTCCCTATTAAAATAAAGGCCTTCTTTCAAATTTGCATTTGAGAAAGGAACTCCAAGCAAGGCTGCATCTAGGTGACCCGTTCCCGCCCCCAGGTAACTAAATCGGACTTGTTCCAATCGCTCTCCTTTGGGAGTAAAGGGAATTTGGATGGCTACTTCGGTTCCTTTGATTCCATAAGTGCTAGTAGGAATCGGGGAAAAATTTACCTCCCGAAGGAGTTCGGAGTCCGCCCAAATTCTAAAACTGGAGGAGCTGGTTGATTGACTCAATAATCGTGCGTAGAGGAGCCAGGGTGCAGAGGCGCCACTTTTAGTGTAGGAAATGGTCAAACTTTGTCCCTGACGGATAGGCTGGGAATACCAGGATCTTCCGGAGTTGAGCACATTGATTTTCTCTTCCTTGAGAGAAAGCAGCTGGTACCAGACTGTTGGAGTACTTGGAGGATCAACTTTTCCAGTTTTTACTTCGATTCGCTTTGGTGTTATTTTTTGGGCAAGAGCATAGCGAAGGGTATCTGTGTAGAGGTGGTGGGTATAGTTCAGCTCCCCTTGATTTGTCAATGCGTGTGGATGCGGACCTTCCAGAAAAAAGTAAAGTTGATTTGCCAGAAGTAAGGAAGGGATTTCTTGTGGGCTTAGTTGAGTGGAATCCAATCGCTGTGGAAGCATACCTGGATAGCCGTAGATGGCTACTTCCTCCAAGCGTTGAAATCCGAGTTTGCGTGCTTGATCGGCGCTCAGGGTGTAGATTCCTGCTTCTGTAACCCCTGCGGTGTACCGAAAAGTCTGGGAGAGAGCGGTATGGCCAAAAAACAGTCCCAAAAAAATGAAGTAGGCACAGATTTGCCTCTTCATTTTTTGAGAAGCAGTTGTTCTACTCCAGAAAGTAGGAGGTAAGCAATAAGGATCAAGGGAATACCGGCTAATTGTAACCAGGCGAAGCAAAAACCACCTAAACAGAGCAAGATATAACGGTAGGAATTGTCTGCAAAGCTGGAGTTTTTAAACTTCAAGGCAATCAATGGAAGGTTGGAAACCAAAAAAATACTTGTAGTCCAGGCGATCACCACCAGAGCGATTGGGCTAGTTACCCAAGGAGACAACTCAGGCCAGTGGGCCACCAGGTGAGGTAGCGTGGAGAGCAAAAGAGCATTGGCTGGGGTAGGAAGTCCAATGAATCGATCGCTTTGCCGGGTATCTAGATTGAACCTGGCTAGTCTGTAGGCTGAAAGTAAAGGGACGATTAGCGTCAAGTAGGGTAGAATATGGGAGTCTGTTTGGGTCTTGGTCAAGGAATACAAAAGAATCCCTGGCAATACCCCGAAGGATACCACATCTGCTAGGGAGTCCAATTCTTTTCCCATGTCGCTTTGAACCTTCATCAGGCGGGCGGCAAATCCATCCAGAAAATCGAATCCAGCAGAAAGGATCACAAAATAGGCTCCAAAAAGCAGTTGTCCGTCCAAAACCCAAAGGATTCCCAAGACTCCAGAAAGGAGATTCAATAGGGTAATGAAGTTGGGAAGCTGTGCTTTTAGGTTCACGAGTATGCTTTTAGACCAACAAATGGGTTATTCTTTTTTTCATAGCCTATGCTTGTTTCAGGACCATGACCTGGGTAAACTAAGGTCTCCTCCGGGAGTACAAACAATTGAGATTTGATTTTTTCTAGCAGCAGGGTAGGATTTCCACCTGGCAAATCTGTACGACCAATACTTCCTCTAAACAAGGCATCGCCTGCAATGCAGCGCTTGCTGGCTTCATGGAAAAATACCAAATGGCCTGGTGAATGACCAGGAACAAATAGGCAACGCAACTTTTCCTTGCCTACCAAAATGTCTTGGCCTTCCACAAGAAAGGAACTTGCTTCAGTAGGAACATAGTCCCGAAAGCCATAGTTAGGCGCATACACTTCCACTGATTTCAAGACGGGAACTTCCAGGGAGTGGATTTGTAGCGAAACCTGAAATTGCTCCATTGCCCAGGCATTGCCCAATACATGATCGATGTGACAATGTGTATTCAGCAATTGGGTGACTTGTAAGTTTTGAGCTACCACAAATGCCTCCAGTTCCCTTTTTTCTTCAGCCATATAGCATCCTGGATCAATGAGGGTGGCTGTTCCCTCTTGGTCGTACAGGAGGTAACTGTTCTCTTGAAAGGGGTTGAAGGTGAAGCACTTGATGTGGAGCATGCGAAAAGTCAACAAGATTAAAGCAAAGTAAAGGATTATGGACTTAATTTAGGACATGGAAATTGATTTTTTAATCGTTGGACAAGGTTTGGCTGGCTCGGCTTTGGGCTACCGTTTGATTCAAGAAGGAAAAAAAGTAATCCTTATTGATCAGCCGGAAGGAAATCAAAGTAGCCGGGTGGCTGCGGGATTATTTAACCCAGTTACGGGCAGGAAAATGGTGAAGACCTGGAAAGGGGAACTCTTGTTTCCTGAGATCATCCCTTTTTACCAGGAATTGGAACAGGCAACTGGAAAAAAGTTTCTGACCCTCCAACGCATCTACCGTCCATTTCTTTCCATTGAAGAGCAAAATGAATGGATGGGTCATTCAAGTGATCCGGAAATTCAACCTTTTCTAACTAAAATTGAGGTAGAAAGCCAGCACGGAAGTCTCAAGGATGCTTTTGGAGGAGTTCTTCTTCAGCATTCAGGCTGGCTTGATATCCCAGCTTTTTTGGATGGAATGGCAACTTTTTTTGGCAATAGATTGGTTCAGGAAGTATTTCAGGAGGAAAAATTGGTGCAAGAAGGGGAGGTTTGGCTATACAAGCAGTGGAAGGTGAAAGCCTTGATTTATTGCAATGGACTAGGGGCTATGCGTTCTCGTTTTTTTTCATTTTTGCCTTTTGCTCCAGTGAAAGGGGAGATTTTGGAACTGAAACAAGATTTTAATCCTCCCTTTATTGTCAATCGTGGCGTGTTTCGGGTACCTCTACCGAATGGAAATTTCCGTGTGGGCTCTACCTACACCTGGCATGACCTAGATGAGGGCCCTACTGCATCGGCGCAAAAAGAGTTAGTAGACAAGTTGACCGAGGTAGTCCGTCTGCCTGTGGAGGAAGTAGTGGAGCACCGAGTTGGGATTCGCCCGGCGACCAAGGATAGAAAACCATTTTTAGGAAAACATCCTGAGGCTCCACACGTTTATGTCTTCAATGGTTTTGGAGCGAAGGGAGTTTCGCTTGTCCCCTATTTTAGTAGCCAAATGCGGGATTTTCTTCTTGAGAACAAGCCTTTGTCAGCCGAAGTATCGATCTCTCGGTATTTTAGTTATATTTAAAACCTAACTCTATCGTTGGAAATGCGAATGCGTGTATTGCGATACCTTTTTTTAGTTTTTCTACTGGGCTTTGTGTCTGAAGCCTGGGCTCAATTTGACCAAGAACGATTTGGTAAAAATCGGGTGCAGCACAAGGAGTTTGATTGGTACCACTATACCTCGGCCAATTTTGAGGTCTATTACTACGACAAGGGTGGGGTCAATGCCAAGATGGCTATTGAATTTTTGGAGTCCGAATTCAATAAGCTAACCCAAAACATTGGCTACGTGGCCTATACCAAGCCAAGAATTTACCTTTACAATTCTCCAGAAGAGCGTCTTCAAAGTAATTTGGATCTAAATGCGGAGCAGTATACCGAAGAGGGACAGACTAAATTTACTCGGCTTGTGGCGGAGGTGGCCTACAAGGGTCGAATGGATTTGTTCAAGGAGGACTTGCTATTTGCTACCTCCAAGGTCATTGTTCGTGAAATGCTCTATGGCGCTTCCGTAGCAGATGCTTTTCAAGCCAATCTGGTGAGTAATTTTCCCGATTGGTATGTGGATGGAATCGCGCTTTACTTGGCCAAAGGCTGGAGTCGAGAGATGGATGATTACGTTCGTCGCTACCTTAAAAATACTCCTAATCCAAAATTACCCAACCTAACTGATCTCGAGGCCGGACTTGTGGGACAGTCGATCTGGAATTACATTTCCGAAAAGTATGGCAGAAGGTATGTTTCGAGTATTCTCAACCTTTCACGAATCAACCGCAATGAGGAAAACAGCATTGCGAATACGATTGGAATCAACATCAAGACTTTTATTTCCGATTGGCAGCAATTTTACCTGAAGGTCAATGAGCCAGTTTACAGCAACTTTAAAACATTGGATTCGAAAAAAGCAATTGCTACTACTTCATCTCGAGTAGATGGAGCGATTACCGATGTTAAATTTAGTCCTGACGGTCTTCACTTGGCTTATGTGCTCAACAATGCAGGCAAAGCGACCGTTTGGGCGCGTGATTTGGCTTCGGGCATGGAACAACGGATCTATCAAGTAGGGTCCAAGCACGAAGAGTTGCCTCCCAATCTGCACTCTCCAGTGATTGCTTGGAGGGATTCTGCAACGCTTGCGATTGCGACTTTCAAGCGGGGCTTGACGACTTTGAGACAGCGGTCTTTGGATGGCTCTGCTCGAGACAAGGTATTCCTTCGAAATATTACCCAGATTTTGAGTTTTGATTTCAATGAATCGGGTAGAAATATGGTTCTTTCTGCCATTTCCAACGGGAAGACGGACCTGTATACCCTGAATTTAAGAGGGCAAGGGAAGCGCTTGACAGACGATGCATTTGATGAACTTACTCCTGTATTTTTGAATGATTCGACGATTGTCTATTCAAGCAATTTCACGCAATTGCCTGATTCAGTGATCCAGAAAGGACTTGCTTTGGGTAATTTTCCCGAGCAGTATAATTTATTTCGAGTGGAAGTGCTGAAGGATACGACTATTTACACCAAGCTCACCAACGCCAATAGTAAAAATACCTATCCCAGAAAACTCAATTCCAATAATTTAGTCTTTTTGAGTGATTTGAGTGGGATTTCCAACCTAATGAGGCATAGCGTAGGCAATCAGGTCTCCACTCAGATTTCTTCTTTTGACACGAGCATCGAAGTAGTTGACGTCAATTCTCGAATGAATAAGGTGGCCTATGCGGTCCGTAATGGCAAGGAGTCTCAACTTTTTGTGGATTCCTACACTGGGTTGGATCAATTTACTCCAAGTACGCCTCGAGTTCAATTGGCGCAGGTCAAAGAACTGAATGAGCGACTTGCTGCGCGAAGAATCCTGGAGGCTAAAACTCAACAAGCCACCCGATCCAAACAGGAACAACAGGCAGGACCGGAATTGGTGGTGCCGAAAACTCCGCTCGACACAATTTCTCAAAAAACCTCTTCGCTGACCACCGACCGATTGCGATTTGAATCGAGCAGGGGAGTCAATACGGAAAATTATACCTTCGATTCGATTCCTTCACGAGTCTCTACCAATCCAACAGCAGAGACTAAGTCAGAAACTTCTAAAAATAATATTCTAGATACCTTCCGAAAGCAAAATTTACAAAAGTTGATTTCTGGGCCTCGCCCAATGGAATCCCAGTTTTTTACCAACCACATCAATTCCCGCTTTGTAGTAGATCCACTCCGTGGATTTGGAATTAATCTGCAGGGCAAGATGACCGATGTAATGGACAACCATCAATTCATGGGCGGAATCATGTATTCCTTGGATTTTGATTCGGGCGGAGACATTTGGTTTGAATACGAGTACCTCAAATCAAGACTTGATTTCAGAGGTCGTTACGATCGAAAAACGCTTACCGTCACCGAGGGGGATGTAAGCTTTCAAAAGTATGTACTCACCAAAGTAGAGACGGGTGTGGCTTATCCCCTATCCATCCATTCCCGCTTACATGCGGCCCCGTTTGTGGCAAGAACTCAGTATTTTAACTTAAACGAGGATTCTTTGCTGTATAGCAAGGTTCCTGAACTTAATCAATTGAACGTTACCTATGTAGGGGGACGGATTGAATACGTGTACGACCGTACCGAACCCATGGGCTTGTATTCCTTTACAGGAACCAAAGGAAAGATTGGATTTCAGCATTACCAAGGATTGAACTTAGGGAATCGATCCTTCAGTAATTTTTCTTTGGACCTTCGTAATTACCAGAAGATTCACAAAAACATTGTTCTAGCTTCTAAATTGTATTTTGGTTCTTTCAGGGGGTCTAATCCTCAGACTTACCTAGTTGGGGGAATGGATAACTGGCTTTTCAACAAGACCTACAATCCGCCAGCCAATCGGCCAGAACCTTCACCTATTCGCAATCCGAATGGGTTAGAGAATTCAAATTTGCTCTTTGCTGATTTTATAGATCTTCGAGGTTACGATTACGATGAGATACGAGGACGAAATGCCCTGACCTTCTCAACCGAATTGAGGCTCCCCTTATTTTCCTATTTGACCCGTGGAAATATCACCTCCAATTTTGTTAAAAACTTCCAGCTAGTAGGTTTTTACGATGTAGGCTCTGCTTGGAATGAAGCCGCGCCCTGGGAAAAGGTGAACGATCAAAACACAGAAGTAATCAATACCTCTGGCTCACCCTTTGTGATCGTGCTGAATAATTTCAATAATCCTTGGCTTCAAAGTTATGGTGCAGGACTACGAACCGTTTTGATGAATTACTACATCAAATTTGATGCAGCTCGACCTGTACGGAATTATAAAAATGAAGATTTGAAATTTTACCTTACTTTGGGGTATAATTTTTAAAGTAGACTGTATGATCAAATCCATGACTGGCTATGGCGTAGCCGGATTTGAGAATGAGCAACTTGTCATCCAAGTGGAAGTCCGCACGCTCAACTCAAAAATGTTAGACCTGTCTATCCGAAGTCCCAGACAATTTGCGGATAAGGAGGCCGAAATTCGAAATAGAGCACAAGCCATTCTGGACCGAGGGAAAGTTAGTATTTCCATAGACTTTTTAGCGAAAGGGAATGAGAGTCTTCCGATTCAACTCAATGAGGATTTGTTTAAGACCTATTACAGTACTTTTGAGCGCCTGGCTACTTCGGTAGGAGAAACGACCACAGACTTGTTTAAACTAGCGTTACAGGCCCCACAGGTCATGATTCCTACGACAATAGATCGGGAAGATAGCCAAGATTGGGCACAGGTAAGGTTGGTAGTGGAAGAAGCCTTGGTTCGCTGTGAGGCATTTCGTGTGGACGAAGGTGCGTCGCTCTTTGTTAAATTGAAAGAAAACATAGACCTAATTCGACAGGGTTGGACTATCATTAAAGCTGAGGAGCCCAATCGTAAGGAGAAAATTCAATCCAGAATTCGAGGTCATTTTGCACAGTGGATGGATGAACATGCCTTTGATGCGAATCGATTTGAGCAAGAACTGATTTATTACTTTGAGAAGATAGACATCAACGAAGAGCTGGTCCGCTTAGAGACCCACCTAGATTATTTCATGAAATGCATGGAGGCGGAAGTGAATCAAGGCAAAAAACTTGGCTTTATCAGCCAAGAGATTGGCCGAGAAATCAATACCATCGGTTCGAAAGCCAACGATGCGGGGATCCAAAAGATAGTTATCCAAATGAAGGATGAGCTTGAAAAGATCAAGGAACAATCGTTAAATGTGCTTTAAGGTCAACAATAATAAACCAACGGACAGACAGTCCAGGGTTCACGGCACACTTTCTTAAATGGCTTGCCTTTCCTCATGCATTGATGGGCGTCTTAGCATACTATAAAAAAAGGCCTGAACGAGTTCAGGCCTTTTCTATTCAGAGGAGTACTAAGAATCTGACAATTCAATAGGTGGATTGCGCAAAAAAAGACCCGAGATTCTCGGGTCTTATTTATTATCCAAGTTTGAATCGGATAGGTAATCTCATTCTTGTACGAACTGGCTTACCTCTTTGCTTACCTGGCTCCCACTTAGGGGCAGCTTTAACGATTTTTACCGCTTCTTCATCGCAACCTCCGCCGATACCTCTCAATACTTCTACGTCTTGAATGGATCCATCCGTATTGATTACGAATACTACGATAACTGTACCTTCAACTCCCATTCTTCGTGCTTGAGTAGGGTACTTCAAATTGTCTGCAAGGTATTTGTTCCAGCCAGACATCCCTCCAGGAGGGTTTGGCTGAGTTTCTACCACGTCAAAGATCACATCGGCTTTCTCTTCTTCAACCACTACTTCTTTGATGGCCACTTCTTTTACTACCGTCGCTTCTTTCACGTCAACGTCAAAGTTTACGTCGATTTTTTCTTCGATTTTTACCTCATCTGGAATTTCCTGGATCACCGGCTGCTCCATTGGTGGAGGTGGTGGTGGTGGAGGTGGCTGCTGTGTGATGGGCACATCTATTAGCTCATCGAAACTGTCTGAAACGTCACCTAAATCCTTAAGAGCGGCATCGTCGTAAGACTTGTATTCGAAGGCAGCAAGAGTGAGACCAACGGCTATGGCAAGACCCAGGTTGGTAAACATACCTACCTTCTTGGTCAAATCAGCACTAGGAGTCTTTTTTGCTTCCATGGTGAATTTTGGTTATAGAGGTTAATCGGTTCTATTTTGATTAGCAAGTGTAAGAATTATCGGACATTAATCCAAAATGAATTTGCTCGATGGACAATATAAATATCCAAATAATCCTGAAATAATACCTAACACATTGACAATTAAATCATTTAAATCAAAGCTTCGAAAAGGAATGAAGTGTTGAGCGGTTTCTAATCCAATGCTTGGAAGTAATCCAAGAACGAAGAAATTAATCCAAAATCGTTTGATGCGCCAAACTTCCTTTTTTTCTCGAATCCCCAAGCCTAGGGAAAGGTAGGATAGAACGCCGAATAGGATGAAATGGATTAATTTATCTTGGAAACTGACGACTGATACTTCGGGTAAGGTACTTCCTGGAGCCAGCATAGCGACTGTACAAGCTGCAAGCCACAAGAAAGTCCAAACTTCCCGACGCATGTGCAGCTTATTCCCCAATCAAATTCTTATAGGAAGCCGCATCCAACAGGTCAGCGGGAAGCCCGCCACTAAGTTTCACCTTGACCATCCAACCTTCAGTGTACGGTGCATCATTTACCAACTCGGGGGAAGATTCCAGCTCTCCATTGAATTCAAGGATTTCTCCGGTAACCGGCATGAATAAGTCAGAAACAGTTTTTACGGCTTCCACAGTTCCAAAAACTGCACCAGCTTCTAAGGTTTCGCCTAGGGTTTCTACTTCTACATAGACAATATCGCCCAATTCTTTCTGCGCAAAGTCGGTCACGCCAATTGTGGCAATATCCCCTTCAATTTTGACCCATTCGTGGTCTTTGGTGTACTTTAGTTCGTCTGGAAAATTCATGATGGTATTTTTAATTCATTCAAAATTAAAAGTATTCTGGAGAGATTGAAATCTATTGCGATAAATTAAATCTTAGCTGACCTCCGAAGGCTGTATTGGATCTGCGGAAGGAGGTAGTTACGCGAGGATCATTCACCGTATGCTCAAAATATAGGGTCAGGTTTAGGCTTCTATTGATCACATAGCTCAGAGTAGGTCTAAACTGGAAGTTGAAATTCCCGTTTGTCACCGTCGCTTTTTCCTCAATTTTTCGCTGTACCTGCTGGGTACTTCCAATCTTTGTATCCAAGCGCATTTGCAGGTCATTTTTTAAGACCTTTTGTTGGCCACCTATTTTGAATGGAATCTTTACTCCTGCTTTGGTGTAGGAGAGAGTCAATCCAAAATCACTGCTTGCCTGTTCGGTGATTTGGGAATTCGAAAAATTTAAGCCCAAATTGCGCTCCCTATTGTAGTTCATTGCAATATTCATTCGCTGCTTAGTCAGCAAATCCACCCCAATCAAAGGAGCAAATCGTTCAGTAAGGACTACTTGATTGAGGATGTAAATCGGAATAAACTGCCCTTCCAAATTGGTGAGAGTAGGTCGTTGGATTTGTTGCAGGGTATTGAATAGCTCCAATCCTTGCTGGTATTGTAAAGAGTTGGAGAAGTTGCTTACGTCATAGGTTGAACTGTAGGCATGGGTTAAATTGATGCTACTGAAAAGTTCGCTGAACCCCTTCAATCGAGACAAGCCCCGGTAATCCACACGCCAGTTAGGTAAAGGAGTTTTTGGGAAGGGGTTAAGATGTGCGCTTCCGGCATCTTTACCGCGGTAGGCAGCCAAAAATGCAGGAATAAGCACATCCTGTCCATTGATAGGATACTCGCCTGGCGCAGCGGCTTGTTGATCGAGACGCTGCTTAAGGATGAATCTGAAATTCTCAAAGTTGGTAAATAATTCGGATTCGTTTTCTTGGTTGTTTTTGGCAAAGGTAGTTCCCAAAAGGATTGTCGTAATGCTGTAGGAGCCCATTCGGCTAGGACTAAGGGATTCGAAGGAGCCAGGTGTGGTGACACTATTTCTGAAGATTTCGCTGTAATCTCCAATCTCTCGTTTGTTGGCCTCTAGGGTGACTCTAAAGTCGCGTATGGGTTCGGCCAAACCTTTAATGGAAAGGTTGATGGCTTTATTTTGACGGAAACTCTGGGTCAATTCAGGGCTTGGGGCCATGTTTCCATTTTGCCCTAACCGGTAGCGTAAAGTTGCATTTTGGGCTCCAAAAACGAATGCCCAACCGGGATTTTCCCAAGCGCGGTCCATTCCTAGAAGCCCAGTGTTTGGCATGTAGCCAGGAAGAAAGGTACCTTCAATAACCCCATAGTTGAAGGTTACTTCTTTCAACAGCATCGCCACTTTAAGAATCCCGCGAGTAAGCGGAGTACCAATCGTATCGCTAGCATCTGTACTTGGTCTACCAGGAATACCAGGTCGCTTGGGTGCGTTAATGGCGGCCAGAGATTTGCTCTTGTTGTAGAGTTTGATCAAATCCAGCTTACCAGATAAGGTTTGTTCGCGGGTGTTCTGGATGACATTACCCAAGGTATCTCGCTGCCCAATGGCTCCTGTTTGCCAGGTATAGGTACTCAGGTGTCTGTAGTCCGTTTGGATCCAATCGGTGAGTGGAAGTTTGGCGAATGGTAAGGTGTAATTGACTGTTGCCGAATGATTGTAATTGGTAGTTCGTCCAAAGCCTAGGAAGTTGGCTCGCACGGAATCGATTTTGGCTTGGCTATCCAAATCCCCCTCGGGTTCATCCACCACCGCCGCTGCGTTGGCAGCCAGATCCACGCGCAGGCTGGTCGATAAGTCCCAATTGATGTTGAAGGAGCGATTCATGAAGAACGATTTCTGGAAGAGTGGATCTACACCTGCAGTGCTAAGTTGATCATTACGGTATTGGGAACGGGTAAATCGGCGATCTACATCCATTCTTGCCAAAAGAAGGGTGGGCGAGAGGTTAAGGTTGATGTCTTTGATTAGCTTCAAGTAAGGATTTTTCATACCTTCTGACTTTTCAAAAGGAGCGATTTTAAGCTCCTTTGGCTGAAAGCTATAGGTCACATTTCCCTTTTTCGTTTTGAAGTTGTACCCTTGAAGTTGTGCGTTTGTTTGCGTTACCGACCCTGTAGCATAGGAGAAAGCTAAGTTGGATAGGTCATATATTCTGCTTGGCCCTTCCTGATTTTTCTTTAGTTTACGCACGTTGTTTAAACTGATGTTTTTGCGTGACAATTGATCCATCGCAATTTCCCGGTAGGTATCTTTTGCCTCGGAGTTGGCAAACTTTTCTAGTGCCACTTCAAATGGAACATCTGGATTCAAAGGATCGTATTCGGGTCGTGTACTGGAGTTTTCTACAGAAAAATAGACTGGTATGCTGACGCCCAATGCCTTGGGTAGGAGCTTGTCCACTTCTACATTGGTCGAGATATCGTATTGGGTAGTGGCTTGACGGCTGCGCTGAGATAGTTTGGTTTCCAATCCTCCAAAGCCAATGGAATTGTGGCGAATGGAAGCGGAGACCACTGCCACATCGGCGATTTTGGTATTGAGGTAGGCATTGGCAGCCCAGCCATTTGTTTTGGTAAACCCAGTGGTGCGAAGTTCATTTGCCCAGAGGCAGACGCTCTTGGAGGAGCCAATCCCCGTACCTGGATTTCGAACTCCAATCATCATTCCCTGCACTTGATTCAGTTCAGGTCTTCCCATTACGGTTACCTTGTATTGGCGGATCTTCTTGCTGAAAGGCAGCGTCAGAGGAGACTGTGTATTGTCTCGCTCCGCTTTGATCGCCACGATTTCCTGTATAGCGATGTCTAGTTCATTTTCCTCTGGCCAAACGACCCGCGGGTCATTGCTGCCCAAGGAAGATATTTTTAGTGGAACTTCGATTTCGTAGTAGTTATCGGTATAGTCCGTACCCAGCCTCAAGAAGGCAGTCACTTCCCCATCCCTTGCATCTTCGCTGTTGGCATGGAAAAACATTTTGATGCGCTCGTATTGGACGAGGTCTAGGTTGCTATTTTTAAATACAGCTCTTGCGTCCTTCGGAGCCAAGTCTTCTACACAGAGGCGAAGCGATTGCTCGTTGAGGCGGCGTTCTATGACGGAGGTATTGTCTCGATCTCGTTGAATTCCCGGAGGCAATACGTAGGGGCTTGAGGTTTGGCTACCCTGTGCATTTTGCTCAATATTCACCACATCCACCGTAAGATTGGAGTTGTCTGGCTCAGGTAATTCAAAAAATCCGCGTTCAAATAGAGACTCTTGGAAAGCTCTCCATTGGCTGCCTACCATTCGGAATTCGGCCATACGAAGGACTACTGGCTGCTGGAAGTCAGTGAGGTAAGTCCGGATCCAGCGGATGGATTTGAAGCCAGAGATATCCCCTTGGATTCGATCTGGCTGCCGTACCGGAATACGGAAAAGATACCAATTGACTTGCTCCCCACCTTCGTTGTGCGTGACTTGATCTACGATGTAGTTATTTCCTACCTTGAGTTGGCCCGGTCTTAGGTCAATCTCGTACTCGTAGTAATTTTCCAGTTCGTTGATGGTATTGTCCGTATTCAAGTCCTCATTGTCCGGATTATTTGTTCCAGAGGGAGTGTAGGGGAGGCTTTGGTCTGCGGTCACAGGCGTGTTGCCCTCGTTGCCATTGAATTTTTTGTATCGTTCGAGAATCTTGGTGTTGGCTTGGTCAAATTTGGAGTCCAAATAATATTGAAATCCATCCGCGGATACATCTTGAAGTAGGGCATTTTTGGCAGTAGGAGATAGGGCCAAACGATCCACAAATCTTCCCTTGAAAAAGGCAGCTTCCTCCTCGTTTTTAAGACCATCCAAGCCCACGTCTTGGTTGACACGAGCGCTTTCAGAATTGTCAAAGGCAGGCAATAAAAATTGCTGTCGCGTAATTCTTCCCCATTCGTTGGCTGACGTTTCTGCAGGATCACCATCCGCAGGAAGTCCGTTTTCAAAGGCGTGACTTCCATCTTTGATCACATCCTCCGCAATGTCTCCAAGATTCAAGAAGAGTTTACCTCCGGTCGTATTATTCCGATTGAAAATCCCATCCAATACCTTTCCATTTTCTCCAGGTAGGAAGGGATCCATCATCCAAAATTCAACGTATTCGATATTGGTACGGTCAAAATCCACCTCGGTGGTGATTGCTCGAGTGACACCACCGTAGTTTTGCCGTGGGTTGGGTAGCAATCCCTCCGAAGTCAGTCCTGGGTTGTAATTGTACATCCCGCGTTCCTGCGGAAAATAGGCAAGCTCAAACAAGGGCTGAGGAACTAAGATGACTTCTCTGTCCTGGTTCTTGAATATCTCCTGAGGAATAACGCGTCTTACGTAATGGTTTCGACGGTCTTGCGCATTAATGTTTGCTGGTACACCCGGGCCACCTTCCCGGTAAAACACATTGTCAATATTGTACCAGGCCAAGCGGGCTCTACGGTAGGCATTTCCTAGCTTGTCTTCGGTTTGATTACTAAGATCAAAACGGTTGTCGGCAGTTTTTGGAGTGGAGGCAAGTTTCCAATTTTGATTGGCTTGAGCACCTAAATAGAAAGGCGTAACCGCGGCTTCAAAGTCATCAATATAGGAGGCTGCATCCCCATTGACGGTATTGGAGGTCCCTGGAATAAGGTGCGCAAATTCTGCATTAAACTGCACCAGGGATTTTTCTTTGGTATCAGTGAAGGGGAGAGCATCTGCTAATTTGGTCAAAAAGCGAGACTCACTGTTGTAATTCAAGTCTAGTCCCCATAGACTATTGCGAAGCGTCTCATTGCCTGTTGCAATGCGGGATACATTGGGGCGCTCGTTTAAGAAAAGGAAAGTTCCTCCTAAGGTTAGCTTTTTGTTGGCGATGTAATCGAGACGAGTCCCCAGCAAACTTCGTGTTTGAAAGGAAACTAGGTCCGCTTTTTCAAAGGACACATTAATTTGTTTGCCGGACTGAAGGATGGCATCGTTGATGATGACGAGTCTACCTACATTGTAGTCGATTGTGAAATCTACGCCTTCAGTAAGTGGAATATTTCCAGCTTGAACAATCACAGAACCAGGGGAGATATTCAAGCCTGGAAGTTGGATTTCACTAGCGGAACCTGCAGTAAGCCTGCCCTTGATGAAGAATTTATTGAGTCTCGTGACTAGTTCTGCATCGGCCTGAGTGGTTTGGTACAGCGTGTCGTACACGTATTTTTCACGAAGGACCCGTTCGTCATCCGTAAATTTTCGAGCCAAGTTAGACCCAAATGGCTCGAGTACAGGAAAAATTAGGAGGCCTCGATCCGATAGCATCGTGATTCCTTCTACAAAGTCAAAATTTCCATCTGGAGCAGGATCATTTTGTGGATTCAAGTTGTCCAAGCCAGCGAGGCGAATGAGCGGGATGTCTTTTACATTTTTTCCCTCCAGCAAGGAGGGATTATCTAGGCCAGTACGGTCGTCTCTGTAGATGACTTGCAACTGGAATCCATCCCGAAGTACTTGGCTGGCATTGAGGCTGTAGACGTTTTTCATCATCAAGTCCCAAGTCGGCACCCGTGTATTGATTCTAGCGGGCCGAAGGAGCTTTAAAAATATCAGTTCATCTTCTCGGCGAGACTGGTAATCTTCGGTAAGCTCTCCTACTTTAAATACTTTCCCATTGTAGGTGTACTCGTAGGAAACGGCGATGACCTCATCGTTTTGCAAGCGTCTAAATAGGGAGATAAAGCCCAACTGACCATTAAAAAAGTATTCGGAGGGATCTAGTTTACGGGCACCGTTGATTTGTTCAAAGTCCACCCCTTTTTTGATGCCCAAATCCCCTTCCAAGGCACGAGCACCAGAATCAAAGGGACGGTAGCTCGGGTTGCTGCTAATGCTTGCATAGAGTCGGTTGGCCCCGTTGGTAGCTGGGCTATTCAGGCTACCTGGCCCAATAGCAGGATTACTTCCATTGAGGAGTACTTTTCCTTCACCCAGGTCCATGAAGGCTGCAAAATTTCGTAGGGTTTCGGTATTCGTAGCCCGGTTCATGACGTAGACTTCTACCCGGGTGATGTTGACTCCGGAGGTCACTTGTGGAAGCCCTTTTAGCCAGCGCTCGTAGTTTTCCCGAAAGAAGTGGCTGAGGAAAAAGTGCCGATTTTCGTCGTATTTGGATCCTTGAATATCAAAGGCTCGGCCCTGTCCATTGGCATCAATGACCAAGTTATCCCGTCTGCCTCGTTGGGTGGAGGCTACAGCAGTCAGGTTGAGCTTGCCAAACTTCATCTCAGTTTTGACCCCAAAGAGGTTTTGGGCTCCTTGTATCAGTCGGTTTTGGACAGGCAAACTTACATTTCCCATCTCGATGGATTGGATGATGTCTTCATCGAAGCCGTCGTATTCGAGTTTGAGTTGGTTTTGAAAATCAAAGGAATTGTTGGAATCAAAGTTGGCCCCAATCTTTAATTTTTGCCCAATGTTGCCGTTGACAGCCATTTGAATTTGCTGTTGGAAATTGAAATTTCCATTTTTTTGCTGACGGATTGGAATGGTTGGGTTGTCAATTCTTCGGAAAATAGCCCCAAAGTCTAGGTTGACGTAGCCTGTAGGAATGATGTTGATCGAATCTCCCCCAAAGATGCGGTCCAAAGTGGGACTCATGGTCAGGGGTGGAATGAGCCTTCTTCCTTCTACCGCACTTTCCCCATCTATGCCTCGTGAACGGGTTTTCCAATAGTCTTGCCGAACTTTGTATTCCTGCAGTGGAGCGAATTTTTCAAAATCGTATTCCTGTTGATTTCCGAAGAATGTGCTGTCCAATTGATCAACTACCTGATACTTGAGCGTAGAGTCTAGGGTGACCTGAACCTTGCTTTTGACAGGTGAGGAAGGAAAGAAGGGAGATTTTTGGTTTAAAAATGGATTTCGGTAAGGATAAAGCGGGTTGGTTCTCCAATTTTGCCAAAGCAAAAAAGAGGGTGCCAGCCTTCGCTGATTTAAAATATCCATCCGAGATTTGGGTGTAGGATTCTGTTGGGCTTGAAGGGTTGGGAAGTAACTAAAGGCAAGAAAAAGACCTAGGAGTAAGAAAGAGCTCCGTTTCGTTTTATTCAAACAAGTAAAAAAGTCCTGAACCTTCAATTCAGTGTGTTTAAGAAGTTTTTAACGATGCTTTGATGAGCTCTTCCAGAGAGATTGTTCCTCCGGTCTTTTTAAGGACGAGGGCAATGTTTTTCTCTGCAACAGCCTTTGGAAAACCTAAGGTCACCAAGGCCTGTAACGCTTCTTCTTTGATTTTATTGCCTCCACTCAAGAATCCTAGCGGGGCAATGGATTCTCCAGTGCTGGATTTGCCTACTTTATCTTTCAATTCTAAGATAATGCGCTGGGCAGTTTTGGCACCAATTCCTTTAACAGCTTGGATAGTCGCTACATCAGCTGAAAGAATGGCTTGTTCGATTTCTGCGCTATTCAAGGAGGAGAGAATCATCAATCCTGTGCTTGGACCTACGCCATTGATGGAAGTTAGCAGTAGAAAGAGTCGCTTTTCATGCTCCTCCTTAAATCCATACAGCGTGTGAGCATCCTCTTTGATATGAAGGTAGGTGAGTAGGCGCAATTGCTCCTGGTCCTTAATCGCAGCATAGGTTTGAAGGGAGATTTTGACATGGTAGCCAATTCCTCCTACCTCTACCAAGACATAGGTAGGGTCTTTGTGTACCAATCTTCCATTGAGGTAGTCTATCATAAGCTTGCTTTGCTGGATTGAGCGTCGACTACGGCGATTGCGACCATGTTTACAATTTCACGAATGGAACTTCCGAGTTGTAAAACATGAACTGGTTTATTCATTCCGAGCAAAATTGGCCCGATTGCTTCTGCATTGCCAAGTTCTGCCAAGAGCTTGTAGGCAATATTGGAAGAGGCCAAGTCAGGGAAAATCAGGGTGTTCACTTCCTGGCCTTTTTTGGAAAGCGCAGAGAATGGGTAAATCTCTTTTTGAATCTCTTGGTTCAAGGCCACATTAGCCTGCATTTCGCCTTCGATGATGAGATCTGGATATTTTTCTTTCGCTAAAGCCGTTGCTTTGGACATTTTAGTAGGAATATCACCTTGGGCAGACCCAAAATTGGAATAGGAGAGTAAGGCAATACGCGGAGTCATATTGAAAAACTTCACGGCAGTTGCGGTAAGTCCAATGATGTCTACTAGTTCCTCAGCGGTAGGGTTAAGATTTACAGTAGCATCTGCAAAGAAATAGGGTCCTCGAGGGGTGTTCATGATGTACATGCCTGCTACGCGATTTACGCCTTTTTTCACCCCGATTGTTTGGAGGGAAGGCAAAATGGTCTTCGGATAATCGCGCGTGAGGCCAGAGATAAAGCAGTCTGCTTCCCCTGTTTCCACCATTAAAGCACCAAAATAGTTTCGCTCCTTCACCAATCGGTTGGCATCGGTTTGGGTCATTCCTTTGCGCTGTCTTTTCTGTGCTAGGATTTTTCCAAACTTTTCATTTAGCGCAGGTTCCTCCACAGGATCAATGATGCTGACGCCTTCCAGATCCAAGGAATTTTCCTCGATAAGTTCTAAGATACTTTCGCGGTTGCCCAAAAGAATGGGGATTGCGATTTTTTCGTCTCGAATCTGTTGGGCAGCTTTCAGAATCTTGAGGTTGTCAGCCTCCCCAAATACCACTCGTTTTGGATCTTTTTTGGCTCTGCCAATCACAATTGACATCAGGCGTTCGTCTATGCCGATTCGCTTTTGCAATTCCAGTTCGTAAGCATCCCAGTCTTGGATGATTCGTTTGGCGACACCAGATTCTATGGCTGCCTTTGCCACCGCGGGTGCGATGGTGGTGATTAGTCTTGGGTCTACTGGTTTTGGGATGAGGTAGAATCTTCCAAAGTTCAAATGGCTCTCCCCATAAGCTTTGGTTACAATTTCAGGAACAGGTTCTTTGGCTAGTTTGGCTATGGCTTTTGCAGCAGCAAGCTTCATTTCCTCGTTGATGACTGTAGCTCGTACATCCAGCGCTCCTCGGAAAATGTAGGGAAATCCGAGCACGTTATTCACTTGATTGGGGTGATCGGAGCGCCCAGTGGCCATGATTACATCCTCTCGCGCTTCAATTGCTGCTTCATAAGAAATTTCAGGATCTGGATTCGCTAGCGCAAAAACGATGGGATCTGGAGCCATGGATTGGATCATTTCCTTAGAAATAATATTACCTGCTGAAAGTCCAAGGAATACATCGGCTCCAGGCATGGCCTCAGCGATGGTAGTAAAGTTCGCAGAAGTGGCAAATTCCAAATGCTCTCCTGTCAGTCCTGGACGATCAGTTCGGATGACTCCTTCCTTATCGCATACGACAATATGTTCTTTCTTGACGCCAAGGGTCACGTAAAAACGTAGGCAGGAGATGGCCGCGGCTCCAGCTCCGCTGACCACAATGCGAATTTCTTCAATCTTTTTTTCCACCAACTCAAGGGCATTCAGTAGTGCCGCTGCGGAAATGATGGCCGTCCCATGCTGATCATCGTGCATGACCGGAATTTTCATTTCCTTTTTGAGGGTCTGCTCAATTTCAAAACATTCAGGAGCTTTAATGTCTTCTAAATTGATGCCCCCAAAAGTGGGCTCCAGGGACTTGATGATTTGAATTAGTTTTTTGGGGTCCTTCTCATCGATTTCTAGATCGAAAACATCAATCCCTGCAAATTTTTTAAAAAGTACCCCTTTTCCTTCCATGACCGGTTTGGACGCTTCCGGACCGATATCACCCAAGCCCAACACAGCCGTACCATTGGAGATGACCGCTACCAGATTGCCTTTGGCGGTGTACTTGTACACATTTTCTACATCAAAAGCAATTTCCTTGCAGGGCTCTGCCACTCCTGGGGAGTAAGCAAGTGCAAGATCCAGTTGACTGGAAACGGGTTTGGAAGGTATGACCTGAATTTTTCCAGGTGAACCCTGACTGTGATAGTTTAATGCGTCTTCTTTTCTAATCTTAATAGCCATAAATGGGGAGGGAATACTGGGTTTACATTCCTTGATTTTCTGTCCAACTGATATTGGTGTTCAATAATACGGCTTGAATTTCTCGCAAGGCATCTCGGTGCACTTCATTTGGGAAATACACAAATCCTTCCATGTAATAAAGCTTTCCTTTCTTCTGATCCACCATCAGGTACCCAAGGTAGGTACCACCCATGCTCAAGTTATTCGTTTTCCAAGTGCCACGGATTTCAACTGTAAAATTATCATTAATGACCATGTTTCGGAAAGCAGGTGGGATTTGTTTTTCGCTGGTCATGAAGGAGCTAGGATCCTCTGGATCTCCAAAAATATGAACCTTGGCAAGTGAATCCCGAAGCGCAAGGATGTTCGCTGGGAAAGTTTGTTCCTCTTTGGTATAGTCTTCTACATGAAAGTAAACGCTAATATCAGGGCGCTTATCGGTAGGGGAGGGCTGTCGAAGCCAAAGAAATCCTGGTATTGACTTTGCGATTTGATAGGATACTGGAGGCATGATCTCAATGCCTAGGTTCTTGCGAGCGTCATTTTGTGCAGTTGCATTTTTACGCGCTAGTAAAGGCTTGGCCAGACGGTTTCGTTCACGAACTTCAAACAGGTTTTGAAGTTGATCTTTGTTTTTTCGCAAGTTGGCAATTAACTCTTGTTCATTGTTACCAAACAAGTACAATACTTCTTGACCTTTTGCAAATTCATCCTCCATGCGAAGCGAATACACGCTAGGATCTGCTGCTGCTTTAGCCTTGGATTCTGGGGTAAATTGAGCGTTTATGACTTGACTTCCCCCTTTTTTATCGTCAAAAGTAGTTACATAGATCAGGTTGGTGTACATTTTCAGCATCCGTGTCATCGCACGAGGATCTACCCGATGCACTTTGAATTGAGGTTCCGAGCGGAGCATTCCGGGTAGATCTGCCTCAAAGATGGCACGCAGTTCTTCACCCACAGGTCCAGCCCATTTGGTAGAATCTATGGCCAACACGATCTCTCCAATATCGCCTTTGGCTTTAGGTTTCAACGAATTGGAAGTCCCTCCATTTTCTTCAGAACAAGAAAATAGTAGTAAAATGAAAAGTGGCAGGAGGCCAAATTGAATGACTCTTAGGCTTGGGTTCATGTGTTTTTTAGAAGAAAGTGGGCTGCGGTCGATTTCAGATGAAGTAGGAAGGTTTGGTAGAGAAAACTTAGCCTATAATTAAGCGTTGACCAGGTTTGATGTTGGTACTATTCAGATTGTTCAGTCGTTTGATCTGCTCGATGGTCAGGGAATGTTTTTTTGAAATAATCCACAAGGAATCTCCAGGTTGTACGGTGTAGGTTTTAGAAGTTGGGGTACTGGCTTTATTTAGTGCTAGAGCTGAAGAAGTTACCGTGCTTTGTTCTTCACCTGCATGAATGATCAAGATCTGACCCACTTTAATCAAATTGGAGCGGAGGTTGTTCCAGTTTCTCAATTGATTAATGCTGACTCCATGCCGAGTAGCAATAGTACCCAATGCATCGCCAGCTTTTACTTTGTAGGCGAGTCTAGAGGAGTTTCTGCTGGCGGATTCCACCGAAATGCTGGGTTCGGAGCCCGGAGTCGCAGCCAGCAATAGGGGCGTGCTTTGACCTAGCGAATCCCTGATCGAAGCTAAATTCTCCTTCACGAAAAAGGCCTTTGATTTTGGAATTCGTAAAGCAATGGCTTGATGACTCTCAGGAATTTTTCTGTTCTTGATGGAAGGATTCAGCTTTTCAAGGTCGGCAAGGCAAATTCCAGAAAGGGAAGACATCCTCTCTAGGTTAAATGCCCGATTGAAATTGATGGACTCGTATTCCAAAGGATAGCTTGGTTCTTCCAGATGCAGGTTGTGTTCTTCCAAGTGGTTGAGGACGTACAGCATCGCTTGAAATTGAGGTACATAGCTTCTCGTTTCTTTAGGCAGGTGATCGTAAATCCCCCAGAACGTAGTTTTGCCTCCCGATCTGCGGATGGCTTTGCGCACATTTCCTGGCCCACAATTGTAGGCAGCCAAAGCCACTTCCCAGTTTCCAAACATTTTGTAAAGCGACTTAAGGTATTTGGCCGCGGCAACTGTGGATTTTTCGGGGTCCATGCGATCGTCCATGTCTGAGGTAACCTGCATGCCATACTCGCGACCAGTCACTGGCATAAATTGCCACAATCCTACAGCGCCCATTTTCGATCTTATTTTTGGGTCTAATCCAGATTCGACGATAGAGAGGTAAATAATGTCTGAGGGCATGCCGTAGCTTTGCATCGTTTCGGCATACATGGGGAAATACTGCTCCTTTCGGGCTAGGACCATTTTGATGTATTCTCTATTGCGAACCGTGAAGTATTGGATAAATGAAAAAACCCGATCATTTAATTCAAATTGCATCTCAAGGTCCATGGCTTGGATGCGATCCGATACTTCTTGGTAGGTGAAATCTGGCACAAAGTCGTAGTGGTAGTTAGGCATTACGATGCCATCCACCTTGCCTAGGGATTCCAGGTCATTTTGTTGCCCAAAAGCAGCTGTACTTAAAGAATAAAAACTGCTCACAAGTACCACTACTTGGTGGAGAATATACTTCTTCATCTCTAGGATCAATTTAAAATTAAGCCACTTAAATACTGGCTAAATGCATACAACTCTCTTTCTTTGAAGGAGTTGGAAATCACTTGAAGCCCAATAGGCATCCCTGAGTCATCCTTTCCGTTGGGAAGGGAAATACCAGGCACACCCGATACAGAGGCCTGAACGGTAAATAAATCTTCCAAATACATAGACACCGGGTCATCCCCATGTTCCCCGAATTGAAATGCGGTTGTGGGGGTAGTTGGAAGCAAAAGGTAGTCAAAATCTGTTAATAATTTTTCAGTAACTTCTTTAATGATGCGGCGAACCTTTTGAGCCTTAGTGAAATAGGCGTCGTAATAACTAGCAGAAAGCACGAAGGTACCCAACATAATTCTTCGTTTTACCTCCTCCCCAAACCCCTCACTTCGACTGTCTTTGTAAAGTTGCTCTAAATTGTGTACTTGGGGTGCTCGATACCCATAGTTGACCCCGTCAAAACGGGAAAGGTTGGCACTTGCCTCAGCGGTAGTGAGTATGTAATAGGTGGGAAGCACGTACTTTAAAAGGGGAAATTCCACTTCCTGAACCTGGTGGCCCTCTTTTTTTAAACGTTCGATTACTGCTAAGGTATTGCGTTTGATTTCAAGTTGTAAAGTAGGTGCATGCAGTGCCTCCTTCAAGACTGCCACTTTTACCGATTGAGGTGGAAAAGTTAACTCGCTGTACTGTTCAACAATTTTTTGAGAAGAAGTGCTATCTTTTGAATCATAACCTGCAATCACTTCGAGTACCCGAGCATTATCGCGGATAGTGGATGAAAAAATCCCGATAGTATCAAATGAGGAAGCGTAGGCAATCAGGCCCCAACGCGAAACTCTTGAATAGGAGGGCTTCATTCCAATCACGCCGGTAAATGCTGCTGGCTGGCGAACCGATCCACCAGTATCCGTCCCTAAAGAAACAGTGCATAAATTGGCTTGCACAGCTACCGCTGACCCACCAGAGGATCCCCCAGGCACTCGAGTAGGGTCTAATTCTTGAAATACTTTGCCGTGAATGGAATGCTCATTCGAGCTGCCCATGCCAAATTCATCACAATTTAGCCTCCCAATGACAATGGCATCTTCATCCAAAAGTCGTTGAACTGCAGTAGCAGTGTAGTGCGCGATGTAGCCTTCTAGGATTTTTGAACCGGCAGAGCAGGCGTGTCCCTCGTAATTGAGAATATCTTTTATGCCAATGACCATCCCAGCCAGTTTCCCTGCTGTGCCATTGGCTAGTTTTAAGTCCACTTCTGCAGCTTTTTCAAGCGCAGAATGGGCATAAACTTCGACGAAGGCGTTGAGATGCGCCTTCGTCTGAATATTTTGTAGGTAATAGGTTACAATCGATCGACAATCGCTATCCCCGTTTTTTAGGGCAAATTGGATTTCGTCGAAGCAACGATACATTTCCAAATGAATCGAACTGAAAAATTATTTTTTCTTGTCTTTCATTCCCTCTTCGAGGTCATTTTGAATGTCTTTGGTCGCATCTTTGAATTCACGGATTCCACGTCCTAGTCCACGAGCTAATTCAGGGATTCGTTTAGCACCAAACAAAAGGAGAATCACAAGAATGATCAAAATCAAAGAACCTCCACCAATATTTTGAAAGAAACCTAATGTAGTCATACTGCTGTGCGTTTAAGGATAGAAATACAAAGATACAAGTATCGGTCGCTTACCCAAGGAGATTGCGTATGGATGCTTATCTTTTTTATAAATGTAAGATTTTTTAACCTATTTGGCAGTAATCCAGGTTACAGGGTCCATGATTTGTAAACCTTTCCATGTTTGGAAGTGAACTTCTGCAACTCCATCCGCTTTCGTGGCCACCTGTCCAATAGCAGTTTTTGCTTTGACGGACTGTCCATTGCTCACCGATATCGACTTCAGCCTGCTGTACATGGTAAAATATTCACCGTGCTTGATGATGATGGTGTTTCCATATCCAGGGATCGTGGAGATTTTGGTGACTACTCCATCAAAAACTGCGCGAACACTGGCATTGGGCTGGGTACGGATATCAATTCCATCATTTTCCTCTGTGATGCCTTTAAGCGTGGGATGAGGATAGGTGCCGTAGCCTTGAGCAATAAATCCTGTTTCTACCGGCCAAGGGAGTTTACCTTTGTTACCCGCGAAGGAACTGGATAAGGCCGCGGCCTCAGGTGTCATGGGCATACTGGTGCCTACTTTTTTAGTACTGGTGCTATTTTCCTTTTTAGCAGCCGTTTCTGCCGCACGAATTTCAGCTTCAATGACTGCCTTGATCATGCGATTGAGTTGCTCTTGCTGCTTCTTAGTCGCGGTAATCTGTCGTTGAATATCCCGTTCTTTCTTAGAAAGCGTGTTGACTAGGCCCTGCTGCTCTTTGCGCATGACCTCGAGTTTCTGCTTTTCAGTTTTTTCTTCTACCAAGACTACTTCTTTGTCTTCCTTTCGCTCATCGAGCTGAATGCGTTGGTTGGCCAGTTCTGTGGATAGTTTTTCAATTTGCTCAGCCTGTTTTTTTCTGCTTTCCGTATATTGTTTGAGGTATTTCAAACGCATGTACAGCTGATTGAAATTACTAGAGCTAAACACAAATGCGATTATGGAAAGCCCCCGATTCAATTTGGACGAATTGTAAATCATTCTCGAATATTCCTCTTTCAGTTCGATCAACTGCTTTTCAAGAGCTGCAATTTTATTTTCGATTTCAAGAATTTCATTGGAGAGTAAACTTACCTCGCGATCCAAGGTATTGACTAAGCGATTTTGGCTTTGAAACTGGCTGGTGATGGCGTTTAACTCGCCAATAGAAGTTTTTTTAGTGGCTGAAGTTTGTTTGAGAATGGCATCAAACTCCTTCAGCCGAGCCTGAATTGCTACCTTATCCTTTTCCAATTGCTCACGAGATTTGGAGGATTGCGCAAGCCCAACATCCGAGAGAACTAGGAGAAAAAAAAGTAATAACAAATTCGCAAATCTTTTCATAGGTATTAAAATCGGAAAGGGAAGGATAAAGGACCCGCTTGAGGATCTAAGGTAGTCCAACTGAGGTAAATCCTAAAATTTCGAACTACTTCTGGTGCCTCAAAAGCAACTTTCACTAAAACCTCTGCAGGGAAGGCTTGCGCAGCTATATTTTGGTATTTCGGCATACTAGCCAAAAGCGAACCCTTCCCAGCAATGGAGCTACTCGAGAGTTCCGAAACTTTTCCAAGTCGTGTATCGATTTTACTAAAGTAGCGGACCTGCTCACGAACTTGGGTTAATTCGAATTTTTTTCCAACCCGCACCAGGCGATCTTCATAACTTGCAGGATAGGGACTGTCTCCCCAGAGCAGGTTTTGAACTAAGGCCAAGGATAATTTGATACCATATCGCTGCTCAAACTCCGAATAACTCAAGTTGATATCCTCGGTTCCCATCCGGTTCAAGATTTGGATTTTTTCCTGACTTAGTAGGCCTCGAATAGCTTCTACACCCAAACCCGGAGAAATTGAAAACCAAATTAAGCTATCCTTTCTCGCGCGTAATTGCAAGGTTCCACGAGTGATTTTGCCTGAATCCTCTTCAAGTACGAGTTTGGCTTTGGCTTGTAAATAGTTGTACTCCGTCGTGCGAGGAGCGAAGGTCTCCATTTCTTTAGGCCCAGTAAGCGGGCTGATCTTTTGAGCACATCCCCAGCTCATTAAGACAAGCATCATTCCTGCAAATAGTCGTCTCCTAGTCATGAATTTGTCGATCTTTAATTTTTTGAGCGAGCTGATCTGAGCCTTCTGGGCTTTCTTTTGCTTTTTTCCACCACGACACCGCCTCCTCTATTTTTCCTAGGCGGAATAAAATGTCTCCATAGTGTTCCATCACTACTCCGCTGGGCTCCTTTTCAATCTTCAGCGCTTCCTCAAGCGTGGTAGCTGCTTCTGAATAGCGTTCAAGTTGATACAAGACCCAAGCCAAGGTGTCGAGGTAGGTCCCATTTTTTGGATGTTTTTTTACCACTCGCTGAGCCATATCTAAGGCCTTCATTAAGTCTTGTTTGGCCAGCGAAAGGAAATAAGCATAATTATTCAATACCTGCTCGTCACTGGGATTCAGCGCGAGCGCCTTGTCAAAATTGGAAAATGCAGCGGCCTGGTCACCCATCTGATACAAGCTATTGCCCAAGGTACTGTAGGCTACCTGCGCCAATTGAGGATTTTTTTCGCTATTCAATCGAAGGGCTGTCTCTAGTGCTTGCACCGCAGCCGAATCTTTCTTTTGTGCGGAGAGCAATACTCCCTCGTAAAACCAAAATTCAGCACTTTCAGGGAATTCCTCTAGGGCTATTTTAGTGTAAATCGCCACTTCCTCGTAGTTGGTGCTCGTCTCAAAGGAGTTGACGATTACTTCTTCCAAAAGTCTTTCGTTTTTAGGCTGGATGGCCAAGGATTTCTTGTACAATTCAAGTGCTTCACCCAACCTATTTCCTGCTTTTCTTCGGTTTCCCAGAGCTTCCAAAACAGCAGCATCTGCCGGATGCATTGCCACCAAAATCACCTCTAAGCTATCGAGCATCTTATCTCGTTCGGCAGTTTTCATTTCCTGTAGCAGGCCTTGAAAGGTGCTGGTCTTGGAAGCAGTTGCCAAGTCCGGACTGCTCATAGACTCCACTAAAAAGGTGTTTGCCTGCGAATCGAGTCCCTTTTCTCGGTAGAGCTTGTAAGCCGCAAGCTGAAGTTCAGGCTGGTTTGGGTATTTGTTAATTTCGGTGCCGACCAGTTGGATGGCTTGGTCCAACTTGGCATTGTTGTACAGAATCTCAACTAGTGAAAGTACATAGTTCGGATTTCCGGGAAAGGAAGAAATTAGTTTCTCACCCTCCTCTACCGCTTTGCTGAGTAGGTCCTTGCGGAGGTAGATCCGTTGCTTTTGTACCGTAAAGGGTTCCCGAACCCCATAGTAGGCTTCTGCTCGGTCCAAGGCCACCAGGGCCTTGTCAAATTCATTGGCGTTCAAATAAATGGATGCCAATTCTAAGTTGTACTGTTGATTTTTGGTGGATCCCGTGGTCAACTTTTCCAACAAAGCTGCGGCTTCCAAGGGTTTGTTTAATCCCGTGTAAATTTCCGCTACTAGCAAGACATAGAATAAATTTTGGGGATCTTTGGCTACAGCTTGCTGCGCAAATGGGAGGGCTTGAGCTGCTTGATTTCTTTTTAAAAGCACCTCTGCCAATTTGTAGGAGATGGCAGGTTCTTCAGGTGCAAAATCTCGTGCTCTTGATAGGTATTGGTAGGCTTTTTCCAAATCTCCCAAGGCGAAGGATTTTTCGCCTTCAATAAAAAATCGGCTTGCATTAGCCTTCTGTTCTTGAGCTTTTAGTTCCTTTTTAGACAGCGAACCCTGTGGAAATCCTGCGATTGGACCCAGAAATAAGAAACAACAAAAAAGAAAAATCGGGGTAACTCTCACTGAGGGATGGGATTTCAAATCATCTCTACAAACATAGTGCCTTTTCCTTAATTTGATTGAAGAAAAGGGGGTATAGGCCAGGCTTAATTAGGATTTTTTGGCAAGAAGGGATCTGAAAAAGGTGCGCTCTCCAAAAAATACTACTGCAAGAAATAGAAGGGCGCCCGAATTTTTAAGGATAAAATCCAAACTTGCTGTACCCATTTCCATAAAGTACCCTACATAACTTAGAGTAAATGCAAGAATTAGGTAGCCCAAGCCTTTGGTGGTCTGGTAAGGAACAGGGTAGTATTTCTGCCCATAGCAGTAGCAGATTCCAGTCATCACCGAGTAACAGGCGACGGTACTTACTGCGGCACCCATGAATCCCCAAATTGGGACCAAGAAGACTATGCCTGCCACACTCACCAAAGCTCCCACCAACGTGATCCAAGCACTGTAGTTGGTCTTGTCTGTGAGCTTAAACCAAATGGACAAATTGAAATAAATACCCAATAGCAAATAGCCAAGCAACAACATGGGTACGATAAAAAAACCAATTTGGTAGGCGTCTCCCTTCAGAAAGAGCGGTCCAATCCAGTGAAGATTGACGGAAATCAGAATCATCAACAGGGAACAAAACAGGATGAATCCATGCATGACTTGCGCATACAGTTGGGGGGAGTCTTTATCCTTGGATTCCCTGAAAAAGAAGGGTTCTGCAGCATACTTAAAAGCTTGAATTACTAAGTTCATCAAGATGGCCAACTTGAAATTGGCTCCAAAAATACCTGCAGCTTCCCGGGAATTGAGACCAGGGTAAAAGTTGGTAGGCAACACGTATTCAAATAACAGTCGAGAAATAAGTTCATTAGTCACCCCTGCCAATCCCATAAAGAGAAGCGGGAGGGAGTAGGCCCACATGGGTTGTAAGATTTCTTTTTCCAGTCGAAAAGAGAAAAAACCAGCCCTCCACCAGACCAAGGGGATGATCAAGCCATTGGCGATCAAGTTGGAAAGTAGAATGTATTCCACACCCCAACTGGATTGGTACCCTAGGAAACCTTCTGGTAGGACCCCGCCTTGAATCCATCCAGGAATCCAAATCAGAAGCAGAAGGTTGAAAAATACGTTGAGAAAAATAGTGATCAATTTTGCTCCTGCAAAGGTTTTAGCTTTGTTTTCCAATCTGAGTTTGGCAAAAGGGATGGCCAGTACGGCATCAAATGCCAGCAGGAGTGCGGTCCATTGAAATAAATAGGCTTGCCCGGGGTAATCCATCCATGCTGCCAAAAGTGGTGCAGCAAGGTATATTCCAGATCCTAACGCCAAGCTAGATAGGAGAAGAAGGGTCTGAGAATTGTGGTATACTCGGGTTGGATCCTGATTTTTCCCAGTTGAAAATCGGAAAAAGGCAGTTTCCATGCCGTAAGTAAATACTATGTTTAAAAAACCAATCAGGGAATATATACCCGTAAAAGCACCCAGGTCTGCCTTGGTTAGGTACCCGGTGTAAATGATGATTAGTAAAAAATTGATGGAGCGACCCAGCAGGCTACTTAGGCCATAAATGGCAGTTTGTCCGACAAGTTTTTTGAATGCTCCCATGGGCGGTTGGATCACTTACTCCCCACGGAAGACTGGTTTCCGCTTTTCTAAAAAGGCGGTAGTACCTTCCTTGTAATCTCCCGATTTGACACAACGCGCAAAGGAGTTGGCCTCGGTTTGGTATCCATTTTCTTCCAGAAAAACGGCATTCACACAATCCACCACCATGCCGATGGCAAGGGGAGCTTTGCTCCTAATTTTTTCTAAAATCTCTTCTGCTTTAGCAAGTGCTTCTTCCTTTGTCGGCAGCACATGGTTCACTAATCCTAAAGTTTTGGCTTCCTCGGCTCCGACCATGTCTCCTGTCATCATTAGCTCATTGGCCTTGCCTCGGCCGACCAGCAGCGTGAGCCGTTGGGTGCCCCCATAGCCTGGGATGATGCCTAGATTTACCTCGGGCTGTCCAAATTTTGCATTTGTAGTGGCAATCCGCATATGGCAGGCCATGGCTAGCTCACATCCACCGCCAAGCGTGTAGCCGTTGGTGACGGCAATTACCGGCTTGTGACAGTTCTCGATCCTAGCAAAAATCTCCTGACCACTCTCTGCAAATTTTCGTGCATTGACCTCGTTGAGGGATGCGATTTCGGTGATGTCTGCACCGGCTACGAAGGCTTTTTCTCCTGCTCCTGTGAGGATGACGCCTTTGATGGATTTGTCGTCCATGACCTGATCAAATACCTGCCTTAGTTCTTCTAGGGTAGCAAGGTTCATGGCATTCAGTTTATCCTCTCGGTTGATGGTGAGGTAGAGGATTCCTTGTCGTTCTTCGGTAAGAATGTTGACAAATTCAGACATAGTCATGCAGCATAGTTCGGACAAATATACCTCCCCCTCCAACACTACCAAATTCAGGTCTAGAGAAAAAAGTAAAATATACCCAAGACAGTCTGGAATCGACTATTTTTTATTTATATCATAAGGAGAATTTTTGAAGTTTGGAACCCATTTTTTGGCTTTTTTTCTTACTTTTGCGGCACGAAAGAGAAGAATTAAACCCATAAGCTACCCATGAACTCCAAAACTAAAATTACCGTAGCCTACGGAGACGGAATTGGCCCCGAAATCATGAAGGCGACCTTGGCCATCCTAGATGCTGCAGGCGCCCAATTGGAATACGAGGTCATTGAAATTGGAGAGCAGGTGTACCTCAAGGGAATCAGTTCAGGCATGGCTCCCAATTCCTTTGCATCCCTTCGTGCCAACAAGGTTTTTTTAAAGTCGCCGATCACTACCCCTCAGGGTGGAGGCTTTAAGTCTTTGAATGTAACTACACGTAAGTCCTTTGGCTTGTATGCCAACGTGCGCCCATGCAAGGCCTATTCCCCATTTATCAAAACGCATTTCCCGAAAACGGATTTGGTCATCATTCGGGAGAATGAAGAAGACCTGTATGCAGGGATCGAGCACCGTCAAACCCAGGAGGTGTATCAATGTTTGAAAGTAATTTCACAGCCTGGCTCCGAAAAAATCATTCGCTATGCCTTTGAGTACGCCAAAAAATATGGCCGGAAAAAGGTGACCTGCATGACCAAGGACAACATCATGAAGCTGGCGGATGGCTTGTTTCACAAGACGTTTGACGAGATCGCAAAGGAATATCCAGGGATTGAAACGGAGCACAAGATCATCGATATCGGAACCGCCTTGATCGCAGAACGCCCAGAGGTTTTTGATGTAATCGTAACGCTCAACCTGTATGGAGACATTATCTCTGACGTAGCAGCGCAGGTCACCGGTTCGGTAGGCTTGGGAGGCTCTGCCAATGTGGGTGCGGAAGTAGCCATGTTTGAAGCCATTCATGGTTCTGCTCCTGACATTGCAGGTAAGGACATTGCCAACCCATCGGGCTTGTTGAATGGAGCCATCCTAATGTTGGTCCACATTGGACAGTCTGAGATTGCAGAGAAGATCGCCAATGCCTGGATGAAAACCCTCGAAGATGGAATTCATACCGGAGATATCTACCAAGAAGGCTTGTCCTCTAAAAAAGTAGGAACCCAGGAATTTGCTCAGGCAGTCATTGCTCGCTTGGGACAGGTGCCCAGTCAAATGACACCCGCAGTTTTTGGAAAAGAAAGTACCGCTCCCATGGACGTAGCGCTTCGGTCCAAGCCAAAGGCAAAGAAAGAATTGATCGGGATAGATGTATTTCTTGACTGGGACCAAAACCATCGGGACCCGAACGTCTTGGGCAAGCTCTTGAATTCACTTGATTCTGGTGGATTAAAATTGAGTCTAATCACCAATAGGGGTGTCAAGGTTTTTCCTGATGGCATGAAGGAAACCTTCTGCACCGATCATTGGAGATGCCGATTCAAAGTGGAAGAAGGAAAGGTACTCACCCATGCCCAAGTGATTGACCTCCTTCAAAAAGTGGAAAATCTTGGTTTGGATTTTATCAAAACGGAGCACCTCTACACCTTTGACGGCGTGAAAGGATATTCCTTGGGCCAAGGAGAATAACTCGAGTTTTTATCCAGAAGGGGAGAGCAATTTCCCCTTCTTCTTTTTAGTACATTTGCAAGTCTCCAATTTTGACTAGCGCATCGAATCCCATGCCCAAACGCGTGTTAATCCTCACCTACTATTGGCCTCCGAGTGGAGGTTCGGGTGTACAACGCTGGTTGAAATTTGCCAAATACCTACCCGAAGCAGGCTGGGAACCCGTGATTTTTACACCAGAAAATCCTGATTTCGATCTTCAAGACGAAACTCTCCTCCAGGAAATTTCTCCCGATCTGGAAGTGATTCGCTTTCCCATCTGGGAACCTTACCAGTTGTTTGCCAAGGTGAAAAAGCAAGGGAAAAGCCATCCTGGGCGTATCCTGGAGCAACCAAAAAGGGGGTTTCTGGAAAAATTAGCCATTTGGCTGCGTGCCAACCTGCTGGTCCCAGACCCGCGTGTTTTTTGGGTGAAGCCTTCCGTACAATTTCTAAGTCAACTGGTCAAAGAAGGGCAATTTCAAGCGATCATTACCACTGGGCCACCCCATAGCATCCACCTAATTGGACAGCAACTCAAGCAAAAGCTTGGGGTACCCTGGTTGGCAGACTTTAGAGACCCCTGGTCACAGTGGGAATTTCTAGACACCCTCCCTATGCTCCCGTTTGTCCGGAGACGGCACGAAGCCCTGGAGCAGAAGGCCTTGCAGCAAGCGGATGGGGTGGTCACTATCTCCCCAACCTTCCAGCGTGACCTGGAACGACTCTCGGGAAGAAAAATTGACCTGGTCACCAATGGTTACGATCCAGCTGACCTTCCTCAAGATTTTGCCCCTAGGCCCAAAGCAGCCAATCAACTTCACCTAATTTACACAGGCATCATTGACGCTATCCGTAATCCGCTTCCCCTAATGCACGCAATGAAGGCTGAATTTGAAGAGGTTGGGGAGGAGGTCTCCTGGACTTTTGTGGGGAAGGTAAGCGAACAAGTGCAGCAGCTGGTGCAGTCCGATCCTTGGTTACAGCGCCACATCCACTTTGCAGGCTATGTATCCCATCAGGAAGTGTTTGACTTTTATGCCCAAGCAAATGCACTGGTCCTGATTCTGACGGATACCAAGAATGCGAAGGGGAATATTCCAGGCAAACTCTTTGAATACCTTGCTACAGGGCTTCCCGTCTTGGCATTGGGCGATCCGCAAGGAGATAGTTCGGAGATTCTGAGTCAAGCAGGTGCCGGTGCTGTGCTCGCTCATGGAGATCTGAAAGGGATGCAAGCAAAACTTCGGGAGCTGTATGAGTCAGCAGGCACTCAGCAAACGTTAGGTCCTTTGGAAGCCTATTCTCGAAAAACTGGAAGTAAGCAGGTAGCTGAGATTTTGGACAGTATTACTATTTAGTATCGAGAATAATGATCTGTACGAAGTGCCAAGTACAAAGTACCATGATTTTTAAAATGCAGAATTCTATACTAATTCGAATCTCTACTTTGTACTTGGTGCCTGGTACATTGTACTTTTTGATTACGACATTCAGCGTTCAGCATCCAGCGTTCGACATTAGCCTAGATCCCGTATTTCGTATTTCGTTCGACATTCAAAACTCGGAGTTCAGTTTCGACATTAGCCTAGATCCCGTATTTCGTATTTCGTTCGACATTCAAAACTCGGAGTTCAGCGTTCGACATTAGCCTAGATCCCGTAATTCATATTTCTTACTTTTTACCTGGTACATTGTACTCTCCAAGAAATCAAGGCACTAGAACTATCCATTTTTTTTCTACTTTTCGGAATGTCTGGTTCTTCCTCCTATTTGTTTGTCGCCGCCGCACTTTGTTTAGCTGTATTTTTTGCAAGTTGGCTTACTCGGTTTTCTTGGGGTAAATCGGTGGGCACTCCCATTTTTGTAATTTTGATTTGTGCCGTATTAGCCAATACAGGCTTGATTCCAAGCGCTATGGATGGGCATCCTATCTACGATGGGGTTTTCCAATACCTCGCTCCCCTGGGCATATTTATTGCCTTGCTGGAAGTAGATCTAAAAAGTTTGAAAAAAGCAGGACTTCCCTTGTTGCTTCTTTTTTTGCTAGGCTCTCTGGCTACTGTGATTGGGGTACTCACCGCCTGGGTGCTCGTGCAGCCGGCAGACACAATCGGTGACTTGGCCCCTGCCATCGCAGGCATGTATACTGGCACCTACATAGGAGGAGCGATCAATTTCAACGCAATTGCCCTGCACTACCAGGTCAATGAGGCAGGAACACTTTTTGCTGCAGCAACCGTAGTGGATAACCTCGTAGGTACTCCTTGGATCATTGCCACGCTTATTTTGCCCAAGTACCTTCAGAAATTGTACCCTCGCAAAAAGATAGCCTCTGCTTCTGGAGGTGAAAAAATGCACAGCCAAGAATCGATTGCTTTGGGACCCTTGGCAGCCGTATTTTCGATGGCCCTTATGGGGATTGCGGTGAGTAAGGCCTTGGTAATCTGGTTTCCTCAAGTGCCTGAAATCCTATTCTTGACCTCCATTGCGTTGATTCTTGCCCAGTTTCCTGCAGTTCAACAACTTCAGGGGAAGCATACCCTGGGCTACTTTTTGATTCTCTTGTTTCTGGCAGTCATTGGCACCTTGTGTGATTTGAGCGCTTTGGTTCAAGTGGGTGACCTTGCACTCACCCTCATTCTTTTTGTAACCGTTTTAATCGTGATTCATGGGCTCGTTATCTTTGGAGTAGGATCCCTCTTCAAAATGGACTGGGACATGATAGCAGTGGCATCTCAGGCCAATATCGGTGGAAACACCACCGCCTTAGCAGCAGCGGAAAGCCTAAATCGACCGGACTTACTGATCCCAGGAATTCTGGTTGGGAGCTTGGGCAACGCTATTGGAACCTACATTGGCTTTGCAGTTGCCAGCGTCTTGTTTTAACTTAGAGGTACCCAAACCAACCACCCAAACCCAGTTCTATGCAATCCAGCGTTTTAACCGAGCTTTTCTTGCCTTTTTCGTTAGCCGTCATCATGTTTGGAATGGGACTGAGTTTGCGGATCGAAGACTTCAAGCGCATCTTGATCTATCCCAAAGCAGTCGGAGTAGGACTTCTCAATCAACTCATTTTTCTTCCCATCATTGCCTTCGGGATTGCCAACTTGTTTGAATTGCCTTCAGAACTCGCCGTTGGATTGATGATTCTGGCGGTTTGTCCTGGGGGAGCCACCTCCAATTTGATCACCCATTTAGCCAAGGGGGATGCAGCGCTATCCATTACCCTCACTGCTTTTTCTTCCGTCATCACCGTGTTTACCATTCCTTTTTTGGTCAATTATTCGATTGGCCACTTTATTCCAGGAGGGGAAGCGCAGCAATTGGAGGTCGTGGGCACGGTTATTTCTGTGTTGGTGATTACCATCATTCCGGTGGCGCTGGGAATGCTGGTATTCGCTAAAGCTCCGAAGTTAGCTGCAAAGTTGGATCTTCCTTTTCGACGTATTTCTGCCATCTTTTTTGTGGTGATTGTACTTGCCGCGGTGCTGAAGGAAAAGGAAAACTTGGTTCGCTACTTTGTAGAGGCAGGACCTGCCGCACTGACTTTGAATGTGGCCACGCTAGCCTTGAGTTTTGGAACTGCCAGATTGTTCAAACTTCCTTTCCGACAAGGCTTGACCATCGCGATTGAGTCGGGGATCCAAAATGGCACCCTGGGCATCACCATTGCCGCTACGCTTCTGATGAATTCGGTGATGACTATTCCATCTGCGATTTACAGTTTGATCATGTTTGGAACTGCCGCCTTGGTCATTTTCTTTGGGAATTACGTGGCTTCGTCACAGAAAGCAAAGAGTTAAGGAACGATGGGAGTGATTTTTTTGGGTGTTCGGTTGATGGGGCTGTTTTTTTTGCTTCCGCTAGGCCTTCAAGGGCAGAGCTATTTCAATGAATTGGGCAAGCGAATCACCTACGCCGACTACGAGCAAAAGATTCTTTCTGGACCTTATTTTGGTGTTCCGGGAGAAAAGCCTGGAGACCAAAAGCTCGTGCATCGCATGCCGACCGGTCTAACCAATGCCAGGTTGTTTTATGAAAAATTAGGGATGCTCGCTGACTTTCAAGCAGGCAGGTCTTTGGTGGTGATTTTTTATCCAGGCAAGGACGAGTGCAATTCCGCTGTTTCCACCTCCGATCCAAAACTGCTCCGATCCAATCACGAAGCGGTACTCAAGTACGCCCAGAAATTTGGGACGGCTCCACCGGTTTACCTGTACCAACAAGCGCATGGCTTGGAGAAATATGCAGGTATTCATACTTGGATCCCCGATCCAGAAGGGGTCTTTGCAAGGCAATTCTTTCAATTTCCCTATCCTTGCAAAAGTTTTGTAGTCATTAGTCCCAAGGGCAACTACCGAGCTATTTTGGGCGAGTTTCCCATTTCTCAAATTTCAGTAGCTCTCAAAAAACTCTAATCAAGCCATGAATACACCCGTTCTTGAATTAAGAAAGGCCAATCTTTCTGATTTACCCGAGCTTTTGGCCCTTGCTCGAGCCTCTTTTTTGCAGGCATTTACCGAAGGGAACAAACCCGAAAATGTGCAGGCCTACTTGGCAGAAGCCTTTACAGAGGCTAAGCTGACCAAAGAATTGCAGGAGCCTGCTTCCATCTTTTTCGTGGCAAGTTTGGAAGGGGAACTCCTAGGCTACACCAAACTCAACCTAGCGGACGCACAAGCGGAGGTGCAGGATCCCGCTTCGGTGGAGGTGGCTCGCTTGTATACCCTAGAAAAGGCATGGGGCAAGGGGCTGGGGCAGCGGCTGCTGGATGCAGCCTTCGACTTTGCGAGACAAGAGGGGAAGACTTGGCTTTGGTTGGGGGTCTGGGAGCACAATGCGCGTGCGATCCGATTTTACGAGAAAAATGGACTCCGCATTTTTGGAAGCCATCCCTTCCCCTTTGGGGATGAGATTCAAAACGATTGGCTGATGCGGGTGGAGCTTTGAGGGTGAGCTTATTCAACTAACTCTTCTTGCAGGGCAAATGGAGTATTCCTATTTTTAAAGAAAAAAATGAAGCGCTCTTTTCTAGTTTTGGTAGTCTTCTTGTCCATTTGAACGGCATCGTTTTCACAGGAAAAAGAGCCTATTCTGATTTTAATTTCCCTGGATGGCTTTCGTCACGATTACGTGGAGCGTTTTCAACCTGAAAACCTGACACGTTTTATAGCCGAAGGCACTGCCGCCAAAGGGCTTATTCCTTCCTTTCCTTCCAAAACCTTTCCCAATCATTACACGATCGCCACAGGAATGCTTCCCGAGCACCATGGTTTGGTGGACAATGCCTTTTACGAACCCTTCAAAGATCAGGTGTACACGATGGGCAATCGGGATATCATTCAAGATGGGTATTGGTATGGGGGTACGCCGATCTGGGTGCTGGCTGAGCAGCACGGAATCAAAGCAGCAAGTTACTTTTTTGTAGGTACCGAAGCCCCGATTCAGGGAGTTCGTCCCAGTTATTACTACGATTACGATGGGGGAGTGCCGAACCTGACCCGAATTGCCAAAGTCTTTGACTGGCTACGCTTGCCCGCTGCCGAGCGACCTCGACTGATTACGCTCTATTTCTCCGACATGGACGACACAGGGCATCGGTATGGTCCCAACAATGATTTGGAGTTGAAAAAAACGCTGAATCGATTGGACCATGAGCTGGGCGCCTTGTTTGAGGGACTGGAAAGTTTTGACCTGCCCATTCATGTAGTGCTTGTCTCCGACCATGGGATGATGGAAGTGAAGCAGGAAAATTTGATTCTGTTGGAGGATTTAACTGCAGGAATTCAAGGCCGTGTGGTCAACAATGGAGCTTTGGCTCACCTGCATTTGGAAGACCCCAAGGAGAAGGAAAAGGTGATTCAACTCCTGCTGTCTCGAAACCCAAACATCCGTATCGATGACCTGAGTACTACCGAAAACTACAGTGACTTAACTGCTTTTCCTCAGCGAAAAGGGGACCTCTTGATTCTTCCGAAGGAAGGATATTACTTGACCGATGTTCGCGGAAAGGTTCGTTACCAAAACAATGCTGCTCGCTACCAGACCCAGGTCTTTGGAGAGCATGGATTTACACCCCGCTACGAGGAGATGATAGGTATTTTTTATGCGAAAGGACCGCAAATCCAGGAAGGATTGAAGGTGGAGCCTTTTCAAAACATCCACATCTATCCCTTGCTCTGCCGCATTTTAGGACTTCCCATCCCTGAGGGGATTGATGGCAAGGCAGAGGTGCTCCTTCAAGTACTGAAATAAACCGGAGCAGGGAAATCCCCGCAAATCGTATTCTCACATGTAGTCACTCGATTTTTGCTTGAATTGTACGTTTGAACTTATTCTGGGCTCGAGCCATTTTTTGCAGATTTTACTAAAAAGTGGGTTTTTCAAATTTGATTTAGTAAAATCTAGTTATACTAGCTCTTAAGGACCAATTTTTGGCATTTTTTACTAAAAATACTCCCTTCCCAAATCCTCTTTTTTTAACTATCGAATCCATTAAAGGCTATCTTTCCATCACTTACCAAGCAGGAGAGGGAGCGACAAAAGGGTGATTTTTTAATCTACTTTTTGAACTAGTTTTTTAAGAGGAAAGGGCAAGTCTTCTTAAAGTCAATTTTTTAAGCTGATTTTTTTAAACTGCTCCTTCTCTTGGCTTGGGTGGTGGTTAATCGTGATAAAAAAGTGCTTTGGCACCGTAATTTTTTAAGGGTATAAGTTTCCCGCCCTGCGTATTGCAAAAGGGAGCCTACTTAATTTTTTGAAAATGGAAGTAATAAAGGGTAAAAGGGTGTTGCTTGTAGGGGTTTTTGCGAGCTTGTTTTTCCTGCCTTCACAGGCAGATGCCAAAATGTTTGGTCAGGAATGTTCGTCCGTTACTACTGACAATGGTGTTTGTAGTGTTACAATGACAACATGTAGGCAAAGGTTTTTCTGGATTAATTTTGGGTCAAATACCGATATGACTGACATGTTCTGCCGATATGACTAAAGTGGATTACAGGCTAAATCAGCTATAAATTTAAATTAGAGGGGATATTTCCCCCTCTTTATTTTGTATTTCTTGTGAAAAAAATAATCATACTTTATTCTATTGTTTCTTTGATTGGATTCAACTTGATAGCTCAAGAAATTGAAATAATCGAGTTAGATGCGGTTGAAATAATCCCTACGGACGAGCTATTGATCTATTCGAATTTTTCAAAAAAGCATAGAGAAAATAAAGTTAATGCTTTTGGACCTGGAATACGGGGAAAAATTGCAGTAGTAATGGGTTTTTTAAACCCGGAAAAATCTTCTATTCAATTGGATGGTTTGGAGTTTTACTTCAATTATGAATGGGATCAGGATTCGTCTGGCTTTTATATACAGCCGGTGGTGGTCAAAGAAGAAGATGGGATGCCAATGGCTTCTTATACTGATTTTCCAGAGAAATATTTGGTGACGAGTAAGTTGAAAAACAGTCTGTACATAGATTTATCCACCAAAGAAATAAGCTTGTCACCTAATGAGCGTGTTTATGTAGGGATCAAATTTTTAGAAAATGTTAATCCAAAAACCCCTGACATCTTCAATATTAACGCCATTAGTGGAAAGATTTTGGAGTCTACGTACATCTTGTATTCAGATGGAAGTAGACCTCAAGAAGTAGTTGGACCAGGTAAGCATTCTGCTGGTCTGAAATATTCGGTGGTGTACAAATTGAAGGAATAACTTAATTGGTGAAGGGGTAGGATTTCTTGGTGTCTTCCTAGATACTTGGCTATAAACTTTAATCCCATCTCCCTACCCCTCCGCATTCCAATAGGCCATGCGCTCCATGCGCTGCACCTCGAGGGAGTAGAAGCCAACCTCTTCTACTACCTTCCTTACCGTTGGAAGAGTTATTTGCCCAAATAGCCTGTTTTAGCAATTGGCTTAATTTTCCTCCTGTCATAGTTTAAGCCTTTTTGCTGAATTTTATTTTTTTTAATTAAATGATGAATAATTTTTAATTAAATAATTTAAATAAATTAAATAAAAATAAATTGGTAAATAATTGCATTATTAAATTAAGAAAATTAATTTAGATCATTAGTTTTTAATTTTTCAGGGTTTATTTCTCCTGCCTGCCTATTTCGAAAGGGGGTGCTTTAATTAATTTTTTATGAAGACCTTAAAAAAAATCTCAACTTTTTCACTTCTGGTTTTTGCTTCCTGTGCTGTAGAGCAAGAAGAATTCACACTTAGTCAGGATCAGCTTTTCTATAAGCAAACAGAAAAAATTTTTGAAAACCCAACCTCCTATGCTTCACTAGAACCTAAAAAAATCAATCCCATTGAGGTTGACTTCAGTACTATGGTCCCAGCATCAGGTTTTAAGAAAAGCAATGGAATTCAAACAAACGTATTTGCATCATCGCTTGACGAAGAAATCATCAATGCAGACTCCAACTTTCAAAAGTTATCGAATACACTAATTGATAAAAGTTTGGTTTTACCCCTAGATGCATTTTTAAGACTAGCGTATGCGATAGAGGTAGAAGTAATTCGCTCAAATTTAGCTGAGGCAAAAAAAGAAACTCTTTTGAAAGAGCTAGCTGTCTTGAAGGGGCTTAAGATTTTTTTAAAAAAAGGGACAACAAATGCAAGGGTCATGTGTGATTCAAAACTTGAATGTGATATTTTGGCTTGTATTGAAGTGAAAGTAAAAGAGGCTTTGAGTGAAGAGCTTCATTGGCTTGAACGCTTGATAAATGCATTTAATATGCCTAAAGATATGCCACTTTACTGGGTGTTTTGTACCCTGCAAGCCCTTGAAAAAGATTAAATGTGAACCTTAAATTTTAGCTTATGAATCTTATGCAATTAAAACCGATCGGAATTGGATATTTTGTTTTTGGGCATGTCATGGTGCTGCTCTCGCTACTTTGGAAAATTTCTATTTTTCCGATTACCCTAGGGATCCTCGCTTTTTTGATCTATTTCCTCGTGCAGTCGATTCGATCGCTTTTTGCATCCAAGCAAGAAGGCTGGGCCTTGAATTTTCTCATTTTTTGGGCGCTAGCGGTGGTATTGTCCATGCAATTGATCCTTGTCTTGACGAGTTTGTTTCAGGGCTTTATCCTAGCGTTCAGTATTGGAGTTTTAGCACTCCTTTTGTTTCTTGCCTATCGCTACCGAAGGGAAACACAGCTCTCTTTTTTGGTTTGGGTACTGTTAGTGACTACAGGAACCTTTGGTCTTAGTTTTTGAGACTAGAGCCTCCCTATCCCTCCGCATTCCAATAGGCCATGCGCTCCATGCGCTGCACCTCGAGGGAGTAGAAGCCAAACTCTTCCACGACCTTCCCCTCGATGCAGTAGATCGCTCGACCTTTGAACGGATACTGTTTGACCGTAGGAGGAAAGTGAACCGTATCGATCCAATGCCCATCCGAATCGATAAAGGTCCCAAAATTCATCACCTCCCCCTTGATCGTCCGGGTGTACTTGACGGTGACTAGGGGTATTATTGGGTTGTGAATTGCTTTCAAAATGGTATCTTCCTTAGAGGAAACACAACAGATTAACAGGGCAGGCACAGGGTGGTGCGGTTGTGAATTGCTTTCAAAATGGTATCTTCCTTAGAGGAAACACAACCTGTGGGGGCTAGGGTTAGCGGAGTGCTATGTTGTGAATTGCTTTCAAAATGGTATCTTCCTTAGAGGAAACACAACTCATTCTCAGCCACAGCCTCATTCATCTCTGTTGTGAATTGCTTTCAAAATGGTATCTTCCTTAGAGGAAACACAACTTCGGATTACAATGCACAATGGCCAACAGAGTTGTGAATTGCTTTCAAAATGGTATCTTCCTTAGAGGAAACACAACCTAGTTCCTGATTTATCATTGAAGAGATTAGTTGTGAATTGCTTTCAAAATGGTATCTTCCTTAGAGGAAACACAACCTACCCCTGATTTTTTGAGGCATATCCAAAGTTGTGAATTGCTTTCAAAATGGTATCTTCCTTAGAGGAAACACAACCCATTGATTGGCTTTACGATAAAGAGTTTGTTGTGAATTGCTTTCAAAATGGTATCTTCCTTAGAGGAAACACAACGTCTTATAGATTGTCTCTATCTCCTTCTTAGTTGTGAATTGCTTTCAAAATGGTATCTTCCTTAGAGGAAACACAACAAATGGAGATCAGAATCAATGAAAGCAGGAGTTGTGAATTGCTTTCAAAATGGTATCTTCCTTAGAGGAAACACAACGCGAATATTGAAGCATCATGGGCTAGGACTGTTGTGAATTGCTTTCAAAATGGTATCTTCCTTAGAGGAAACACAACGGGCTATCCCATGCACCTATCAATCAGGTAGTTGTGAATTGCTTTCAAAATGGTATCTTCCTTAGAGGAAACACAACAATAAACTTTGAATTAAAAAACAATTATCCGTTGTGAATTGCTTTCAAAATGGTATCTTCCTTAGAGGAAACACAACTTTTCTTTTTCGGTAGGATTCCAACACCTAGTTGTGAATTGCTTTCAAAATGGTATCTTCCTTAGAGGAAACACAACCAAGGGAACGGCAGCAAGGAATGAAAGCATGTTGTGAATTGCTTTCAAAATGGTATCTTCCTTAGAGGAAACACAACTATCTGATCCAATGGTTCGAAGGTCTACTTGTTGTGAATTGCTTTCAAAATGGTATCTTCCTTAGAGGAAACACAACCAGTATAATATTCATTACTTACATATGATAGTTGTGAATTGCTTTCAAAATGGTATCTTCCTTAGAGGAAACACAACTTCCAAATTGATTCTGCTTGCTCTCCCCAAGTTGTGAATTGCTTTCAAAATGGTATCTTCCTTAGAGGAAACACAACTCTTGGATGCAAATCGACTTTAGTGATTGGTTGTGAATTGCTTTCAAAATGGTATCTTCCTTAGAGGAAACACAACCGATTTCAATATCAGTTGCCGTACTTGCTAGTTGTGAATTGCTTTCAAAATGGTATCTTCCTTAGAGGAAACACAACATTAGACATAACTAACGGAGACATTCGGTTGTTGTGAATTGCTTTCAAAATGGTATCTTCCTTAGAGGAAACACAACTCCGATGCAAACTTGGTCTGAATTCTTGGAGTTGTGAATTGCTTTCAAAATGGTATCTTCCTTAGAGGAAACACAACTTCCAATAAGCGCAGAGGAGTTTATTGAAGTTGTGAATTGCTTTCAAAATGGTATCTTCCTTAGAGGAAACACAACATGCCCCTGCTTAAGTAGCTGGTATGTTGTGTTTTACCTTGATTTTTAGAAATTAAAAAAAAGGGGATTTGTAAGTAGGTAGTGTTGCTACCTTTCAAGATTTTTGAATCCTATTCCGTATTACTTTTCCTAAAATAATTCTAACTGCTGGGGAGGCGGTTCTTTCTCCACGACTTTTTTACCATAAAAAAGTTCCATCATCCCAAATTGCTTGTCGGTAATCTGCATGACCCCCACTTTGCCCTTTTCGGGAAGTAAATTTCGTACCCGCTTTTGGTGTACCGCAGCATTCTCTCTACTACTACAAAACCTCATATAAATGGAAAATTGAAACATGGCAAAGCCGTCTTCGAGTAAGTTTTTGCGAAACTTACTCGCGATTTTTCGTTCAGCACGGGTCTCCGTGGGCAGATCAAAAAATACTAGGACCCACAAGCTGCGGTAGTGATTGAGCCGTTCATAGTACCTACCCTCCATAGTCGGGATAAAGGATTTTTCGACTGGTCCCGGCAAAGCATTCGTACAGGGAGTGGCTGGTGCGGCTTGCTGCGACCATCAATGGGCTTTTATGCCCTTGCATCCGTACATCCATGGCAGGGATTCCTAAAAGTTCTTTTTTAAGGGTAGGGCTCAGCTCGCTAAGGTTTGGGTCTTGTTCCCAAAGCTCGTAGACGATGTGGTCTACCAAGGGACGGTAGGGCTCCATGATATCGTCTGCGAGGCAGAAGGCATTGTACTTGTTTCGATGCCAAATCCCAAGGCTGGGCAAGAAGCCGGAGGATACTAAAGCACGGGCAATGATAGCCCTTAGGATTGCATAGCCATAGTTGAGCAGGTTATTGGGGGGTATTCCCCCTTGAGACCGGGTAAAGTCAGGGATTTCAAAGAGGCTTTGCCAATAGATGGCTGCTGCCTGTGCCTCGTGATTTTCCACATCTCCCGAACTCACCTCTTTAGCCAAGTAATCCAGTCTTGGGATGCTTTTCCCCCTTGCTTTGAGGTGAGCTTGCTGGTTGCGGATTTTGGCTGTTACCGTCTGCTGCCAGAGGTTTTTCTTCAAGGGAAGGGAAGCTTGCAGCTGCAAGCGCAGTCGTTCGGTATGCTCGGTATGCCCTTGCATGGGGAGGAGAATCCCTTCCGGGAGGTGCTGGGCATTGCAGGTGACAAGACATACCTTGTGCTCACTCAGTTTGGTCAGTAGGGCATGGGTCACTGTCAATTGGGGATGTTCCAAGACAATCATCCCCAAGTCTTCAATAGGAATACTTTTTTCGGCTTGGTCCGAATGGGGAAAGGTAACCAAAAGCTGCTCCTGCCTAGAGCTCAGATAGGCAGGATTACCAAAGAAAAGGGTGCGTTTGATCATCTTTGTTAGGTGGTAAAATTGCATTCAGCATAAGGTAATTTTCCCAATTCGTTTGAATTCAATTACCTAATTAATATTCACCAATTTGGATGATTTGGCCAATATGATTAATTCTTACTTTAATAATTCCTACCAAGTGAGGCAAGCTTTGAATCCTTTTAAAGGCATTATCTTTCAATTCTTCTGAATCATTTAAAGTAGTCTCTAAGTGATGTCTAAATACATAATATCTGGGAGCAATTTTTTGTGCACGAAATAGGTTTTTACTAATAATTGGAAGATTTCGAGGGTCTTTCAAATCAATCTCTTTGGGATTGAAGTCTGCAGAGGGAAATACAAAGTATTCGTTTTGCTTGATGGTGAAGAGGAATTCCCAGCCTTTTTCGTGTCGGTATTTTACCACCGGCAAACCTTGATTTTTACGGGTCACCGCTTCGAAAAAGGTGACTACTTCATCCTGAAGATTTCCTTCCCCATCTCTGTACAATGCCACATGGTGATTATTACCAGTACTGATGTAGTCTGTAGGGATAAGTTTGCCCTGTTTGTCTAAGATAGGTTGACCGAGGTGGTCTCGTTTGGTATGCAAGGCCTCTGCATTGCTGACTCCAGAGATTTTTACACGTTTGATCACAATGCCCTTTTCTTGATTTTGCCAAATCGGCTGATCGTCGAGATTTGAAAAAGCCAACTTGGCATTTCCTCCGAAATCAGCCAAACGCTTTTCTAGGATTTTCTTGATTCCCTGATCGACGACCTTATCCAATTTCAAATCAGGTCCAATTTCCTTTCGAATGGTGAAATTCGACTCGAGAACTACAGTCTTGACTTTTTCCGGAACTCGAATATTTTTTTCTAGGCTGATGTAAATCGGGAGTTTACTCAATGCATTCTTGCCTGTAAACGCAGCCACGGGATCAGAGTTGTGAACCTTCAGACGAGCAAGCAAGGCTTCTCGCTCCTGCTTATTGGCTACTGTGTTGATTTTTTCTTCGGTAAACGCACTCCCTACTTTCTCCAAAGCAGTCACATAGCTCATGGACTTTCCATAGACAGTTTCTTTGTGCAGCTGGCCCCTTGGAGTCAACACCTCTTGGATATGTAAGCCTCCTTTTTTCTTTAGTTTATTTTTGGTGGTGGTGGCCACCTTATTTTTTGCTTTGTAAGAGACCAATATGGATTCTAGATGCTGCTTTGCTTCTTCTCGAATATTTGCCATGGGCGCGATAAAGCGGTATTTTCCATCTTCTCTAGTCAGATACTTTTGTTCTATTCCATAAATCTCCGCACCTTTTTTGTCCGTACTTCCTCGGGCATTCAGGTTATTGAGGTAATGCACATGGGCTGGCCTAGTCAAGGCTACAGTCAGGGCATCCATGGCATGGTGGCGGTGATCATTGCGTTTGGTCCAATCTTTAATTTTGCGAATTCGATTCCCATGTTTCCCCTCTTCGGAATAGGTGAGGCCCAACTTGTCGTATTTGTCCCAATTTAACTCCTGAAGGACATCGACTAGTCCCCAATCTTCTCGAAGGCGATCGGTGATTGAACCTGTAGTGATATTGACTTTACGCGTCACTTCAAAAAGGAGTTCTTTTGCTTTTTTGGTGATGTAGCGTGTCTCTTGAAGTTGTCGAGCAATAAAATCCTCTGGGATTTTATCATCGGCTGTCAGTAGTTTTTGAATCTTTGCTCTGCCCAAGGTCCCAAAGAGGGACTTTACGCGTTGTAGGTACTGTTCAAATTCTTCGGGAGAAAACTTTTTCTGGAGAAAGGAATAGGCAGTCAAATTCCCCTTTTCTCGATTTAACTGATTCTCACAGAGAACTTTATTTGAAAAGGAATCGTCAAACAATTTTGCTTTTGGGATGATGTGTTCGATGTCGTACTCCTTCGAAAATAGTTTGCTTGCCTCAATGGGCTTACCGGTATAGACAGAAATCCCTGACGTTTCTTTCCAAAGTTTGTATCGAATGATATCGTTGCGAGTGACGCGCTGAATTCCAAACTCTGATTTGAGTAGGAGTTTAATTTTCTCATGCTCCTGTGTGCTTTTGGCAATAGAAGCAGTCATTAATTTCCGCTCTTTGGCAGTAGCCTTTAGGTCTCTAGCCATCTCCACTCGAATCTCATCCGGCCTACCCATGCGTTCATCCTCAAGGATGGCATTGACCACATTGACCATCTGGTTTAGGATCTTTTCAACCACTGGATTCCGTAAAGAGTTTTTCTTCACTAAGTCCAATTTGCTTTTTAACTCCCTAGCTTCATTCGCTTCTTTGGTTAGGGAAGAAGAATGATTGTAACCTGCATAAGCGCAAGCCTCATCGTAATGAAGGCCAGATTGGAGGTGTGGTACTATTTTTTTCAAGGCTCGATTGCTCAAAGAAGCATGATCTTCTTGAAGAGAGATATTGACTAGGATTTTTGTATGATCTGGCTTGAATCCAAACTTTTTAACCAAGATTTTTTTCAAACAAGCCTCATCTTCGGAGCTGTAAAGTAAATGCCAGAATTGAACATAGGCTTGCTGTTCAAATGCATCCCCCTCCAAATCAAAATTGATTTGTAATAAGTCGGTGCTGATTCCTAATCGAAGAAATGCCTCGGAGAATTGATCTAAAATATCATCCGAATTCATCGCTTCCAATTCTATGGGTTCCCCATCTTCCAATTCAATTAGCTTGGAAAATGCTTCAAAAATCGCATGATTGGTTCTATTTCCTTCAATTTTCTCAAAGTTGAGTTCCCATTCACTCGGCTTTTTGGCTAGACGTTTAATGACATCTGCCGCAGTAAATTCTCTCCGAAATGCTAGTTCTTTTGCGAGATCTTTTTTGTGTTCCAACTCCAAGTAAAATTTCTCATTGGGGTTATCTTTCTTATTGAAAGATAGGTTGTTGAGATTTTGCCAAATACGAAACTCTTGGAATACAGGATGTGATTTCGGCGCAACTTTATGCGTAGTTTCAAATTCACAAGTACTGATTAAGTGCTTTTGGGACTTTAATCTTCGTTGATAAAAAATGACTACATCCCGAATTTCTTTTTTAAGTGAATCGGTAAGTTGAGGATGGAAGGAAGCTTGGGTGTTCCAAACTTGCTCAAACTCGTCCAAATAATCTTGTCGGTAGAATACTTGGCCTTTTAATCTAAAATGAGGATCCTTTTGAATCTGAGCGTGAAGATACTGGCCCACCGTCAATTTTTTGAAATTCAACTCTTTACTTCGATCACTTATCGCGCCTAAGTATCCACTTGAATTTGTGATTTGGGAGTTAATTTGTGAAAGGATAAAGGCAAGAATTGGAAGTTCAACTTGACTGGTTAATGCAAGGCTTCTCCATTCATATTCCTGAATTTTGCGTTCCTCTCTTTTTCCTTTAGTTTCTACAAGCTGAATCCCTTTTGAATTAAAGAATTGTTTGATCTGAGTACTTGGCCTACCCATCCAAGTTTCTAAAAACTCTTTTGTGAATAAATCTGGATTATATGCAGTTTGAAACACTACGATCCTTGTAAACTCATCTTGTAAGTCAGAGCGATAAAAATCAGGTATATTTTTTCTACCTTTTTGAAGTGCCTGATAGGTCCACTGGCCTGGAGTACTGCCGCTGTCGTACAATTCTTTTGCAATACCCATGCTATCAATGGCTACTCCTTCATCTTCTTCACTTTTTGCCTTCCGGCTGCTCTTATAACCTCTTTTTTTATTGATTTGGAGTAAAACCTTTGCTAAATCCTCCAATTCAATCCTTTTTGCAGCAGCCTCAGCACGTAGTTTTAAGGTAGAAAAAGTAGAGGCAGGACCTTGTTCCGCGGCATAAAAAGAGGAGGTGACCCATTTGTTGTCTGAAAAAATTGATAGCAGTGCGTTTCGTCTTAGTTTGTAGCGCTGAAGGTTTCTTCTGGCACCTCGCTTTAAGGTTCTGTCTGCATTAATTGATATTTTATTTCCTTTTGCAAAGTCAGATTCTTCATCTGAAGAAATTGGTACAATACGAACACCTAAGTTTAGTATTTTACTTCCTACAGCCTCGTTTTCAGGTTCTTTTACATAAGCCCATCCTATGGAAGTAGTACCTAAATCCAATCCTAAAATTTTTTTCATTTTATAGTATATTAAAAATTTGCATCTATATTTGACTTACCATTTTGAAGCAATTCACAATAAGGATTATTCCGTTGTGAAAACATTTAAAGGAGTCCCGATTGTGCAAGCAGTCGGGATTGCTTTTTTATTCCAAAATAGGTAATGCAAGATACAGGCCCTAAGTAAATTTCCTAGTGGCGAAATCAATTACCAGCATTTTTTTAAAAATGAACGAATCTTTTTCAGACATAAACTGTCGATGTTAGATTTTTTTAAAAATAGTTAGCCCTTTTTCGTTAGCTAAATGGTATTGGATAACTAATAATTGATGGTAAATTTTGTAATAAAGGTAAGTTATTTTTGACTCTCTTGATTGTAGTTTGATGGGTTTATCCCATCTCCCTACCCCTCCGCATTCCAATAGGCCATGCGCTCCATGCGCTGCACCTCGAGGGAGTAGAAGCCAAACTCTTCCACGACCTTCCCCTCGATGCAGTAGATCGCTCGACCTTTGAAAGGATACTGTTTGACCGTAGGAGGAAAGTGAACCGTATCGATCCAATGCCCATCCGAATCGATAAAGGTCCCAAAATTCATCACCTCCCCCTTGATCGTCCGGGTGTACTTGACGGTGACCAAGTAGCCAATTACCTGTACGATTTTTCCTAACCGATGCGGCAACTCCTTCGCCCTCACCCCTTGGATGCCTGGATCTTGGAGCAAGTGGAAGGGGGATTCCAATGGGAATTCCAAACTATCGATTTGATCCAAGATATCCTGACGCACATCCAGCTCCTCCAATACCGGCACCTGAGGAGGTAAACTCTCCCAGGAATTGCCTCCTGCCGAATGCACAAATAGTTCTTGCGTAGGTCGTGCCCCCACCTGCTTGTGGTGGAGAAAGTGGGCCTCCCAGAGGAGTTGCTGCTTGGGTTTGCCTGTAAATCGAAACGCCTGAATTCGAATCAAAATCAACAGCTGCTCCAGTCCACAGGAGACCCGTCGCACAAAATCCTCCAGCCCCAAAAAAGGTCCCTGTGCCTGCCGCTCCTGCAAGAGGCGCTCTACGGTTCGCTTTTCCAAGTGCTTCAGGTGGATCCAGCCCAAGTAAACGGTCGTCCCGCTGATTCGAGTCAGGTACTCACTCTCGTTGAGGTGGGGGGCTTCTATCGTGGCCCCCTGCATGCGTAACTCGTGTACGTAAAATTCGGTGGAGTAAAACCCTCCAAAATTATTGATCACGCCCACCATAAACTCCAAAGGGAAGTAGGCCTTTAGGTACAAACTCTGGTAGCTCTCCACCGCAAAGGAAGCGGAGTGCCCCTTGGCAAAGGAGTAGCCTGCAAAACTCTCAATCTGCATCCATACCGCAGCAGCCTCGGCATCCTGCCTCCCCAGCCGCTTGCAGTTGGCAAAGTAGGCAGCCCTCACCCGCTCAAATTCCTCCTTGGAGCGGGATTTGCCACTCATGCCCCTGCGCAGCACATCCGCCTCGGCCAGGCTCAGGCCCGCAAAATGGTGTGCCACCTTGATCACATCCTCCTGGTACACCATGATGCCATAGGTCTCGGGCATGATCTCCGCCAGTACCGGATGGGCCTGCTTCCTGCGCTCCGGGTCACGATGCCGCAAAATGTACTCCCGCATCATGCCCGATCGAGCCACCCCGGGACGGATGATGGAACTGGCCGCCACGAGCTCCAAGTAGGTGTCGGCCTGCAACTTGGCCAGCAGCATACGCATGGCAGGGGACTCTACGTAAAAGGCGCCAATGGTATGCCCACTGCGAAGGAGTTCCTTGATCTTGGGGTCTTGCTTAAACTGCGCCACTGCTCGGATATCCACTTCAATCCCCTGGTTCTGCTGGATGAGTTCCAAGCTAGACTTGATGTGTCCTAGCCCCCGCTGGCTGAGCAGGTCAAACTTGTGTAAGCCGATGTCTTCGGCCACGTGCATGTCTATATGCGCCACTGGGAAGCCTTTGGGGGGCAAACTGGTGGCGGTGTAGTAATGCATCGACTTGCGCGAGAGCAGCAGTCCGCAGGCATGAATGGTCAAGTGAGACGGCATGTCATGCAGCACCTGTGCATAGCGAAGGATCAACTTGCCCAAGCCATCGGGGCTGTAGCCCGCCTTGTCGGCCTGCTGGAGTAGGGACTCAATCTCTGCCTTGGGTAGGCCAAAGACCTTGCCCAATTCCCGGATCACGGAGTTGTATTGGAAGGTGCTGTACGATCCGAGTAGTGCTACATGGGCTTCTTGACCCACATTGTATTTTTTGAAGAGGTAGTCAAATACCTCGTCGCGGTCGGTCCAACTGAAGTCAATGTCGAAGTCGGGGGGATTTTCGCGGTAGAGGTTGATGAAGCGCTCAAAGTAGAGATCCAGTTCCATGGGGTCCACATCGGTGATTCCCAAGCAGTAGGCCACCACGGAGTTGGCTCCGGAGCCTCGACCCACATGGTAGAAGTTGCGACGATGGGCAAACTGCACGATGTCGTAGTTGATCAGAAAGTAGGATACAAAGTCTTTTTGTTGGATTAGCTCCAGTTCTTTTTCAATGCGCTGTCGGACAGCTGGGAGGAGCTGTGGGTAGCGCTGCTGTGCTCCTCGGAAGGTTTCCTGTCGGAGATAGTCCAGGTCTTCTCCTCCCGTGCCGAGGAGGTCGCGCTTGTTTTTGACCGCTTGAAAGTAGAAGGAAAACTGGCACTGCTCGAGCAGTTTTTGGGCATTGAGGAGGAGGTAGCTGTGGTTTTCGCAGCGAGCGACAAGCTCCGCATAGTCGTAGAGCTGGTCCGAGGGATCCGCCTGTTCCTGCACAGGAAGCTTGCTCAAGAGCGTATTCAGGTCCATCGAGCGCAGGAGCCGGTGCGCGTTAAATTCGAGTTTGGAGGAAAAACTAACCGGCTGCAGGAGTACCAATTTTTCTCGTTTCCGGTACCAGGGGGAGGAGTGTAGCTTGTTGAGTTGACTGGGGTGGATTCCAATGTACTCGTGCTCGGCTAAGGGGAAGTACTCCTTCGAAAAAGGGTAGACGACAAAGCTATGCGCAAAAGAAGGCGCCTTGTCCGCAAAGGGGCGCTGCTGCAGGAGGTGCTCCGAGAGGTGTTTGTTGAGTTCGTATAGACCCTCCTGATTTCGTGCAAGCCCGATGTACTGTTGCGCAATGCCATTCCTGAAATCAATCCCAATGACCGGATGAATGCCTGCTTTTTGTGCGGCTCGGATAAAGGGAAATACCGCTGCACTGCTGTTGATGTCCGTGAGTGCCAGGGCGTCTACCTTTCGCTTTTTTGCTTCAGATACGAGCGCATCCACCGACAAGGTGCCGTATTTGAAACTGAAGTGGCTGTGGCAATTGAGAAACATGGAGTCGGCAAGATCTTTCCCGAAGACTATCCTCGGGATGAAGGGGATAAGTAAACTAGAATTCAAGGGGATTGCCCTTTCCCGAAGATCAGGTAGGGGTTAGTGAATTAAAATGTTAATATTATTAACATTTTAATGTGTATAATATAAACAAAAAGAAGAATAAAAAAAGAGGATCCTCAAGAAAATGAAGAAAATTTTCGATTCGTTTCCCGAAGTTCTTAAGAATAAAATCAGCGTATTTTTCTGTCTATCCGCCGCGGCGGAGCGTGAAAAAAGAGTATCGGGGATTCTACGGAAAAGTACCACTGATCAAAAGGGATTAATCAGCGTATTTTTCCTGTTAAGATCAGCGTGAAAAGATTTTTTTGCCGTCTTAGGCCTTGGCTAGCAGGAGCTGAAACTCCAAGGCGCTGCAGGGCTTGAACTCATCGGCTTCGAGGTCTTCAAAAATTTCTTCGTCAGCGGTAATGTCCGTTTTTTCAATCCGCCCATCGGGATGCACAATCAGTTCAGTGCCCGTAAAATCCTGAGGGTTGATCATCACCAACACTTGGTAGTCGTCAAAAATCCGTTTGAAGTACTGTGAAATTGCTTTTGCCACGGTGAATTCAGTTTTTTATTAAAAATAATTCAAAAAAACCGGGACTAAGCATTGCTTATTCCAAAGCCTTTCTAAATTTGTGGCAAGCTAATGAAAACAATCGCAAACAACTACTGGTGGTGGCATTCCAATACTTTCCTCGGGAAAGCTCAGAAAGCCGTTGCCTAAACTTTGCGCAATACATACCTCAAAAGGCTTACTGGATTTCCCGGTAGGCCTTTTTTTGTGCCCTTTTCCAAACCAAACATGTCTCAGACCTATTCCCTACACACGCAGTACCGCAAGCGATTGGCCGATACCATCACGCCAGTCAGCATTTACCTGCAAGTACGCGACCGCTTTGCCAATCCCATCTTACTGGAGTCCTCCGACTACCGAGGACAGGACAACAGCTACTCCTACATCTGCTTCAATCCCCTCGCTTCGTTTTCCTTCACTGCAGGGAAGGTCCTGGAAAAAATGCCCGATGGACAGGAAAATTCCTATGCCGTATGTTCAGAACAGCCGCTGATGGATTGCTTGCGCCGCTTTGGAAATTCCTTTCAATCAAAGGCCGACTCTTTCAAATTCAGTACGAATGGGCTTTTTGGCTACACCCAATACGATACAGTAGGCTGGTTTGAGGACATCAAATTGAAAGCTTCCCCTTCCAATGAGGTGCCGATGATGCACTATGCCATGTACCAAAACATCATCGTGGTGGATCATTACAAAAACGAGCTGCACCTCTTCGAACACCTGGTGGAAGGCACTAAGCAGGCATCCTACCTAGATGAAATCGTGACCTTGCTCAACAACAAGAACATTCCTGCCTATTCCTTCAAAAAGGTAGGGGAGGAATTTTCCAACTACAGCGATGCCGAATTTTTGGAACTCCTGGCCCAAGCTCAGAAGCATTGTCAGCGGGGAGATGTATTTCAACTAGTGCTCTCCAGGCGATTTACCACGGCCTTCAAAGGGGATGAGTTCAATGTGTACCGTGCCCTCCGCTCAGTCAATCCCTCTCCCTACCTCTTCTATTTCGATTACGGATCCTTCAAGGTCTTTGGAAGTTCTCCCGAAGCTCAAATCGTGGTCAAAAACAGAAAAGCAACCCTCTATCCGATTGCAGGTACCTTCCGCCGTACAGGCAACGATGTGGAGGATGCCGCCCTTGCACGCAAGCTCTACGACGATCCCAAAGAAAATGCAGAGCACGTGATGCTCGTGGATTTGGCACGAAATGACCTCTCCCGTACTTCCGATCGGGTAGAAGTGGAGGTCTTCAAGGAAGTACAGTACTACTCCCATGTGATTCATTTGGTATCCAAAGTAACGGGCCAGCTACCCGAAGGAGCCAATCCCTTGCAGTTGGTGGCGGACACCTTTCCAGCGGGGACCCTCTCCGGCGCACCGAAATACCGAGCCATGGAACTGATTGACGAACTGGAATCCGTGCCCCGTCAATTTTATGGAGGAGCGATCGGCTACTTGGGATTCAATGGGGACTTCAACCATGCCATCGTCATCCGCTCCTTTGTGTCGGAAAACAATCAGCTTCGGTTTCAAGCCGGTGCCGGCGTAGTCGCCAAAAGTGACATCCACTCTGAATTGCAAGAAGTGGCCAATAAACTGGAAGCTTTACGGGTGGCCTTGAAGACCGCCGAACAGATTTAATCGATCCGTACATGAAAATCTTAGTGATAGATAATTACGATTCCTTCACCTACAACCTAGTGTACCTCATCCGTCAACTGGGTTATGGGGAGCAATTGGACATCCGTCGAAACGATGCCTTTGCCCTCGATGAGGTGGAGCAATTTGCTAAAATACTCCTTTCTCCAGGACCTGGTATTCCTGAGGACGCTGGGCTGATGCCCGCCCTATTGCAGCGGTATGGTACCACCAAGTCCATCCTTGGGATTTGCTTGGGCCATCAGGCCATTGCAGAGGCTTTCGGTGGAAAGCTCCATAACCTAGCAGAAGTGCAGCATGGAGTTGCAGCCACCCTCACGGTAGTTTCCGATCGATTATTCGCCGGACTTCCCAGGCAGTTTGCCGTAGGTCGCTACCATTCTTGGGTAGTGGATGAAGGATACCTTCCCGCTGACTTGGAGGTGATCGGCCGTACCCCTGACCAACAGATTATGGCGATTCGCCACAAGTACTATGACCTCCGAGGGCTTCAATTTCACCCCGAAAGCATCCTAACCGAACACGGGTCCCAGTTGATCCAAAATTGGCTTCAATCCTAACCGATCTCAATCCACCGATGAAAGACATATTAAATCACCTCATTGCACACAAGACGCTTTCCCAGCAGCAGGCGAAGGAGGTCTTGAAAAATTTAGCTACAGGATCGTATCCTAGCAGTCAAGTGGCCGCCTTTATGACCGTATTTCTGATGCGCAGCATTACGGTGGAGGAGCTGCTTGGCTTCCGAGAAGCGATGCTCGAACTTTGTGTGCCCATCGACCTTTCGGAATACGATGCGATGGATCTCTGCGGTACAGGTGGAGATGGAAAAGATACCTTCAATATTTCTACACTTTCTTCCTTTATCGTAGCAGGAGCTGGTCAGACGGTAGCCAAGCACGGCAATACGGGGGTTTCTTCTATTTGTGGTTCCTCCAACTTGCTGGCACATTTTGGCTACGAATTTAGTGCGGATATCGATCAACTACGACGCAGTTTGGATCAAGTAGGACTCTGCTTCCTGCATGCGCCCCTTTTTCACCCTGCCATGAAAAGTGTGGCTCCCATCCGAAAGGAACTTGGGGTGAAGACCTTCTTCAATATGCTTGGCCCCATGGTCAACCCAAGTTTTCCGCGCAAGCAATTGGTAGGCGTGTTTAGTCTGGAATTGGCTCGATTGTATGGCTACCTCTACCAAGAGACGGAGGGCCGATTTGCCATCCTGCATGCCCTGGATGGCTACGATGAAATCTCTCTGACGGGACCCTTCAAAATGATTACCAATGGGGGTGAGAAACTCTACCATCCTCAAGCACTAGGCTTGGACCAACTTTCACCAGAGAGTATCCTGGGAGGAGCTACTATTGAAGCATCAGCTCGTATCTTTGAGCAAGTGCTTCGTGGAGCAGGGAGCGCTGCGCAAAATCAGGTCGTGATCGCCAATGCCGCTGCTGCTCTAGTAACCGCTCGTGAAGGCCTAGGCTTTGAAGAAGCGATTGACCTAGCCAAAGAGACACTCCTGAGTGGCAAAGCCCTTCGTGTATTTACGGGATTGATTCAACCCCAAACCTTCGTTTCCCTCAATTAAGTAGATCCTGATGAATACCCTAGAAAAAATCATTGCCGATAAGTACCTGGAAGTGGAAGCTCGAAAGCAGCAGTGTCCTGTCGCTGTGTTGGAAAAAAGCAGTGCCTTTTCAAGAACTCCATTTTCCTTAAAATCATTTCTACTCGATCCCACCAAGTCTGGCATCATCACTGAGTTTAAGCGAAAGTCTCCCTCCAAAGGACTGATCAACGGTACCTCTTCGGTGGAGGTGGTGACGAGAGGATACGAGCAGGCCGGTGCCTCCGCGCTATCGGTGCTAACCGACCTGGACTACTTTGGAGGGTGCACGGAAGACCTTGAGTTGGCTAGGAAGCAGGTGACTATCCCGATCTTGAGAAAAGACTTTGTGGTGGATGAGTACCAGATCTTGGAAGCCAAAGCCATGGGTGCCGATTGCATTTTACTAATCGCTGCTGCTTTATCCCCAGCAAAAGTCAACTCCTTGGCCAGCTTGGCTCAAAGTTTGGGATTAGAGGTGCTCTTGGAAGTGCATAACTTGGAGGAATTGGAGCAGTCATTTTGTGAGCCCCTGGATGTGGTCGGTGTCAACAATCGAAATCTGAAGAATTTCGAGGTCTCTTTGGATACCTCCCTGGAGCTAGTGGATCGTATTCCCAACCAGGTGGTCAAAATTTCAGAAAGTGGGATTTCGGATCCAGGTACCTTGGTGGCTTTCCGAAAAGCAGGCTTCGATGGCTTTTTGATCGGGGAAAACTTCATGAAGACCTCCAGTCCGGAGCAGGCAGCTAGGGACTTTATTCAAGAGTTTAGACGCTTGATGGGAGAGCAAACTAGTGGATAAGTTGCGTATGGAAATTAAAGTTTGCGGCATGCGGGAGCGGGTCAATTGTCAACAATTGGCTACAACAGTAGTTCCAGATTGGATGGGCTTGATTTTCTATCCCAAGTCGCCCCGTTATGTGCAGGAAGAGGAATCCAACTGGATTAGCAACTTGCCAATAAAGAAAGTGGGGGTAATGGTAGATGAGCAGCCTGAACTGATGCTGCAAAAGATTTCCACCTTCGGGCTTTCCGCCTTGCAGTTGCACGGAGGAGAATCCATAGAACTAGTCCAGGAAGTTAAAGCTGCCACAGAAGTGGAAATTTGGAAAGTGATTTCCGTAGGGGAGACCATCGATTGGAAAGTCCTAGAAGCTTTTGCTCCCCATGTGGACCGCTTCCTGTTTGATACCGCTTCGGCAAGTAAAGGGGGATCAGGAAAGCAATTCGACTGGGGGCTCTTGGAGGACTATCCCTTTGAAAAGGGATTTATGCTCAGTGGAGGCGTGACTGGTTCCCATGCTCCAGCGATCCGAAATTTGGCAGTCCGTATACCTCAGTTGCTGGGAGTGGATGTCAACTCGGGCTTTGAACTGACTCCTGGGCTAAAAGACATTTCTGCCTTGCAGGTATTTAAACAAGAATTAATAAAGTAAATCAGTGCAATACGCTAATTGGTGAGACGATGATACAAGTTGACGAAAAAGGCTTTTATGGAAAATTTGGGGGCGCTTACATCCCCGAGATGTTGTACCCCAATGTGGAGGAACTTCGAGAAAACTGGGAGGCCCTAGTAGCCAGTCCAAGTTACCAAGAGGAATTTCAACAACTCCTCAGGGACTTCGTGGGTCGCCCTACACCCCTGTACTTTGCAGCTCGACTTTCAGAAACGTTTGGAGCCAAAATTTACTTGAAGCGGGAAGACCTCTGCCATACGGGTGCCCACAAGGTCAACAATACCGTCGGTCAGATCATTTTGGCGAAAAAGCTGGGCAAAAAGCGGATCATCGCCGAAACCGGAGCGGGGCAGCACGGGGTGGCTACTGCTACTGTCTGTGCCTTGATGGGCATGGATTGTACCATCTACATGGGCGAACTAGACATCAAGAGGCAACGCCCCAATGTGGAGCGCATGCGCATCCTTGGAGCCAAGGTAGTTCCGGCTGTGTCGGGCTCGAAAACCCTCAAAGATGCTACCAACGAGGCCATGCGTGCTTGGATCGCGGATCCTGTGGGCACGCATTACATCATTGGCTCGGTGGTGGGCCCCCATCCTTATCCGGAGATGGTGGCACGATTTCAGTCCGTCATCTCTGAAGAGATCAAATGGCAGTTGAAGGCAAAAGAAGGCAGGGAAAACCCAGATCTCGTGATTGCTTGTGTGGGAGGGGGTTCCAATGCTGCAGGAGCATTTTACCATTATTACAATGAACCGGCAGTGAGACTGATCGCAGCGGAAGCCGCAGGCTTGGGAATTCATTCCGGGAAGTCTGCCGCCACCTCGGTACTGGGCACGCCTGGGATTTTGCATGGTTCCAAGACCTTGGTCATGCAAACCGAAGATGGGCAGGTGATTGAGCCACATTCCATCTCAGCAGGCTTGGACTATCCAGGGATTGGACCAGTGCATGCCCACTTGCATGCTGTGGGACGGGCGGAGTTTGTCGGGGTAGAGGATGAAGATGCGATGAAGGCAGGAATCCTGCTGAGCCGTACGGAGGGAATTATTCCCGCCATCGAAACGGCCCATGCCATCCATGCCTTGAATCAAATCACGTTCAATCCAAACGACCTCATCGTGATTAATCTTTCCGGAAGAGGAGATAAGGATTTGGAAACCTATATCCAATGGGGAAATTATTAAATGGCAGCAATCCGAAGAATCGCTTTCCATTCTTTTTCACAGAAGCATTGAACTTATGAATCGAATAGACTATTTATTTCAAACCAAAAAAGAGCGTGTGCTCTCCATCTACGTGACGGCCGGCTTCCCGAACCTAGAGGATACGCTTCCCGTAATGGAAGCCATCCAAGCAGCTGGCGCAGACATCATTGAACTTGGAATCCCCTATTCTGATCCGATTGCAGACGGGCCTACGATCCAAGAGAGCAATACCCAAGCCTTGGAAAATGGGATGAGTATCAAAACTCTTTTCAGCCAATTGCTAGGTTTCCGTGCCAAAATCCATGTTCCCGTAATCCTCATGGGTTACCTCAATCCAATCATGCAGTTTGGGGTAGTGGAGTTTTGCAAAAAATGCAAGCAGGTAGGGATTGATGGACTGATTCTGCCAGACTTACCCATGAGCCAGTATTTGGAGGAGTACAAGGCCCTTTTTGAAGAATATGGCTTGTTTATCAGTTTCCTGATCTCTCCTCAAACCTCCGAGAAGCGAATTCGAGAAGTGGATGAACACTCCAGTGGGTTCATTTACATGGTATCTTCTCATGCGATTACGGGTGCCAAGTCAGCGATTTCTAAGGAGCAGGAAGTGTATTTTGAGCGAGTGGCGGGGATGAATCTAAACCATCCTCGCTTGATTGGTTTTGGAATTTCGGATGCTGCCACCTTTCAACTTGCCTCGCGATACAGCCAGGGAGCGATTATAGGGTCGGCATTGATCAAGCACATTGCCTATTCTTTGGACTTGAACAAGGACATTCATGCCTTTATTAAGGGTGTATTGACCCCAGAATAGGCTAGGTGTAAGCCTAATGACAAAGAACTTGTTGTGGTACCTAAATTTCATGCGTAACTTAGAGTTTACTAGAGTTAAAAACCCTGCCCTGCTCTGTTTTATGTTTATCAGTTAAAAGTCAACTAGAAAGCAGCGTAGGAATAGGTACTAAATTTATGCAACACTGAGGTAGTTTTCCGAGTTCAAACCTAAAGCATACCAGTCCAAGTTCTAATTGACACTAGTAGTAAAGTTGCGTACCCAGATTACCTAAAGAGTTAAACCCAAATACAATGATAGAAAAACCCAAAGCGTGGGTCTTTTCGGACCCAAGGTTAAAGGATATGCGTCAGAATTATGCTGCGTATACGGAAGAAGATTTTCAGGTCTGGAAGATTCTTTTTGAGCGGCAAGTACCTCAGCTTCCCAAAGCGGCTTCCAAGGCCTACTTGGAAGGGATGAAAACAGTACAATTTACTGCAGACCGGATAGCGAATTTTGAGGAATTAAACGAGATCCTCCGGAGGACCACGGGATGGCAGGTTCAGGTAGTTCCGGGATTGATAGACGATGACTTGTTTTTTGGTTTGCTGAGCAACAAGCGTTTTCCTTCCTCTACCTGGCTTCGAAAAATGGAGCAGCTGGACTATTTGGAAGAGCCCGACATGTTTCACGATGCCTTTGCCCACATGCCTTTATTGACCAATCAGTCCTATGTGGACTTTTTGGAAAAGTTGAGTGCACTGGCTTTAACCTACATTCAAAATCCTTGGGCGATCCAATTGCTCAGCCGAATTTACTGGTTCACCATCGAATTTGGATTGATTCGAGAAGATGGAGAGCTCCGCGTCTATGGAGCTGGGATATTGAGTTCGGCAGGAGAGACTAGCTATGCTCTTTTTAATGAACCGAGTCACTTTGCCTATGATGTACGTCAAATTATGACGACCACCTATTGGAAAGACCGCTTTCAGGATAAGTATTGGGTCATTGAAAGTTACGAGCAGTTGTTTGCCTCTCTTCCGGAAATAGAATTCGTTCTGGAGGAACTCATCCTGACTGAAAATAAGAATTAAGCGAGTAGAAAAGGGCCCAGCTTGGAAGTGTTGGGTTCCACCTTGAAATTATCCATGAAAGTAGTTTTAATCAAGTACAATGCCGGTAATGTGCAATCTGTCCTTTACGCCTTAGCACGTTTAGGGGTGGAGGCAGAGCTTACGGATGAGATCGAAAAAATCCGATCTGCTGATCGGGTAATTTTTCCCGGTCAGGGAGAGGCGAGTTCAGCCATGTCTTACTTGAAAGAACGTAGGTTGGACCAGGTGATTCAGGAAATCAAGCAACCTTTTTTAGGGGTGTGTCTGGGTTTGCAACTGCTCTGTACCCACTCCGAGGAGAATGATACGGACTGCTTGGGAATTTTTCCTATCAAGGTCAAACGATTCATACCTAGCGCTTATAGCCAGGAAAAAGTTCCACATGTAGGTTGGAATTCCTTGGAAAACCTAGTGAAAAACCCCTTGTTTAAAGACTTGCCGGAGTCCAAGTTTATGTATTATGTGCACAGCTACTATGCCGAATTGGGTGAACACACCCTAGCAACGACCTCCTATATTCATGACTTTACAGCCCTACTGCATCGGGATAATTATTGGGCCATTCAAGCCCATCCCGAAAAAAGTGGAGCACTAGGGGAAAAGCTATTGGAGAATTTTCTAGCAATTCCTTCTAACTAAATCTAATTCAATACAGCGTTTCAGGTGGTTTATTCTGCCGATTCCAAGCACTAAAACCATGCATGTAATCCCAGCTATAGATTTGATTGGAGGCAAGTGCGTTCGCCTCAGCCAAGGCGACTACAATCGGAAAACCGAATACCATGAGAATCCCTTGGAGATGGCCAAGCGTTTTGAAGGAGCAGGGCTGTCTCGATTGCATTTGGTGGATTTGGATGGAGCCAAAGCCAAGAAAATCGTGAATGGAGACGTGTTGCAGCGTATTTGTTCAGGGACTCAATTGGCGGTGGATTTTGGGGGAGGCATTCAATCTCAGGAAGAAATCGAGAAGGCATTTGACTTAGGTGCCCGACAAGTGACTGGAGGTAGTATTGCGGTACGGAATCCAAGTTTGGTTGAGGCTTGGCTAGCGAAATTTGGCGCAGATCGGATTATTTTAGGTGCCGACGCCAAGGATAAAAAAATTGCCGTGGGGGGTTGGGAGGAGACTACCACGCTAGAATTGATACCTTTCATCCGAGGGTATTACCAAAAGGGTATTCGTGAAGTGATCTGTACCGATGTAGCAAAAGATGGATTGCTTCAAGGCCCTTCCTTTGGCTTGTATGCCGAGATTTTGCAGGAGTTGCCCGATTTAAAGCTCATTGCCAGTGGAGGAGTGTCTTGTAGGAAGGACCTGGAAGACCTTCAAAAGACCGGTGTTTATGGGGCCATTGTTGGGAAAGCCTACTACGAAGGGAAGCTGACTTTGGAAGAGCTAGCTCAATTCGAAGAAAATTAATTTCTCCATTACTTTATTCTAGTCTAATTTACCTGATACGATTTATCCATGTTAACCAAACGAATTATCCCTTGCCTTGACATCAAAGATGGCCGCACGGTCAAAGGGGTTAATTTTGTAGAGCTTCGAGATGCGGGTGATCCAGTGGCTTTGGCCAAACTCTATTCCGAGCAGGGCGCGGATGAACTCGTATTTTTGGACATTACCGCTACGGTGGACAAGCGAAAAACCCTGGTAGATCTGGTGACTCAGGTGGCCAAGGAGGTTCGAATTCCCTTTACCGTAGGTGGAGGCATCGGATCGATAGCCGACGTGTATGCCTTGTTGGCTGCCGGTGCAGATAAGATCTCCATTAACTCTGCAGCAGTGGCTAGGCCGGAACTTGTGGATGCCTTGGCACGGGAGTTTGGCTCCCAATGCATTGTGGTAGCCATTGATTCTAGACAGAGGGATAGAAAAGATTGGGTACACACGCATGGAGGGAGGAAAGTAACCACCTTGCAGACTAATGCTTGGGCGAAGGAACTAGCAGATCGAGGTGCGGGTGAGATTCTACTCACTTCCATGGATCATGACGGAACCAAGGAAGGTTTTGCTTTGGATTTGACTGCCGCGATTTCAAGTACACTACCTATTCCGGTAATTGCCTCCGGAGGAGCGGGTGGCATGCTACATTTCAAAGACGTGTTTACCCTTGGAAAAGCGGATGCAGCCTTAGCGGCAAGTATTTTTCACTTCAAGGAAATAGGGATTCTAGAATTGAAAATGTATTTGGAGAAGGAAGGGGTAGTAGTGCGGAATTGAAATAGAGTGGAAATACGGTAGAAATAAAATGGAAATACGGTTGAAATACCTTGAAATAGAGTGGAAATAAACTCCCCTTCGCTTCGTGAAATAGGATAGAACGACGAGTGGGATGACCTATTTCACCGAGCTTGCTCGGTTTATTTCCATTGTATTTCATTTTTAAAATTAAAAAATATGATTATCCGCAATCACTCCAGTAGCTTAAAACATCCTTGAATTTCTGCGGATAATCGTCGACAGACGACTGTCTTCAGACCACAGCTCACCTAAAGGAACTTCAAACCTTACTTTTCTTTGGGTGCTGGTAACAAAGCGGATAATCAGTTAAAAAAAATAGTTAAAATGAATATAGATTTCAAAAAGATGGAAGGGCTCATGCCGGCAGTGGTCCAGGATGAACTGAGTGGAAAGGTATTGATGCTCGGCTACATGAATGAGGAGGCACTTGTCAGGACCCAAGAATCGGGGAGAGTTACCTTTTTCTCGCGCAGCAAAAATAGACTATGGACCAAGGGAGAGACTTCGGGTAATTTCCTTGAAGTGATCAGCATGCAGGAGGACTGTGATGGTGATGCCATTCTAGTCAAAGCCAAGCCACTCGGGCCTGTTTGCCATACCGGAGCAGCCACTTGTTTTGACGAATCAAACACCTCTCAAACTGGATTTATCGACCATCTTCGGGCCATTATCAAAGATCGAAAAGTAAACCCTACAGAAGGTTCGTATACCGCAAGTCTTTTCGCAAAAGGGATCAACAAATTGGCTCAGAAAGTAGGGGAAGAGGCTGTTGAACTGGTGATTGAATCCAAAGATGACAACAAAGAACTTTTTTTGGGTGAGGCGGCAGATCTCCTATTTCACTACCTGGTACTTTTGGAAGCCAAAGGTTACGAATTGGATGAAGTAGTGGAAGTACTCAAACAACGGCATTCAAACTAATTCAGCATTCAGTGGGAATAAAAAAAGAGCTCGGTAATTTCATCGAGCTCTTTTTTGTTAGCGTAATTTTCTTTTCAGAAAACTGGAAATTCTTGTTGCAATCCTTTGAAGGCGTCGATGATTTCCCAACTTGGCTTGTAGTAGGTGTCTTTCATACGGTTGCCCACCGTGCCCGTACGGATGTATTGGATGGCAGCTGCCAGACGAAGATCCTTTACATCTCCCCAAGCAAATTGTGGACTATCACCTACTTTAAAATCGGCTGGAAATCCTTCGAAATATTCTGCTTTGCCAGCTGCATTAGCGATAGCAAAGGTAATTGGAACTACTTCCACGTTGTTGGTTTGTAGGATACGGTTGTAGCTAGAAAGCGGGAAAGAGCCCACCGGCTTTCCAAAGGTATTGTCTCCAATCAAGACTACATCCATGTAAGGATCCAATGCATTGATAATCAATTCGGAGGCAGAAGCGGAACTGCGGGAGGTCAAGAAAATCACACGAGTCAAGTTAATGCTTCCAATTTTACTAAAATTCCGTGAGGAATTTTGAGCAGTTTTCATTGCGTTTAACTGATTGGTATACATCAGGCGACCTGTATTTGAAGATTGCACGAGGTAATTACAGATCTGTTCGGCCACTGCTACTGATCCTCCTCCATTGTAACGGAGGTCTATGATTAATTCTTGCACGCCTTGATTTTGGAAAAATTCCATGCTCGTTTGCACTTCTGCACTACGCGTAGGGCTGAGACCTGCAGTTGCCTTGAAACTTTGGTAGGCCCAGTAGCCGACTTTTTTGGCATCTACTTGAATTACACGTTGATCCAATACCGAATTGGACTGGTACTCTGCCTTCACATTGCTGCGCGTGGTGGTGGTTCCATCCGGTAGTTTGAAGGTGAATGTGTTGGTAATCCCTGGGTCAGAAGTGCCCAACTTGAAGTCATAGCCTCCAGTGGCAGTTTTGTAATCTGCGATGGGTTTGCCATTGATTTGGGTGATTTCCCAACCTCTTTTCCAGCCATCCTTGCCTGCGGGAGATTCCGCAAACACAAAGGATACGTAGAGTTTTTCATCAGCAGTAAAGGCAAAGCCAAATCCGTGACCTGCATTTCTACCAACAAAGGAATTGTTGAAGGCCTCTTGGGTAGTTAGGTAAGAAAAGCGGTCAATTGGCTTGTAAATGATCCCGTCTAGCAAAGCTTCGTTGGAGGCATACTTGGTTAAATCAACGGTCACAGGCAATTGTCCATTCCAGAAGTACCATTCTCGCATCACATCCACGATGGCTTTTTTGACTTCATCTACCACTGGTTTGTCTGGGGTAGGGGTCGTAGTTGTTGGTTCCTCTGTAGGAGTGCAAGACCACAAACCGATCCACAACCAAGCACTTATCCAAATCAATTTTTTCATAGGAGCAGTCTAATTTTAATAACTAACGTAAAATTGGGTTTATTGGTTTAAACTAAAATATCATACACCTTTACTGACTTCCAAAAGGAAGAATAATTGGCGATAAATTCCAAATGAAGTGGATCCTTCTGGTAAGCGGCTTGTCCTTCCAAGGAGTCAAAAAAGAGACTGCAGGATACGTGAAAGCTATGGTCTACCACTTCTCGTTTTTCGGTAGGAGCAGGAACACCCTGGTAAAACTGGGTCACATCCTTGCAGCGTCCCAACATCGGGACAGCATCTCGAAGAAACTCGGCAACATCCGATTCTTTATGTAGCCAGAAATATACTTGGTGGATGATTTTTTGAGTTGCCATGGTTTTAGAATGGGTCAAGTGAATAGGAACTAAACTTGCAGCACTTGCAAGCGAAATTGTTTGAATAAATTTTCGTCTAGATTTCATGATTTTCTAGCTTCAGACACGCATCGTTAATCTATCTGAGTTTTGCTGAGGCGGGATAAATATAAAAATTTATCTTGCTTTCTCGAATAGCGCTGATAGATATATGCTGGTTTGAAAACTTCTAAATCAATTGAAACTATGAATTATCGTGTACTTGGAAAAACAGGCTGGTCAATTTCAGAAATTGGGCTAGGTACTTGGCAGGTGGGAGGGGGCTGGGGAAAGCCTTTTGATTCCAAAATAGCGTCTCAACTGTTGCACGCAGCTTTTGATCAGGGAGTAAATTTTATAGATACGGCCGATGTGTACGATGGAGGATTGAGTGAAGCTGCCGTAGGAAAGGCGGTCAGAGAGCGTAGTGAACCCATTTACGTGGCCACTAAGTGTGGTCGACGCCTGCAACCGCATGATGCAGCTGGCTATACGCCAACAAACCTTCAGAAATTTGTGGAAGATAGCCTTCGGAATACCCGGTTGGAACGGTTGGATTTAATTCAATTGCACTGTCCACCCAGTCCTGTCTATGCTCGTGATGAGGTCTTTGGTGTGTTTGATGACTTGATCCAACAAGGAAAAGTAGGCGCACTTGGGGTGAGTATTGAAAAGGTGTCCGAAGGAATTCGCTCCATGGATTACTCCGTGGTATCTTCCATTCAGGTGATTGTGAATTTGTTTCGGCAAAAGCCAGTTGAAGAACTTTTTGAACTAGCCGAGGAGAAAAATGTAGGCTTGATCGTGCGTGTGCCTCTGGCTAGTGGATTGCTCACTGGAAAAATCACCAAGCAAACTACTTTTGATGCTGAGGATCACCGATTTTTCAATCGGGAGGGCAAGGCCTTTGATAAAGGGGAGACTTTCTCAGGTGTGCCTTTGGACTTGGGTTTTGAGGCGGTGGAAGAATTGAAAACTCATTTTTCAGAAGGATACGATCTAGGTGCCCAAGCGCTGCGCTGGGTGCTGATGCACCGGCAAGTGAGTACGGTGATCCCTGGAGCCTCTTCTTTGGGTCAGGTAGACCAGAATATTCGTGCAGGTCAATTGCCTCACTTGAGTCCCCATCAAATGCAGGAGGCTTCTCGTATTTACGAGCACTACATCAAGGCACAGGTACACGGGCAGTGGTAAGTACAAAAAAAATGAGGCTGTCTCAAAAGTCTCTTAAAATTAGAAGGCTAGTCGATTTCTCGGCTAGCCTTTCTTGTTTAACTCAAAATTGTTATTTTGAGGTGTGCAAAAACAAGACACGAATATAGTCTTTAAAGACTACACGACCAACCAGCTGATGC
>JAMNXQ010000049.1 GCA_023653075.1 Algoriphagus sp.
AAAAATCTACCTTTTGAAGCTCCTTTATACGGAGCCCCTTCTGAATTTCTTTTTTCGTAAGGCTTCTTTTCTGAAGGACTATCCTTCTTACCAAAGAACTTGCCTTTACCTGTTTCTGAAGAACTGTCTCTTTTAGAGTAGGAAGATCCCCGAGCTGGTTTTCTGTTGCCTGAAGCATCGCCCTCCTTTTTGTCCGAACCCAAAAATGGTTTTCTAGGATTATTTCTTTTCATGCTGTTGCAGCATCACTGCTGTAGTTGTTTAAATTAATTTACCTTCTGAAATTCAAAGGATTAAATAGCCCGCAAAGATACGTGGAATTGAACCAATCCGGTTCCTGTATTCGAAATATTCTTTAGTCTACGCCTTTATTTTTGTAATAATATTCTGTTGCGTTCCGAACTGAGCCCTGGGTAAGGAGTAACTCATTCGCTTTTTCATAGGATACACCCGTGGCTTCCATGATCATTTTGGTGCCTCGATCTACTAGCTTGGCATTGGACAATTGCATGTCCACCATCTTATTTCCCTTTATACGCCCCAATTTGACCATCACCGCAGTAGAAATCATATTCAAGACCAGCTTTTGCGCGGTGCCCGATTTCATACGGGTACTGCCCGTCACAAACTCAGGACCCACCACGACTTCTATGGGATGATCCACCGCCATGCCAAGTGGAGAATCGGGGTTGCAGGAGATCCCTCCCGTGAGTAGCCCCATTTCTTTGGCCTTCCGTACGCCACCCAACACATAGGGAGTACTTCCTGAAGCGGCAATGCCGATAACCGTATCCAATGTTGAGAATCCGTAGGCCTGAATGTCCTTCCATGCCTGTTCCACATCGTCTTCGGCATGCTCTACCGCTTTTCGAATGGCTGAATCACCTCCAGCAATGAGCCCAATGACCCAATCGTGAGGCACTCCATAGGTAGGAGGGCATTCGGAGGCATCCAAGATTCCCAATCGTCCACTTGTACCCGCTCCAATGTAGAAAAGACGACCCCCTTCACGCATTAGAGGGACAATTTCATCCACTAAAGCCGCAATTTGCTCCAGTTTTTGGTGAACGGCCGGCGCAACTTTATGGTCCTCCGCATTGATATTTTTTACCAAGTCCAGGGCAGTCATCTGCTCTAAGTTTTCGTAAATCGAAGTGCTTTCAGTTATTTTTTTCATACCAGTTCTTGGTGGTAAAGGGTGAGTCCCGCAATTGGGCTTTCCAAAATCAAGCCTACCTGCATGCCGCGATCTGTGGCCGCTTTACGTAGGATGTCCGCATTGTAATAGGCAATAGATCCTACAAAGTGAACTGGCTTGGTTTGAAAATCTGGGTATTTGCAGACGTGCTTGTTAAAGAAATTTTGAAAAGCATCGTAAAACAAGCCGTAACAGTATGGGTCAGCTTTGTGCTCCGTAAGGAAGCGGCAAAAACTCGCCATGTACCGGTTGGGAAAGGGCTTGCGGTAAACCTGCTCCTGAATCCCATACTGGGAGAGCTGAAAACGGTCAATGGCTGCTTGGCGAATGGCCGCAGGCATTTCTTCATGGATAAAGTCTTTGAGAAACTGCCGCCCCACATCACTGCCGCCCCCCTCATCACCAAGAATGTAGCCGGCAGCGGGTCTGGAGGCAACTATAGCTTTGCCATTGTAGTCACAACTATTGGATCCTGTACCTATGATGCAGGCAATCCCTGCACGATGCCCACAGGTCGCCTTGGCGGCTGCCAGTAGGTCATGGTCTATCTGAATCTGTGCAGTTGGGAAAATGGAGCGAAGCGCTTGCTCTACCTCTACCTTCTTCTCCGGAGCAGCACATCCCGCTCCATAGTAATAGATCTCTTCAACTTGATTGGAGATATTCAACAAAAAGTCCTGCTTCAACTGCTGTGTCATCTCAGCTACGCTCAGGTAATAGGGATTAAACCCAATCCCACGATATTGACTGATTTGGCCGTCTTTATGGATTACCCGCCAATCGGTTTTACTCGAACCACTATCTGCTATTAAAATCATCTGGGTGTAGCTGGCCTATGGCCTCAAATTTTTCAAATACTTTTTCGCTGTGGGGAGCATCCCCAAGTTCTTCCGTCAAATCCTGACCCGCCCAATGTTCGTAATGGGTTCCATTTTTCCACAGTTTGGAAGAGGTCACATCGTAAATAACCCCTTGAAAAGCCACCCAAATTTCAGGCTTATCCTGTCCATTCCGCAGGGCTAGCTGCTGACGGGTGTAGCGATTCATCAATAGAGCTTGATTTGGGCAGTTACCCAACGCTCGGGAATCTCTCCCTGTTGCGCTTGTTGGTAATCGGAATAGCTACAGGGAACGATGCTAACCCGCTCAAATCGGCTGGCATCGTTGTAGGGGATTTCCATCCACCATTTGCCACTTCGCTTGCTCTTGTAGAAAACTAAGGTATTGGGCTTGGAGTCCATGGACACCGTGTATTTCATGTAGGCTGCACTCTTGAAGGAAAGCGTATCTTTTCTACTGTAAAATCCTTCAATGAAGTACCAGATCATCACCGCCGCTACTTGAGCAGTCTTGTTGTACGTATCGTCGTAGTAGGGATCGTATCCATAGACACCAAAGGAGCTCAATTTTTCATTTGAGCCAGCAAACCAGCAAATTTGGCTTGCTTCCTCACCAGATAATCCAAATGGCTGTGCATCGACAGCACCAGGAGCTACAGAAGACTGAATGGCACTTAGGTCAAAGCTGATCAAATCCGCATCGCGAATCAGAGGCTCCATTTCCTTGAAGTTATCTCGCAATTGCCCAAGGCGAACATGCTCAAAGTAGAGCTTCTCTAGGGCCGTAACTAAGGTAGGGTCTACAAGGAAGCTTTGGTAGGCGAGGTGAGTGGAAGAAAACAAGAAATTGGGTTGATGGAGGACAATTTCCTGGGTATGTCTATCACTTTCTGGACCTGACTCCTCCATGTCAATTTTGGCATCCACGGTAAGTAAGGTAACCAGCTTTTTCAATTTCTGGTAAGACAGGTATTGCCCATAATCGAGATCATGGGAGCCCCCAAAAAAGATGGGTAAAATCTGCTGTCGCATTAGGTAGTCCCCCACCTGTCGAATATTCTGGTAGGTATCGTTTAGGCTATCCCCAGAAATAAGGTCTCCCAAATCTGCGACTTGATAGGGAATTGCACCTCTTTTCAGTTGGTACAGCTTCTCTCGAATCTCGGAACTTGCACGAGCAATGCTTTCGGACTGCTTGGCCCCCCGGCTTTCTTTCAATCCCACAAGGGCAAGCTGCACTCCCTTGAGGTCTGGAAAACTATGGTGGTGAATAGAAAGCTGATTAAAAATTGAATTCTCGGCATAGCCTTTTTCTGCAACAGCAGATTCCACAGGCTCAAAAAAAGAAGAAATGGTCATGGAAAGTCTTTAGGTCTTTAAAACTAATCAAAAATGATACCTAAAAAAAAATCCTGCATCAGCAGGATTTTAAGTTGTGATTTAACCACCGAAATCGTCAAATCGTATGTTTTCTTTTGGAATACCCAAGTCATCGAGCAACTTGAGCACCGCCGCGTTCATCAACGGAGGACCACATAAGTAGTACTCTACCTCATCTGGCTCTGCATGATTCTTCAGGTAGTTTTCAAACAATACCTGGTGAATGAATCCAACGTATCCATCCGCTTCACGATCTTCCAAGGAAGTCTTGATCTTCCAATTGTCTTCTGGAAGTGGTTCTGAAAGTCCAATGTGGAAATTGAAGTTCGGGAATTCCTTTTCGATAGCTCTGAAATGAGGTACGTAGAACAATTCCTTCTTGGATCGACCACCATACCAGTACGAGACCTTACGTGAAGTTTTTTCAGTATGGAAAAGGTGGAAGATCTGTGCTCTCAATGGAGCCATCCCTGCACCACCTCCGATGTAAATCATCTCTCTTTGGGTAGGGTTGATGTGGAATTCTCCATAAGGTCCGGAGATCATCACTTTGTCACCTGGCTTGCATCCAAATACGTAAGAAGAGCATACCCCAGGATTGACATCCATCCAACGGTTGTTGGCACGATCCCATGGTGGAGTTGCGATACGGATGGTCAACATCACGATATTTCCTTCAGCAGGGTGGTTGGCCATGGAGTAGGCACGGAATAGGGGCTCGTCATTTTTCATCACCAAGTCCCACAATCCAAACTTATCCCAATCGCTCTTGTACACGTCAGCTGGGTGACCCAACTCTGGATGTGGAGTGATATCCATGTCCTTGAAATTGACCGTAATGGCTGGCACGTCTACTTGAATGTATCCTCCTGCCTCAAAATGAAGGATTTCTCCCTCAGGAAGTTTTACTTTAAATTCTTTGATAAACGTAGATACGTTGTAGTTGGAGATGACTTCACACTCCCACTTTTTGATTCCGAAGATCTCCTCAGGAACACGGATTTTCATGTCCTGCTTAACCTTTACTTGGCAAGCCAAGCGAACATGTCCTTGCTGCTCTGCACGACTCAAATGACCCACTTCGGTAGGCAGTACGTCTCCACCCCCATCGTCTACGATACACTTGCACATGGCGCAAGTACCCCCTCCACCACAGGCAGAAGGAAGGAAGATTTTTTGATTACCCAAGGTAGAAAGCAAGCTAGAACCCGCAGAAGCGACAATTGGGTTGCTTTCATCCCCGTTAATGATAATCTTAACATCCCCAGAATTTACCAGTTTGGACTGGGCAAATAGGAGAATAAATACCAACAGCAGGATAATGGCTGTGAAGGCAATAATGGAAGTAATAATTACAGAACCCATGAACTCTTATTTTTCTTTTTCGTAGGAAAACCCCGTTTTTAGGAGCACAAATATATTTATTAATCAGGAATGCACGCCAAAATTAGAAACAAATTTGGAGGAGATTCTAGACTTCTTTCTGGTATTCTAACTGATTAATTCTTCAATAGGTTTAGCAAAGTGCTCAGCTTCATTTTCAACAACCTTCTATCGACAATGAAATCCAGGAATCCATGTTCCAACACAAATTCGGAACTCTGAAATCCCTTGGGTAAATCTTTGCCGATGGTCTCACGAATGACGCGAGGTCCCGCAAATCCAATCAAGGCTCCAGGTTCGGCGATGTTAAAATCACCCAACATGGCATAAGATGCTGTCACACCACCTGTAGTAGGATCTGTAAGTAGCGAAATGTAAGGGATTCCCGCTTTGTCAAGCAAGGCCAGTTTGGCAGAGGTCTTGGCCATTTGCATCAAAGAAAAGCCTGCTTCCATCATTCGCGCACCTCCGGATTTGGAGATCATCAAAAATGGAATTTTGTGCTTCAGGGAATGATCAATTGCTCTGGCGATTTTTTCACCCACTACCGAACCCATGGATCCCCCAATAAAGTTGAAGTCCATGCAGGCGATAACTAGCTCTTGTCCATTCATTTTTCCATAGGCAGACCTTACTGCATCATTCAATTCGGATTTGGAAATGGTCGCCTCAATTCGGGAGGAATAGGATTTGGTATCTACGAAATTTAGGGGATCTCCCGACTTCATTCCAGCGTCCAATTCGGTAAAGGTATTGTTGTCAAAAAGGATTTCGAAATACTCCTTTGAACCGATTTTTACGTGAAAATCATCGGTGGGAGATACGTAGGCATTACTTTTCAACTCCCGGGTATGGACGATCGTCCCGCTTGGTGTCTTAAACCACAACCCATCCGGCGTATCTTTCTTTTCCGCTGTGGAAGTCTTAATGCCTTTGTCAGTTCTCTTAAACCACGCCATACAACTATTCTGATTGATCTAACACCTCAAAGGTGACAAATTTAGTTTGAAACTCTCGCAATTAAAATTTTCTTCTTCATCTCGATGGCTATCCCTTGCCTCGCCGCTAGGAGAAATTCTCTTTTTACACGAACTATTTTTTAGTACTTTGAAATTCAATTCAAGCCCAACCCTTCACCATCCCTTCAAAATTATCCATGAGCTTATCCATCCTCTTACTAATCTCTGCAGTTATCCTCTTGCTTGCTTACCGGATTTATGGAAAATACGTGTACAACAAATTTGGGTTGAGTGATGCTCGGAAAGCTCCCTCACATACCCATCGAGACGGGATTGACTACGAGCCGAGTAAGCCGATCGTAGTCTTAGGACATCATTTTGCTTCGATTGCTGGAGCAGGGCCGATTGTGGGGCCCATCATCGCCGTGACCTTTGGTTGGATTCCAGCGGTCATCTGGATTTTGGTAGGAGGGATTTTCTTTGGAGCAGTGCATGATTTGGGTAGTATGGCCGCCTCCCTTCGCACTGAGGGCAAGTCCATTGGGGTAATCATTCGAAACCAAATTGGGATTAAAGGCAAGCAGCTTTTTATTCTTTTTAGTTTTTCCACCTTAATTCTTGTCATTGGGGTATTCTCAGATATCATTGCCAAAACCTTTGTGGCAAACCCTGGGGTAGCTTCTGCTTCTATCCTATTTATCTTTTTGGCGGTTGCTTTTGGGTATTTAAATCGATGGGTAGGAAATAAAAACATCGCCTTTATCATCATCACGGTGATTGGGGTGGTGTTGATGTACTATTTTGTCTATTTAGGGACGCAAATCCCCCTTGCTCTAGATTACAAATGGTGGGTGGGAGGACTATTGGTCTATGCTTTCATTGCATCGGTCACTCCGGTTTCCTTATTACTCCAACCCCGAGATTACCTGAACAGCTACTTACTGTATGGGATGATGATTGCCGCTGTGGCCGGAGTGATTGTTGCCAATCCTTCCATTGAAATGAGTACAGAAGTAAACCTTTCAAGCGAAAGCTTGGGCTATGTATTTCCGGTACTATTCGTTACCATTGCCTGCGGTGCCATATCCGGATTTCACTCCTTAGTGGCATCCGGCACTACTTCCAAGCAGTTGGACAAGGAAAGCGATGCGAAGATTGTAGGCTTTGGAGGCATGCTCATCGAATCCTTTTTGGCGATTATTTCCGTAGGGGCAGTGATTATCCTATCACGGACTGAATATTTGGATCGACTCACAGTTGAAGGACCAGTTGCCCTCTTTTCTACGGGATTGGGAGGCATGATTTCCAGCCTGGGCATCTCCGAATCCTTTGCCGTAGGATTTGTGGCTTTGACGGTTTCTGCATTTGCTCTGACTACCCTGGATACTTGCACCCGTTTGGCTCGATTTACTTTGCAAGAATACTTTGAAGACATGCCGCAGCCCGCTGCTCAGGTGATGGCCAAAAATCGCTACTTATCCACGACCATCGTCGTCATCCTTTCTGTTTTATTGCTTGCCTCTGGAGAGTTTGAGAAACTTTGGCCAATCTTTGGGTCTGCCAATCAATTGCTTGCCGCACTAGCCTTATTGACTGTTGGCGTGTGGCTCATTAAAAAGAATATCTCCGCCACCTTTGTGACCATACCCATGTTTTTCATGTTTACGGTCACGCTTGCTTCTCTAGGATTATTTGCCTGGAAAAACTTTCAAGATGAAGGCTATATCCTTGCAAGTATTGCTTCCATCTTATTTGTGTTGGCCATTGCCTTGATTCTTTTGGCCATCCGAAGCCTAAAAAAAGAGGTCAAAGCGTCTGAACAGTCGCTTTGACCCCATTTTTAGTAGTCAAGTACTCAGTCGGCTCCGTCTAGCTTTGCCTTGGCTATGGAGTAAGCAGCTGCCTGCCTTCCTTGAGTCAAGCCTGCCGTCGCATCAAAGGAGTAATGGATACCCCCATAAATGCGGGACATAGACGCTTCCTCTGCCCAGGTTCTAAATTGACCTGCATTGGCTGGGAAAAAGTGAGCCATTACTTCTGCGGCAGCCCCTGAGAAGGATGCATGTCCCGAAGTATACGCAGGAAAATTAGGGGTTCCCAAAATGGTTTTAAATCCAGGGATGGTCTGAATCGGTCTTGGGTAATGGTAGTAGTACTTGGCATCCCAACAGGCAATTCCTGCATCGGCTATGGCCATGTTGAGGTAAGCAAATACCCGAGCGGTACGAACAGGACTCAGCTTATTGGCTACCACTTCTTCTTTTGCAAAACGATTCCAATGCCCTGGAGGGGTATAGGTATTCAACCCATCGTTCCAGAAGTTGGCTATCCTACGCTGGTTGGTCGTCAGGTTATTGGCATACTGCTTCAATTTTGCTGCATCTTTTTGAAATTCAGGAGAATTAGGAGCAGGAGGTGGACCGGGCCGAATGGCTTCCACATTGGGCACATTCCACAGGCGAACCTTCCCAAAAAGCGGAACTAAGCCAACCGAACGCTGAGGAGTCTCCTGATTTTCCCAGACCCATCCGAAGCGCTCCTTAGCAGCATTCTTGATGGAATCGGATTTAGCTCGAGTAGTTTGGGCATTTTTCATCCCATCTGTAGATGCTCTGGCTAGTGCCGTTTTGGCCACTTCGCTGCCAATTAATTTGCCTGCTTCCACATCACTGCTCACGTTGATGCCCGCTACGATTAGAGATTCCAAATGCTCTTGTGCTTTCTGGGCCAAAAATTCTTTCTCCAATGGGAACATTGCGGTAAGAATGTCTTGTGAAGCCTTAGCAATGACTGCTCCGTCCGAAGGATAGGAAAAGAGTCCATTATTCTCGTAGGAAGATTTGATCTGCGGATCCAATTGGTAGGGAGCCTGTCGCTTAAACTTGTACTTGTATTGCCAAGCCATAATCAATCCGTCGTATTGAGCTACACTCAAATGGGCAAGCATCCTGCTGGTATATGGCGGATGAGAATAGGGAAACTTGGGATACTTAGAAGGGTTAGCTGGATCTGGTACAGGATAGCTTCCGTCTGGATTGGGCGCTGGGATCAAATTGTATTTGGTCGCCAATTCCAGTGCGATTTCATTCCATCTCAGGAGCGGATTGTTGGTCCAGTACCCCACTGCCTCCCGCTGTGCGGAAGTAGCATTGCTCTGTTTCTCCTTGGCATCTGCCAATTCCTTCAGCAATTCAGGAGATCCAGCTGCAGTAGGATTTGGAATGGAAATTTGTTCATTTGAGGTATGCAGTATCAATTTCCACTGCCCTGCATTGGCATCTAAGTTTGAATAGTGATAGCCAGTAAAGTCATACTTGGTTGGCAAATCTTCCACACATGAAGAAACTAAAAACGTGATGAGAAGAAGTCCTATGTTTATGTAATTGCATTTTTTCATCTTGTCTGAATTAAAAGGCCTTAAACTGATAGGTGATTCCTAGTCCATAGCCCGAAAATTGGCCCATATTCCTTCCAGAAATTACCTGTTGGTAGGAGGCGATAAGTCCAAGGCCTCTCCCATTATTTTTAAAATAATACTGCGCAAATCCCTCTATTCGGTCAAAATCTACCTTATTGGTCGGCAATGGTATGCAATAGGTCCGGATGTCATCCCCAGAGGCTGATCGAATAGTGGTCAAACTTGCTTCTACCCGAAGTCTATAATTAAACAACCAGGATCCTAAGGTAAGCTGACTTTGAAAGGAATCTGGAACATTCATTGTGGACGTGTAGAAAGGCCCATTTGCATAATAATATTCACGCTCTGCTTCAGTGGTACCACGATGCAAATACGCATACGAACCTCGGACATAAGGTCCCTTATCCAATTCGTATTTTCCAATGGCTCTGATGCCTAGTTCATTGGCTCCGAGGCCCAGGCTAAAGGGCATGTAATCCGATAAATAGTTGGAGGCTGGGGTACTGTAACTCAAGTTTGAAAATCCAGTTAACTTGCCTTTGCCAATGGTCTTTTCCAGAAACAAGGCCTTCACGGATATCCCTAAATCCTGGATTCCTTGCACACCAGCCATCTGCCCCGCAGAAGCTGCTGTTTTGACATAGGGGAGACTCAGGATTACGTTGACCTTGTCTGTAATCCCTCCTACGATCATGGGCATGCCCATCTGCCTGGTGAACGTACCAATGTTTTGATTCACTCGAATCGTAGAGCCCTCCCAATACCGGTCCCAGGTGACCTGCTCGTATTGTAGGGCAATGCATATTTCCCCTTTGGGCATCATTAGCCCATCCAAGGGAGTTTGCGCATGCGCTATAGTAATAATCCCCAAGCTTGCGCAAAGCAAGCCAAGGAATCTGAAATAATTCTTCATCGCTAGTATGTGTTGAGGTAAATAAAAAGGAGAATGCGCAGGTCCATTCAGGAATTTTACCTTGAATTGGAGCTACGTCTCGAAAGTTTGAACCCAAAAGCAAAATCACCTTTGATGATGCTGGGTCAAATGAAAAAATTAGCTGTGTTGGGGAGGGGGGCTGTCTAGAATGAAACTAGGACTCAAATACGTTGAAAAAATAAACCCAATTTCTGTGGTAAACTTCGGCGAACTCATCCCTTCAAAGGAAATTAGCCCAGTCCCTACGTAATCTTTTGCAAATTGCATTCCTAGGTTGCTCGCTTCCTGATCTTGAGGAAGCTGATTTTCTGCAAGAGCGGAGATCCATTTTTTGACGGTCACATCCAGCACTTTTCTGGCTGTATCTGGCACATAGACCACCTGCAAGGTGTCGTTTTGATAGCGCTGCTTGATGGCACGGTAATAGTTTCCTTCCAATTCAAAACGAGTGTTGGTCGCTTGGAAATCCTCCTGATTGGCCAAGTAAGGGGCATTCAAGGGAATTTCAAGAATTTGCTCCTCCAGCTGTACTTGCTGCTCCCCATAGATTTGATCCATCCAATTTCGCTCTAGGGATACATTCGCGGAGAGGTAGACCGCATAGTATCCAAAGTGAAAGAGGACAAAGCAAAAAAGGAGCGCTATGGCAACTGCGTTTTTCAATTCGGAGATTGTTTAACCAAAAATTGAAAGAATCTAGATGAAAAACAAGACTAGGACACAAGTTTCTCCACAGAGGAGTCCTACCCAATCATCTGCATCACAAAACTCAAAGCCAAAAAGATGAGTGTGGCAAGGCCATACACCTGAATGACCTTCAGCCGATTGAATCGGTCCAAAAACCAGAGTACGAGTACAGGACGAATCAGACCTAGGATCAGGAGAAACCCGGATCCGAGTGCCAATCCGAAGGAGAGCAAATGAAGTACTTCAAGCATGGGCTAAAACTAAAAAAGGAACAGCGAATGCCGTTCCTTTTTGAATACACTTTTTTGAAACTTATTTCTTGCGCTTGATTTCACGCATTTCGTATCCCTCAATGGTGTCGTCAATCTGAATGTTGTTGAAGTTCTTGATTGAAATACCACATTCGTATCCAGCCTTCACCTCAGCCACATCGTCTTTGAAGCGCTTCAGCTGATCGATCTCACCTTCATGAATTACAATACCATCACGGATGATGCGAATCTTGTTCTTTCTCGTGATGAAACCATCGGTAACATACGAACCGGCAACGGTACCCACTTTCGTGATTTTAAACACTTCACGTACGGTGATATTACCGGTGATGACTTCTTCAAATTCAGGCTCAAGCATCCCTTCGATCGCATCCTTGATTTGGTTGATGGCGTCGTAGATGATGGAATAATGTCTGATTTCAATTTCCTCTTGCTCGGCAAGCTTCTTCGCATTGGAAGATGGACGTACCTGGAATCCAATGATGATCGCATCAGAAGCAGAAGCCAAGAGTACATCGGATTCGGAAATCTGTCCCACCCCCTTATGGATGATGCTTACCTTCACCTCATCCTTAGAAAGTTTGAGTAAGGAATCGGAAAGTGCTTCCACGGAGCCATCCACGTCACCCTTGATGATGATATTGAGTTCCTTGAAACTTCCAATCGCCAATCGACGACCGATTTCATCCAAGGTGATGTGCTTCTTGGTACGCAAACTTTGCTCCCGCTGGATCTGCTCTCTGGAGTTGGCGATTTCTCGCGCTTCTCGTTCGGTATCGTATACTTTGATTGTATCTCCAGCTTGAGGAGCACCACTCAATCCAAGCATCAGCACTGGAGTAGAAGGTCCTGCTTCCTTCAATTTTTTTCCTTTGTGATCAAACATGGCCTTTACGCGACCGTAATGCTGACCTGCAAGCATTACATCTCCAATGCGCAAGGTACCTGCTTGAATCATAATCGTAGAGACATAGCCACGGCCTTTATCCAAAGAGGCTTCAATGACTGTACCTACCGCATTTTTATTTGGATTGGCCTTCAATTCCAAAATTTCGGATTCGAGAAGGACCTTCTCTAGAAGTTCATCTATACCTTGACCTGTCTTCGCAGAGATTTCTTGGGATTGGTATTTGCCACCCCAATCTTCTACAAGTAGGTTCATGTTGGCCAGCTCTTCCTTGATTTTTTCAGGACGAGCATTCGGCTTATCCACCTTGTTGATGGCGAAAATCATCGGCACACCTGCTACCTGAGCATGGTTGATTGCTTCTTTCGTTTGCGGCATGATGCTATCGTCCGCAGCAATCACGATGATGGCCACGTCGGTGATTTTCGCACCACGTGCACGCATCGCTGTAAAGGCTTCGTGACCTGGAGTATCCAAGAAGGCAATTTTGTGACCAGTCTTGGTCATTACATCGTAAGCTCCGATGTGCTGGGTGATTCCCCCGGCTTCAGCTGCAGTCACCTTAGACATGCGGATAAAATCGAGCAAGGACGTCTTTCCGTGATCGACGTGACCCATGATGGTCACGATTGGTGCACGATCTTCCAATTCCTCATCAGTATCTTCTGCTTCTTCTTCCAACTCATCTTCGATGGACTTGGTAAACTCCACTTCAAAGCCAAATTCATCGGCAATGATCGTGATGGCTTCCGCATCCAAACGCTGATTGATGGAAACGAACATCCCTAGGGATAGGCAAGCAGAAATGATTTGATTTACCGAAACATCCAAAAGTGCAGCCAAATCATTGGCTGAAATGAATTCGGTTACTTTCAAGATTTTTAGTTCATCTCCGTCAGTTTCTACGTCACGATCACGTTCGGCACGCTTATCACGTCTTGACTTGGTCTTTCCTCCTGGCTTATTGCCTTGAAGTCTTGCCAAAGTCTGCTTGATCTGATCCTGGATTTCTTTTGGAGTAGGCTCAGCTTTTTGCATGCGCTGCTGAGGGCTTCCTGCGGGACGTGGTTGACCTGGTCTGTTGGGTTGGCCTGGTCTGCCGCCTCGCTGATCTGGAGGACGATTGGCTGCTCCTGGGGCTTGGCCTGCAGGATTAGGGGCTCCAGGCTTGCTATCGATACGTTTTCTAGGACGCTTTTTATCCTTTCCACGCTCATCAGAGGAAGCAACTGGACCTCCTTTTTTCTTAGTTCTATCTACAGGTAGCTCTATTTTTCCGAGTACTGTCAATCCTTTCAGGGAATCCGCTTTGGCAGAAATGAGCTCTTCTGGCACTACTTCTACCGGCGCTGGAGTTGCGGGCTGAGCATCAACAGCCTTAGGTGCTGGAGCAGGCGCAGCTGCTGGTGCCGGAGTTGGCTCAGACTTAGGAGGAGCTGGTGTAGGGACTGGTTCAGGTTTCTTCTCTTCTTGCTTAGGCGCAGGACTTGGTTTCGGCTGAGGTGCTGGAGGAGGGGTTGGCGTCGGCTTTCTGTCAAGATCAACCTTGCCCAACACTTTAATTCCTTCCAACTTGGGAGCTTCAGTGGTTATTTTCTCTACAACAGGCTCTGGGGCTTTAGCCACAGGAGCGGGTGCTGGAGTCGGCTCAACTACTTTCTCTGGTTTTGGTAGCTCCTGCTCCAAAGGCTCATGTCGCTTTCCAATGGAAAGGTGGGACGCCTCTTCTTTTTCAAGAGCAGAGGACTTGAATTCCTTTTCAAGCATGGATACTTGATCCAAGGTGATTTTGGAATTGGGATTGTTCTCCACCTCATAGCCCTTTTTAGCCAAGGACTCAACGATGGTTGCCGTACCCACGTTGAGCTTTCTGGCTATTTGGCCTAA
>JAMNXQ010000050.1 GCA_023653075.1 Algoriphagus sp.
AACCAAAAATTAGGATCAAGCAATAAACAAACTGAAAACATGTCAGAAGCTTCTTTTTGAACTGCGTTCAGCAAAAAGCCTTGCTAACCCTTAAAATTACCAAATTGAAGGGGTTTTAAAGAAAAACTTCGGTTTTTAACACAGCCTCTGAAACCCGAGGGTAGGTGATGGATCGTCCGCTACGGCGGACTGGACCTCCTATGTGCCCGACCGGTCTACCTATGACCAGGGGGTTTTTTCCATTGAGATCTGCGTGAGAAAAAAACAAGTAGAAGGTGAGGGCTATTTTCCCCCTAAGAATTGATCTGTGTAAATACAGAGCAAAAAAAAGCCCAGTTCAGGGCTTCTTCTTAATTTAATTCATCAAGGATTACTGGAACAATTGCGGAGCAAATTGGCTCAAGTAGACCCTCCAGTTTCTCCAGGTATGTCCGCCCTCACTTTCTACGTAGGTGTGCGGCATTTTCATCCCCTTCAATTTTTCCAAGTACTCCTGATTGGCCTTGTAAAGGAAGTCCGTTTTGCCAATGGCGATCCAATAGAGCTTGTAGCCATTGTCTTGTTGCGCCTTTAAAGTTTGGTCGAAATTGCTGTACACCCGACCCGTGGCATCTTCTCGAGGCATGATGGCAGCGGAAAACAAGCCGATGTAATCAAAGGTATTGGGGTAGTAGCGGGAGATGTGAAGCGTATGAAAACCGCCCATGGAAAGACCTGCGATTGCGCGCTGCTTCTTTTCTGCCTTCACCCGGTAGTTGTTCTCCACAAATCGGATGATGTCTTCAAAAGCACCTTCATAGGTGCCATCCATTGTTTTAGGAATCATAAACTGAGGCTTGTAGAAGTTTTTGCTTCCTTCTCCCGGTGCGCCGTCTTGGATCACATTGCCATTGGGCATCACGACGAGCATGGGTTTGGCTTTGCCTGCCGCAATCAAGTTGTCTAGGATCTGGGCCGTACGACCCAAGTTGATCCAGGCCTCCTCATCTCCTCCAGCACCGTGCAAGAGGTAAAGTACCGGATAACTTTCTTTACTTGTTTCGTATCCGGGAGGGGTGTAAACGGTAATGCGTCGATCCATGCCTAGACCTGGAGAATCGTACCATCTTCGGCTCACGGTACCGTGTGGAATGTCATGGGTTTTGTACAGGTCACCTTGCCCTCCACCGATTAAAAAGAAGTTGGTGGCAGAGGCCACGTCCCGAATCAAGAAGGGATTGCTTGGATCGGTCATACTTAAGCCATCCACCACGAAGGAGTAGGCGTAAAGTTCCGGGTTGAGTACGCTGGTTTTGTAGGACCAAACTCCTTTGTCGTCTTTCGTAAGGGCCACTTTTCCTGGTCCATCCATTTGGCCCATGGGGGTATCCATTTTGACCGGAGGGAGAAAATCTCCAGTTACTTGAACCGCCTGTGCATTGGGGGCAAAGATTCGGAAGGTGACGGTATTGTCGTCATGAACCTCCGGAGATTGGATGTTTTGTGCTTGGAACAGGGCTTCTTGCGCAGAAGCAGCAAATCCGAAGAAAAGGCTACTCATCAGCAGGGTGATCAATTTTTTCATAATGGGTTCGTGTTTGAGCTGGTCTAAAGTTAGCCAATGACCAAGGAAGTGCAAGGGAATTTTTTTGAGTGGTTTGTAAGAGGATATTTTCAAAAATGAAGTGATGGTAGTTAAGCAATAACCTAGTTATTATCCGTATCTTGAATTAAAAAGCTTACAACGCTAAAATTAGAATAATGAAAACATTAACCTTAAAGTTACCCCTTCATCTCTTCAAGGGAATCAAGGAAAATGCGGCTGAAAAAGGTATTTCGATGGAAAGTTATAGTATTGAAGCCTTGAAGATTTACAACAGCACCTGCAATCGAAAAAAGTTGGCTAAAGCCTTTTCGCGAGCGAGTTTGCTTGTGCGAGAATCCTCCATGGAGACCAATGCCGAATGGGATCAACTTCTAGATGATTAGTTGAGTTAGTCGTGGGAGTTTGGTTTTTTCAATTTTAAAAACAGGATGTTTAATCGACTAAGTTTAGTGAAGAACTACCCGTATTACTCTTTCTCAGTATTTTTTGATTTGAGAAACGCTTTCCTAAACATCAAATTGGCAGGGTTTTCAGCTTCTTCCAATGCTGAAAAAATGGCTTTTTGATTCTCCTTGGGTAATTCATTCCAAAGTTTGCCAGGAGAATTCACTTTCTTGAATTGGAGAAAATCTCGGAGCGCTTTGAGGAATTTTTCATCCTCAATTTCCTCAATGAGTTGGTACAGGGAAGATTTTAGCGCAGTATACATAATTAACTTGGATTAGCTAAAAAGGTATAAACGTATGGGATTTGAAAATGGCTAATTCATAAATAAAAAGATTCCCTCGAATAGACTTTCAGCCCTCCTTCATTCCAGCTCTAAAAACTTCATTTGTCAATCCCCACTGTCCACGGTATCTTTGCAGTTCAAGCAAAATTTGAAGCCGTGGCAACTAAAACCGTCAACGTAGGATTGGTCCAACTCACTTGCTCTGGGAATGTGACCGAAAACATGCAAAAAACAACCGCAGGCATACGCGAAGCCGCCCAAAAAGGGGCGCAGGTCGTGGTCCTTCAAGAACTCTTTCGCTCCCTCTATTTCTGCGATGTGGAGGAGTACAACAACTTCCTGCTTGCCGAGGCCATTCCAGGCCCATCAACAGAAACCCTTGGCGCACTAGCCAAGGAATTGGGCGTAGTGATTGTTGCTTCACTTTTTGAAAAACGTGCGGAAGGCTTGTACCACAACACCACTGCCGTCCTCGATGCCGACGGGACTTACCTTGGCAAGTACCGAAAAATGCATATCCCGGACGATCCAGGTTACTACGAAAAATTCTACTTTACCCCGGGAGATCTGGGATACAAAGTGTTTGCCACCCGATTTGGAAAGATCGGTGTGCTGATCTGTTGGGACCAGTGGTACCCAGAAGCGGCACGGATCACTACGCTCATGGGAGCGGACTTCCTGGTGTACCCCACTGCCATTGGCTGGGCCAAATCCCAGGATGCAGCCACCAACGAGGAGCAATACGGCGCTTGGCAGACCATACAGCGCTCTCATGCGGTGGCCAATGGCATTCCTGTAGTATCGGTCAACCGTACTGGCGAGGAAGGTGAAATGCAATTCTGGGGCGGTTCATTTGTGGCCAATCCCTTTGGTCGCGTGACCTACCAAGCCCCACATTTGACCGAAGAAATCCACGTGGAGACCTTGGATTTGAGCGGTTCGGACCGCTACCGTACCCACTGGCCATTTTTGCGAGATCGTCGCATCGATTCCTATGCACCGATTACCAAGCGTTTTCTTGACGAAAAATAGGCCATGCAGGATCGTATAGATTTATCTAAAGGAGGACTCCTGACTCCCGCGGAACTTGGGTACTATTTTCCTGCGGAGTTTGCTCCTCAAAAAGCGATGTGGCTCAGCTGGCCTCACAAAGAAGAGAGTTGGCCCGGCAAAATCCAGACCATTTATGCCCCCTATGCCCAATTTGTCAAAGAGGTAGCCTTAGGGCAAGAGGTTCACATCAATGTAGCCGATCTGGCTATGCAAGCCTTTGCGAAGCAACAATTGGAACTGGTAGGAGCGCCAATGGATCGGATCTTCTTCCACTTTTTCCCGACCAACGATGCCTGGTGCCGTGACCATGGTCCCGCCTTCTTAATCAATCCATCAGCCGCTATTCCGAAGGTGCTCGTGAAGTGGAACTACAATGCTTGGGGAGAAAAATACCCTCCTCATGACCTGGACAATCAGATCCCGATTCACATCGCGAAAGCTTTGGGGATTCCTTATTTTACCCCTGGCATCGTGATGGAAGGTGGTTCTGTAGAATTCAATGGAAAAGGTACCTTACTTACTTCCAAGGCCTGCTTGTTGAACCCCAACCGCAATCCTCATCTCAATCAAGTCCAGATTGAAAAGTACCTCTGCGAGTACTACGGGGTGCAGCACATCCTCTGGGTAGGGGATGGCATCCTGGGAGACGATACGGATGGGCATATCGACGACATCACGCGCTTTGTGAATGCAGATACGGTAGTGACGGTAGTGGAGGAGAATAAGTCAGATGGGAATTACGAAATCCTTCAAGAAAACCTCCACCTACTCCAGCAGATGCGATTGGAAGATGGGAAGCAGTTGAACGTGGTCGAACTTCCCATGCCAAGCCCAGTCATCTGGGAGGAGCAGCGACTTCCTGCTTCCTATGCCAACTTTTACATTGCCAATGAGGTGGTGGTGGTTCCTACCTTTCGAGACCAAAACGACCAAAAAGCACTAGCTATTTTAGCTACTTGTTTCCCTACCCGTCGGGTAGTAGGAATAGACAGCTCCGACATCATCTGGGGATTGGGATCCTTTCACTGCTTAAGCCAGCAGGAACCCGCAGTATAAGTTTTTTTCTAGTTTCAGATTAAATCCTGCAGTTTCATGCGGGATTTTTCATTTTTACAGGGGTTAGTAAAACAAACACCAAACATTTTCGCTTTTCTTACAAAATCATTCCCATGAAACAGTTTCTTTTTTTCTCGTTAGTCTTGATTTCTTTGACTTCTTGTGGTGTTATCCGTACGGCCCGCACCAAAAATATTTCTTACATGGAGGCTACTCCTGAGCTCCCACAAAAAAGTTTGAATGTCTTTGCTCCCAAGAAGGCGAAAAATGCTCCCGTTTTGATTTTTATTCACGGAGGAAGTTGGCACAGTGGAAGGAAGGAGATTTATGATTTTATGGGCAATCGCCTTGCCGCAAAAGGTGTAGTGTCGGTTATTATCGATTACCCTTTGGCGCCTGCTTTCCAGCTTCCTGCCATGGAGGATGCCAGTGTACAAGCCATTCAGTGGGTAAAAGAGAATATTGATTCCTATGGAGGGGATCCAGCAAACATGTATGTATCGGGCCATTCGGCAGGAGGGCATTTGGCAGCTTTAGTCGCGGTCAAAGAAGAGCCTTGGAAGAAATTGGGAATCAGCAACCCCTTGAAAGGGGCCATTTTGAATGATCCTGCGGGCTTGGATTGGTACTGGTTCTTGACCGAACTAAAAGAAAAATACAACAAAGAGGATAATTACGATGCTTTTACAGCTGATCCTGCAGTATGGAAGGCCTATTCGCCGATCTACTACTTGGAGTCTAAGGAAATTCCGATGTTGGTGATGGAAGGGGAGCGCACCTATCCGGGCATCAAGCTTACGGTGGAGCGTTTCCGCAAGGCAGCAGAAGAAAAAGGGCTGAAGGTGGACTATTCCTTTTATCCCAAAACCAAGCACATTCCCATGGTAACTCAGTTTTTCTTTCCCTGGAGTAAGGGATACAAGGATGTATTGAAGTTTATGGAGGTTGGGCAATAGCGTATTTTGAGTGTTCGTTTCTTCCAATTGAAATTTTATCGGCTAGTTTTGTAGAGGATTCACCCTCCGTTTTCATTTTGCCCTACTTGCCATGCAAACCTTACAGCACCTTGGTTTGGTACTAGTACTCTTGCTCTTCACTGCCTGTACACCCGAAGAGGCCCAGCAAAGGGTTTCGGTTCAGGCTGAAGATTTTACTCCCTCTCCTGCGCAGGGTTATCGCATTGAGCATACCTACTACACGCTGTCTTACTCCAGTACGCACCGTCAAGCAGAGTTTGCTTCCTACTACTTGAGTCCAGCAAGTATTCAAGGAGGGCAGGCGCGTACCGATGATTTTCGATTGGATCCAAAGGTGAAATCTAATCCAGTAAAATCCACCGATTACCAAGGTTCGGGCTACGATCGGGGACACCTTTGCCCTGCGGCCGACATGGCATTGAATTTAACAGCCATGTCCGAGACTTTCTTTATGTCCAACATGTCGCCGATGACGCCTTCATTTAATCGAGGAATTTGGTCCAAATTGGAGGATTGGGTGCGAGATGCGGCTTTACAAGATGGAGGTTTGTATGTAATTACAGGACCTGTGCTTTCCAAATCCTGCGGATCCATCAATTCATCCATTACCATCCCCTGTTCTTACTACAAGATTGTTTTCAAGGGTGGAGCTAGTCCCAAGATGATGGGATTCCTACTTTCCAATGCAGGAGCATCTGGATCAATTCAGCAGTTTGTAATCACTGTTGACGCCCTGGAACAACAAACCGGAATTGATTTTTTTCCGCAGCTTGAAGATGGCTTGGAGCAAAGTCTGGAAAGTAAAGTGAGTTTGGGGGGCTGGAAGTTTTAGAACTTTGATTCGAAAGAATTAGGAGTCTTTCAGAGATTTTTTTAGGGCTAGGTACAATTTTTTTCCTGAGTAGAGTTAGTCCTATCCTAATTTAAATAGGTGAGCCACAAGCGGAGCTCCTTTCTCCTGAGGTTTCGGGCGAGCCTTAGCCTCAACTTAAATCCAGGACTAGTGCACAACCCTTTTTTTTAAGGCACCAGTCAAGATTCGGATGCTCCGAAAATAAGAAACAAAATATAAATTCTGTATCGTTCCTAATTAACACGATTTTATTTCTTGTTTCAGAGGCAACCCGTTAATTTCACTTCTATCCGCTTGATTTTCAGAGGCGAAAGAAAATAGAATTTGCAATTGGAGTACTTCAACTATCCTTGTGGCCCTTTGGTGGACGAGGATCACCCAAAGTAGGTCCATCAAATCTGAAGCAACTGAAAAGATGAAGGATAGGGATCTCTGTTAATTTTCATACGCTACAAAACTTTCTGAACGATGACTAGCATCTTTGAAAAATCAAAAAACCACTCTCTTACAGGTTTGTCTAAGGGATCGATGAAGGCTTATTTTGTCAAAGGAATCCTTTGGAGTGGACTGGTTTTTTCACTTTTTGTAATCGATCCTGCCCTGGCCTCGGAATGCCGAGAGATCAGCCATGAGGTACTTCTAGAAGATTCCGATACCAACCAGGTGCCCATCATTACTTCTGCAAAATTAATTGCTCCGGGGGTTCTTGAAATTCAATTCAAAGCCCCTTCGGTATCCCAAGTCCTAAAGTATGAATACTCCGTGGATGGATCTCCATTCTGGAATTCTGTTGAGGGGATGCCCCAGCCACTTCCTCGTGATGGAGCGAATGGTACCTTTACATTAACTTCATTTACTGGCAAATCTTCCGTTCGAATTCGAGCCATAACCGCCGATTTAGTGTATACTTCAGCGCCTTATTTTCTCTCGAACCTAGCGCCATTAAGCGCACAACTGATCCTGACTGAATCCCAAGAGCTGGGGAAGAACGACTACAAGTTGGGTGCCAGCAGCAATTCAAAATTAGGAATGGGATTGCCTGACTAGGCATTTTTTTTGGTTACAAGCTATCAGGCCTTTTTTTGGTAGATTGACTCAATACCCTTCTGGTTTGCGGTGCCAAAAAAACGGGTCTGCTGGTTTAGTACTGGGCCATTTTTCTTACCTACAGTAGTCTGTGGTTTGTAGTCATCCCAAAGCCTACCTAGAATTCCTTCTCAATTTTTGGAGTAGGGTCCCTTTGGATGTACTTCTCTAGATACGATTGCCAAAGTAGGCTTGGGTTGGGGTTCGACTTCTACAGTCTTGCCAAAAAATAGATGGAGCTGCTGATGCTGGGGTTGACTTGCTTGAAGGAAGTTTTTAACCCAACTTTTTTTTTGGCAAGAAAATTTTTCAAATTTCCAAATGAAATCTTGGAAATCGTACTTTCTTGACTTTGCGATGGTTTTTCTCGCAGTATTTTTAGGCTTTTGGGCGGAAAACTTGCGTAGTCAACTTGCGGAACAGCGAAAAATTGCGGATTTGAAGCAGGCTATGGTACGGGATATGCAAAAAGACCTCAACCAATTGGAGGAATACGTGGCTCAAGCGCGGTTTAATTTATCCAATATCGACCGCATGGATTCTTTGATTCTGGAGAATCCTAAACTTATTGATCAAAAAGAATATTACGAGACCATGGTCAATTACAGTGTGGCCTATTTGTTTACACCCAGTGACAAAAGCATGAAACAAGCAGAGGAAATGGGTGTAATCCAGAATGAGGGTAACGACAGCCTCAGCTATGCGGCATTGAAGTACAACTATTTTCTATTGGATTTGAAGTTTACCGAACAGCTCTTGTCCCAAGAGTACCAAGTTTACCTTCAGGAGATTGTACCCAATATGACTGAACCAGACTTGTATCGACAGGTGTGGCGCTTTCCGAGAAAAACATTGGAGCCCAAACTTGGAATTAAAGCCATGGATTTGGAGACCAAAAAACGCTTGCGCTACTTTTTTGCGAATGTGAGCTTTTATTACGATGCGATGCAAGTGAATGCAGATTCCATGGAATTGTATGGCAAAAAAATGATACGATTGATTGAAAAGTAATCGGGTATTCATCGGATTTTAGGACTTGAATCTTTCCCAAAAACCCGAAAGCAGCTCTTTTTTTAATACACACGGAGGTGAGCAAAAGTCGAAAACCAAGGAGTTTTCTCCTTTGATTTCAATAACTAGTTGAACTGCAAAGGCTTTCTAGGTTTGAATTTCTCGGCGGATAATTTTTCTGAACTGGTTCTTTGGATTGAAGTCTGGGGTAGGATTCTGATTGAGGAAAACTTTTTTAAAACTGCTTAGTTTTCTTACCATGAAAACTCTCATTTGGATTGCAGGAAGCGTGCTGGTTTTGGGTGGCGTAGTTTCTTTTTTCTCCTTTCGATTTAAAGGCATCGAGACTCCCAACTATAAAGTCATCAAAACTTTGGGGGATGTGGAGATCCGGGAGTATCCTCAGATGATTCTCGCACAAACCAAATTGGGGGGCAAGCGCTACGAATCCAATGGGAATAAGGGCTTCGGTGTCGTGGCCAATTACATTTTTGGTGGAAATCAGCAGCAGCAGAAGATTGCCATGACGGCTCCTGTGATCATGAATATGTCCGATACGGAGGCATCCATGTCTTTCGTGATGCCTAGCCAGTACCAACTGGCGCAACTTCCTACTCCCAACTCCACTGCTGTTTCGTTGGTCAGTCAAGATTCCATGAAGTTGGCAGTCTTGCGGTTTGGAGGCTTTAGTTCCGACGAGAAAATTGCAAAGCATGCCCAGATCTTGACTCAGGTCTTGGAAAAAAACAACATCCGCACGAAAGGGGCGCTTTTATTTATGGGTTACAATGCCCCTTGGGATGTAATCAACCGCCGAAATGAGGTGGCGTTTCAAATTGATTGAAAAAGAATTTTTTTGGATCTAATTTATTGAAAATTTAGGGGTTCTGTGGAGACCAAAAAAATAAACCAACACTTAAAGTGTTGGTTTTTAACTACCTATATAGTATTGTAGTCGGGGTGACAGGATTTGAACCTGCGACCACACGCCCCCCAGACGTGTACGCTACCGGACTGCGCCACACCCCGAATTCGAGAAGCAAATTTAGAACTTTCTTTAATTTTTTCGAGTCTCACTTCAATAATCCTATTGACCTGGCAGTAGGGAATTCATTTTCAAGGAAATAAAAACGGTTGATGGAGGATTCAGCCTTTTTCGAATTGGAAAATCGTGCTTTTCATCTCCTCAAAAAAATCAAAAAATGCCACTAAAATTGAACTTGGCGAGAAAGGTTTAAATCGTATCTTTGCAAATTATTTAGAAAATCTAACACTGAATCCGACTTTTATGGAACAAGCGCTGATTTATTTGGTCCCTGCGCTGGGACTGGTAGGCCTACTCATCATGGCTGTAAAGTCTGCATGGGTGACCAAGCAGCCCACAGGAGATAAAAACATGGTGGAACTATCTGGCTACATAGCCGACGGTGCCATGGCATTTTTGAAAGCAGAATGGAAGGTGCTTTCCTACTTTGCTGTAATCGCAGGTATTTTGCTAGCCTGGTCAGGTACTTTAGTACCTACCTCTAGCCCAATTATCGCCGTATCGTTCCTAATTGGAGCATTTTTCTCCGCACTTGCAGGATACATTGGCATGAAAATCGCCACCAAAGCCAACGTGCGTACCACACAGGCTGCTCGTACCAGCTTGAAGCAAGCCCTTAAGGTTTCCTTCACCGGAGGATCTGTCATGGGACTTGGGGTTGCAGGTCTAGCTGTGCTGGGCTTGGGCTCCCTCTTCATCGTATTTTACCAACTCTATGTCGTATCTGTAGGTGCAGGTGTGAATGGAATGGAAATGGAAAAGGCATTGGAGGTCCTTGCGGGTTTCTCTCTGGGTGCGGAATCCATTGCACTTTTTGCCCGTGTGGGCGGTGGTATCTACACCAAAGCTGCTGACGTAGGAGCTGACCTAGTAGGTAAGGTAGAAGCAGGCATCCCTGAGGATGACGTGCGTAACCCAGCCACTATCGCGGATAACGTGGGAGATAACGTAGGTGACGTAGCCGGTATGGGTGCGGATCTATTCGGTTCTTACGTAGCGACCATCCTGGCTACCATGGTGTTGGGTCGTGAAATTGTATCGGTAGACAACTTTGGCGGGATCGCACCAATCCTACTGCCTATGGTATTGGCAGGTCTAGGCATTATCTTCTCCATTATGGGGATGGCCTTTGTGACCATCAAGGATGACAAAGGAGATGTACAAAAAGCCTTGAACATGGGCAACTGGTCTTCCATCGTGTTTACCGGTATCGCTTCCTTTTTTATCGTACGACACATGCTTCCTGAGACACTGTCCATCCGTGGATATGAATTCACCAACATGGACGTGTTCTATGCCATCATTCTCGGCCTCGTAGTAGGTACCTTGATGTCCATCATTACCGAATACTACACGGCTATGGGCAAGCGCCCAGTACTTTCGATCATCAAACAGTCTGCTACTGGACACGCCACCAACATTATTGGTGGTCTTTCTGTAGGGATGGAGTCTACGGTACTGCCTATCTTAGTTTTGGCAGGTGGTATCTATGGTGCCTATGAGTTTGCTGGTTTGTATGGCGTAGCCATCGCTGCAGCCGGCATGATGGCAACTACTGCGATGCAGTTGGCAATCGATGCCTTCGGACCGATTGCGGATAACGCAGGCGGTATTGCGGAGATGAGCCAGCTTCCTGAGGAAGTACGTGGCCGTACCGATATCTTGGATGCGGTAGGTAACACCACGGCAGCTACAGGTAAAGGATTTGCGATTGCTTCTGCAGCCTTGACCTCTTTGGCCTTGTTTGCAGCCTTCGTGGGCATTGCAGGCATTGATGCGATCGACATCTACAAAGCCGACGTTTTGGCTGGCTTGTTTGTCGGGGGTATGATTCCCTTTATTTTCTCCTCCCTAGCCATCGCTGCGGTAGGTAGAGCGGCCATGGACATGGTCAATGAGGTAAGAAGACAGTTCCGCGAGATCCCTGGCATCATGGAGTACAAGGCAAAGCCAGAGTACGAAAAGTGCGTAGAGATTTCTACCAAAGCTTCTATCCGTGAGATGATTGCTCCAGGAGCCATTGCCTTGATTTCTCCAATTATCGTTGGTTTTGCCTTCGGTCCGGAAGTATTGGGTGGTATGCTGGCTGGTGTTACGGTTTCTGGGGTATTGATGGGTATGTTCCAGTCCAATGCTGGAGGTGCTTGGGATAACGCTAAAAAATCCTTTGAAAAAGGAGTGGAGATTAATGGAGAGATTTTCTACAAGAAATCTGAGCCGCACAAGGCTTCTGTTACGGGTGATACCGTAGGGGATCCATTCAAAGATACTTCTGGTCCTTCCATGAATATTTTGATCAAATTGATGTCTATCGTAGCGCTAGTAATCGCGCCACACATCTCTGAAAAGCCACACGGAACTGCTGAAGCAGAGGTGGTCAACAAAGAGGTGAAAAAGGAGATCAAGATGGTAGATGGCAAGGAAGTTGTTACCGAGACAGTAACCATTACCAAGTAAAAAATAAGTCACCCACTCATTTTTTAAAAGACTCTCCCGATAAGGAGAGTCTTTTTTTGTGGTTTTTTAGAATCCCCCCGCAATTCTGCGGGGCAGGCTCCTAACCCCCTTTCAAGGGGGAATCGCATCCTGGCACCTTTTAAACATTAATTATGAAGTAAAATTTTTGACTTAAAGTTATCAGTTTGGAGATCAGCAGGGGTAACTCCCCCTTACAAGGGGGTAGGGGGGATTTGTTAACCCTTGAATTGCGGGAGGGGATTTGGAAAAAGAATCACCTTTGAAAAAGTAAAATCGGAGCACCAGCAATTCATGGATTTTTTCGAAAAAGGAAATAGGCCAGAATTCCAACTAGTCAATGTTCTAGTTAAATGACTTTATCTTGCTTCTAGTTCCTCCTAAGAATTGTTCCAATCCCCTTTCTTTCAGAAGTATGCTCCAACTTTCGGCCCTCCACCCTATCGCACTTATCTGCTCGGATTATGCTCTTTACAAAAAATTCTACACCCAAGTCCTTGGATTCAAGCCGATTCAGGAAGTTTACCGAGCCGAAAGACGTTCTTATAAGTTGGATTTGAAACTCAACGGGACCTATTTAATTGAGCTTTTTTCTTTTCCCGTTCCTCCCAGCCGAGTGACTGGACTGGAGGCCTGTGGACTTAGACATTTGGCTTTTGCCGTAGCTGATATTCAACAGGAAGTCCAAACTTTAACTAACTTAGGAATTAAGGTAGAACCAATTCGGGTGGATGAATATACAGGGAAGAAATTCACCTTTTTTTCGGACCCAGATGAGCTGCCAATCGAACTTTATCAAAACTGATCATGGCTGAAAATAAGACCCAACCCACAGCTGCTTCCGTAGATGCGTATTTGCTCTCTACCGATTCTCCCAAAATGAGAGAAGATGCGATGGCGCTCAAAAAAATCATGGAAGAAGTGACCGGAGAAAAAGCCGTGATGTGGGGTGAGTCGATTGTAGGCTTTGGTACCTACAAGTACCAGTACCCCAGCGGTAGAAAAGGAGAATTTCTGATTGTTGGATTTTCTCCCAGAAAGGCAGCCATTTCTCTCTATTTAATGGCCTGTATGGAAGCAAAGTTCGAGAACCTTTTTGCCCAACTTGGCCGCTACAAAACAGGTGCTTCCTGCGTTTACATCAAGAAACTTTCGGATGTGAATGAAACAGTCCTACGTGAACTCATCAGACAGTCCTTCCATTTTATGAAGGAAAAATATCCTTCTTGAAAAAAAATCTAGTAGTATCTTCACCCCATGCGTTGGTCGATTGAATTTCCCATTCCTGCTTCTTCTTTTCCCATCAGCCACAGCTCCAAGGTGCTGGGCCTGGGCTCTTGTTTTGCTCAAACCATCGGGAGAAAGATGCAAGAGGCAAAATTTGAGGTACTTGTCAATCCCTTTGGGACGCTTTTTCATCCGCTCAACTTGGCCGATCTCCTCAAACAAGGCATTCCTGCAGCACAAATGGATCCATTAGGCGTCGTGGAGCGTGAAGGTGTTTTTGTGCA
>JAMNXQ010000005.1 GCA_023653075.1 Algoriphagus sp.
TATCCGCAATCACACCAGTAGCTTAAAGTCTAGTTGAATTACTGCGGATAATCGTCGACAGACGACTGTCCACAGACCACAGCTCACCTAATTGAACTTCAAACCTTATCTTTCTTTGGTTACTGGTGAAAAAGCGGATAATCAGAAAAATTATTTACTCCAAACTAAATCCCATGAAATTATTCGCATCTGCCTTGACCCTTTTGATCTCTTTTCTAGTCCTAGCTTGTGCCAATCCTTTGATTGAAACAAATAAAGAAATGCGTGCGCAGATTATCGGAGTGCACGATGAGGTGATGCCCAAGATGGGAGAATTGATGTCATTGCAAAAGAAGGCCTTGGCTCAAGCGGATAGTTTGTATGCACAAGACAGCACGAACACTGCTCAAATTGAATCCATGCGCACGCTTGCTGGGCAACTTGACCAGGCCTATGAGGGAATGTTTGTATGGATGCGGCAGTATTCCTTAGAAGAGGAGGGAAAAACGCCCGAGGAAATCAAAACTTACTTGGATGATCAATTGCTGAAAGTCAATCAAGTGAACGCGGATATCAAAGTAGCCTTGGATCAAGCATCGACCCAATTGAAAGACTAATTTCCTGCTGGAGGGTTTTTTAAATAGCCTTCTACTTGAGGAGCATCAATGACTCCTTCGCTCATACCCCAACTGTTATACAAGTAGGTAGCGATCTGTGCTAGGTCCAGTGGGCTTAAGTTGGGATTGGCAGGCATGGCTTGGTTGTAAACTTGCCCATTGACCACAATCTCTCCTTCTTTTCCATGCTTCATAATCCACACCGTTCGGTGGATGTCGGCCTTGAAGTAATCCGCATCACGCAGTGGGGGAATAAGTTTTCCTAAGCCAGTTCCTTCTTTTTGGTGGCAGTTGGCACAATAATTTTCATACAACTCCTTTCCAGGAATCGCGAATTTCAGGACTTCAGGATCCGAAATTTGGGCAAGGGTATTGGCTTCGCTACTTGCTTTGGGGGCACAGGAAACGGCAAAAAGACCAAAAATTAGTAGGGAAAGTAGTCTCACGGTTTGAGCAGTTTGGGGATATCGGCAAGCAAACGGTCTACTTGTTCGGTTTTAGTTCCGTCATACACCCCACGGATTCTTCCCTGCTGGTCTACGAGTAGAAAAGCCCCACTGTGAAGAAATCCCCCAGGCTCTAGTTCATCTGCCATGGTGGTCGTCAAGTAACTGGTTTGGCCAATTTCAAAGATTTTTTCCTGATCTCCCGTCAAAAAATTCCAGGTAGCCGCATCCGGCACGCCTAGTTTGTCTGCGTAATCCTGAAGCACGGCTTGGGTATCTTGGGTAGGGTCGATGGTATGACTTAGGATTCGGAAATTGGAATCTCCTTTAAATTGCTCGTACACCCGAAGCATTTCCTTTTTCATGATTGGGCAGATGGTAGGGCAGGTAGTAAAAAAGAAATCGGCTACATACACCTTACCTGCCATATCTGCCTTACGGATGGTGTCTCCCAGTTGGTTGACGAAGGCAAATTCTGCAATGCTATGGTACACCGTATCCTGATTATCATCCACGTAACGCTCGCCAAGTATGGGTAATTCCGAAAGGGTGGCTTCCTTCTTTTTAGAAGGACTGCAGGCCAGGGCAAATGCTATCAGTGCTAACAGGAATGTAGTTTGTACCGCAGATTTCATATTCATTTCGTTCTGTAATTTTTATAAACCTTGATGGCGAGTAGTAGCACTACGAAAAGTCCCACTAGTCCCAACATGCCCCAAAGCATGCTGAGCGTATTTTTCAAGACAATCAGGAACACAATGGCAAAGAGCAGTAGGGTAGAAACTTCATTCCAAAGGCGCAACTGGGTAGAGGTCCAGCGGGCTTCTCCGCGTTGCAGCCTAGAAAATAGTACCTGGCTGTAGCCCTGGTATACGTAAAGTAAGCCCACAAAGATCAACTTGGCCTGCATAAATTCCTGTTGGAGATAGCCCCAGCGGTAGGTCAGCACCCAAAACCCAAAAATTAGCGTCAGGATGGCCGAGGGCCAAGTAATGATGTACCACAACCTGCGCGCCATCAAGTCGAGTTGCGGCTTCAGGATGAGGCGTTCGTGTTCGGGTTTTTCGAGGGCTTCGGTTTGGTAAATAAATAGGCGCACAATGTAAAAAAGGCCTGCAAACCAGGTGACAATAAAAATCAGGTGCAGCGCCTTGACGTATTCGAATCCCATTGTCAAAATTTTAGGCTAAATTAAGGGCTTCAGCCTACAAACCCGCGATAAATTTTTGAAAAGACCATCGACCCTCCTTATAATTCTTGGCATCGCCGTACTTTTAGTTGTGGGGCTGATTGTGACCGAAAGTTTTTCCGAACAGGGAATTGCTGCCTACCAAGACCAGTTTGAGGAAGTGGGCTATTTCCGAAATGAAAATAATACTGGGCCTGTGCTGCGGATCTATGCCTACCAAACTCAAGTGGAGGATCCAGAAGTATTGAAATCCTTTGCCAACCTACTTCCACACACCAAGTACGGTCGTACCCTTGTGTTTTTTGTGAACGAACCGGTGAAGGCTCCAGTGGTGCTCTCTCCAGAAAGACCGTATTTTCCTGCAATCTTGAGCCCTTCCATTTTTGCGAAGTATGAAAAAACGCCGATGGGGGAACAACAATTTGAATTGGTCAAGCCATGAGAAAGAGACTATCACTAGCAGAATTCAAAGCCGGTATTTTGGCGGGAGATCGGGTGGTACTGGCACAGGCCATCACCCTGGTAGAAAGTGAATTGCCTGAAGATCAAATCTTGGCTACGGATCTGATTCAAGAAATCTTGCCCTATACTGGTCGCTCTTTTCGGATCGGAATTACCGGCGTGCCCGGCGTGGGCAAAAGTAGTTTTATCGAAGTTTTTGGAATCCGCCAATTGGATGCAGGCAAGAAAGTGGCGGTCTTGGCGGTAGATCCCAGCAGTTCCCTGTCCAAGGGGAGCATTCTTGGAGACAAGACCCGCATGGAACGATTGGCCTTGGATAAGCGCGCTTTTATCCGTCCCAGTCCCTCTCGAAGTACCTTGGGGGGCGTGGCAGGAAAAACCCGGGAGGCTATCCTCCTTTGTGAGGCGGCAGGTTTTGATCTAATTCTAGTGGAGACGGTAGGCGTGGGCCAAAGTGAAACCGCCGTGAAAAGCATGGTTGATTTTTTCCTTTTGCTACTGCTTGCTGGTGCTGGGGATGAATTGCAGGGGATTAAAAAAGGAATTGTAGAGATGGCCGATGGCTTTTTGGTCCATAAGGCCGATGGGGATAACCTAGATTTGGCAGCACAAGCCAAGGTGTCTTATCAAAACGCGGTGCACCTTCTGCCTCCAAGCGAAAAGGGCTGGGCTCCCAAGTTGCTTCTTGGGTCTTCACTTACCGGCTTGGGGTTGTCGGAATTGGAAGCGATTTTAACATCTTACCAAGAGCAGATGAAGGGGTCCGGATTTTGGGATGCTACTCGAGGCTTGCAGCGACTGACTTGGTTGGACGATCAGCTCCAGGAAGTCTTGGGTCGGTCATTTGTAAATCATCCCGGAGTGAAGGAAATCTTGGAAAGGGAAAAGCCGGCTGTTCAATCTGGATTGCTTAGTCCAAGTTTGCTCGCGCAACAGGCGGTGGACCTGTTTTTATCCAAAAAATAGTAGGGATTAGGAAAGGAAAAGTTGCAACTCAATACGAGCGCATCTTGAATTTCTTCTTCAATTCATTGACCGCATTGCGGAAGGAAGTATCCGTTTCCATGATGTCATTTACCGTTTGGATGGCATGAATCACCGTGCTGTGGTCTCGACCTCCAAAGTGATAGCCAATGGATTTCAAGGAGTGGTTGGTGAAATCTTTGCAAAAATACATAGCCACTTGGCGCGCAATGACGATTTCCTTTTTTCTCGTTTTATCCTTCAGTTCCTCTACTTGGATGCCGTAGTAATCGGCAACGGCCTTTTGGATAAAATCAATCCCCACTTCCGTTTCAATATCCTTGATGAAATTCTTGATGATGGACTTGGCCAATTCCAGGCTCACTTCCACGCGGTTGAGGGAAGCATGGGCAATGAGTGAGATGAGAATGCCTTCCAATTCCCGCACATTGGTATCCACGGTGTAGGCCAGGTATTCGATGACACTATCGGGGATGTTGATGCCTTCGGATTCCATCTTACGACGGATGATGGCCACTCTCGTTTCAAAATCTGGCATCTGTAGATCTGCAGTCAATCCCCATTTGAATCGGGAGAGCAATCGCTCTTCTAGACCCTTCAAGTCCCGAGGAGGACAATCGGAGGTCATGATGATCTGCTTTTTATTTTGGTGGAGGTGGTTGAAAATATGGAAGAACATCTCCTGGGTTCGGTCCTTGCCTGCCAAAAATTGGATGTCGTCGATGATTAATACATCCACCTGCATGTAAAAATTGGTGAAGTTCTTCACGTTACCATCCTTGATGGAATCCATGAATTGGTTCACAAATTTTTCGGAAGATACGTAGAGCACAAATTTCTCTCCAGGTCCATTTTTAATTTCGTTGCCAATGGCTTGCACTAGGTGGGTTTTGCCCAAACCAACCCCTCCATAGACCATCAAAGGATTGAAGGAAGTGATACCCGGCTTGCTAGCTACTGCAAATCCTGCCGATCTGGCTAGGCGGTTGCAATCGCCTTCGATGTAACTGATAAAAGTATAGTTCGGATTCAGGTTACTCTGAGTAAGGAGACCTGCATCCAAGGATTGCATTTCGAAAGGAGTCTTTACCTCTTGGTTAGCTGTGCCAGGCTTTTTGTTGCTGGCGTTGCCCTGCGGAAAAGAAACTACATAAGGTTGATTGCTTGGGTTGCCCTTATCTACTACCACTGCGTATTCGAGTCGACCCGCAGCACCCAAGGTGTTTTTGATGGCTAACTTCAATTCTTCAACATAATTATCCTCTAGCCATTCGTAGAAAAATTGGCTAGGAACCTGTATGGTGAGCGTGGATCCTTCCAGTTTTACGGGTAAAATGGGCTTAAACCAGGTGGAATAGCTCTGCTCATTGACGTGTTGTTCGATCACACGCAAGCATTCACTCCATACAGCATTGGCTTCTGAACTCATTCGAAACGTATAGGATTCACTCTCCTGTCATTATGTTGACAAAGGGGGTATCAAAATTGTGGAAAATTAACTTAAATAAAAAATCCAAGGGGGAAGGATTCCTAATTTTTAAACAATTTTCTTGATTTAGAATTTGGTCAATCCATTCAATAGCAAAAAAATGGAATTTAGAATTCTAAAAAAGGATGTTTAATAGATTGAGATTTGATCTAAACACCAATGAAAATTCCGTAAATCAGTCTTTAGGGATCGATTGGGCCGTCTTTTCCGTATTTGTTTTTCTCTCTTCCCCACATATTGGTGAGGAATGGTTAATTTTGATTTCTGGCTTTTTGCACAATCATTTTTATGGAGCAGGATTTATTTTCGGGATTTCCCAATGCAACTAAGGAAGACTGGTTGCGCCAAGTCACTCAAGATCTTAAAGGAAAAGGACAGCCGGAAAGCCTAGGAACTAGCCTTTGGGATACCCTCCCCTTACAGCCCATGTATGCGCTTGAAGATGTGCAGCATGCGGTAAAGCAGCGTCGTTTTCATGCGCCTTCCGAATTTTCAGGTATGCCCCCGCGCAACTGGTCCAATGTAGTCACTGTGTTGCCTAGTGATACCAATGCAGAAGTCCTTGCTGCACTCGAGAATGGAGCAGAGGGATTGGTCTTGCCGCTTCAGGGAACCGAAGAATTGCAAGAACTTTTGCAAGGGGTACTCCCTCAATACATTTCCATCTACTTACTTCCTCAGGGAAATCCTGTTTCTGCCTTTCAACTTTTCCAAGACTGGGTGGAAAGCACAGGGGTAGACGGATCTACCCTTCATGGCGGGATGCTCTGGAGTCCTGCAGACCAAGTCTTCGATCAGCAGCAAGACCTTGGGCTTGGTGTCGAACTTCTAGAAGAGCTGCTCGAACTCACTGAGGGCTATCCCAACTTTAAGGCATTTTGCATCAAAACTTCTCGCTACAGCGAATCGGGAGCACATCCGGTGGATGCGCTCACATTTGGATTGGGGGAGTTGGTCGAGATTTTAGATCGGGTGTCTTGTGCACCTCGTATAGTATTTGAAAAGTTATTTTTGGAAACTGCAGTAGGGGAGCACCATTTTGGAGAAGTGGGGCGACAGCTCGCTTTTCGACAGGTGATTCAGAATTTAGCCTTGCTCTATCAGGTAGAACTCGAGGAGCAGGAACTACTCCTTTTTTGTCAAACTGCTCACTGGTCCCAATCTGTATTGGATGGGCATACCAACACGATACGCCAAACCTATCAAGCCCTTTCAGCCGTTTTGGGTGGTACCAATGTGCTTTGGGTAAGGCCTTTGGAGGAAGAGCATGCCAGCACACAAGAGCGTCGCATAGCCCGAAATGTGTCTTCCATATTGAAGGAAGAAGCCTATCTGGATAAGGTTCAGGACCCTAGCGCAGGTGCTTACTTTTTGGAAAACTTAGTTGCTGACCTAGTACAAGTAACGCAAACGGCCTTGACCCTGCTCGAGCAAGAAGGAGGATGGTGGAAAGCTTGCCAAAGTGGATCCCTTCAGAATCGAGTCAAAGCGAATCGTGCCAAGATTCAAGTAGCATTCTTGGATAAAACTCAGGTGAAGGTAGGAGCGAATGCCTATGCTGCGCCTGCAACCTTAAGTTACAACAAACCGGTACCTCCCTTTGAGGAAGCGGCACAGGAATTAAAGCCCACTCGTGCGGCCTATTTGGTTGAAAGTTTAACCCTCGACGCCCAATGAGACCAGATTTTAAGCAGTGGAATTCAAAAAGTCCTAGCAAAGCAGCGAAGGTGCCTACCAGTACTTGGGAGTCACCCGAGCAGGTCCTTGTTCCTGACCAATTTGATCCTGCGGCCATCGCCGAATTGCGCGAGTTGCATTTTACAGCAGGAATTGCCCCTTTTCTTCGCGGTCCTTATGCGACCATGTACTTGCAGCGACCTTGGACGATTCGTCAATATGCTGGATTTTCTACTGCGGAGGAGTCCAATGCCTTTTACAGAAGGAATTTGGCAGGAGGTCAAAAGGGCTTATCCGTTGCCTTTGACTTGGCTACTCACCGAGGCTACGATTCAGATCACCCTCGGGTCCAAGGAGATGTAGGCAAGGCAGGGGTAGCCATCGATACAGTGGAGGACATGAAGGTCTTGTTTCACCAGATCCCCTTGGATCAAATATCGGTTTCCATGACCATGAATGGGGCTGTCATTCCCATTTTGGCATTTTTTATAGTAGCGGCGGAAGAGCAAGGAGTACACAGATCGGCACTTTCGGGCACCATCCAAAATGACATTCTCAAGGAATTCATGGTGCGGAACACCTACATCTATCCCCCACAGGCCAGTATGCGACTGATTGGGGATATTTTCGAATTTACTTCCAAGGAGATGCCCAAGTTTAACTCCATTTCAATCTCCGGTTACCACATGCAAGAGGCCGGGGCTACCGCAGATTTGGAATTGGCCTACACCCTGGCCGATGGGTTAGAATACCTGCGCACAGGCTTGAAAGCAGGCTTGGCGGTTGATGACTTTGCTCCTCGGCTTTCCTTTTTCTGGGGGGTAGGGATGAACTATTTTATGGAAATCGCAAAGCTGCGAGCGGGACGTTTGCTCTGGTCCAAGTTGGTGGCTCAGTTTGGGCCTAAGGACCCAAAGTCTTTGGCTTTACGCGCTCACTGTCAAACTTCCGGTTGGTCGCTCACCGAACAAGACCCTTTCAACAACGTGACCCGAACAGCCATGGAGGCCTTGGCGGCAGTGATGGGGCATACCCAGTCCCTTCATACCAATTCGCTGGATGAGGCCATCGCCCTGCCTACTGATTTTTCTGCACGCATCGCTCGGAATACCCAGTTGGTGCTGCAACAAGAAACGGGGGTTACCGAGGTGGTAGACCCTTGGGGTGGATCCTATTACGTGGAGTACCTCACGGATCAGTTGGCCAAAAGAGCCTGGAGTCTGATCGAGGAAGTGGAGAAATTGGGGGGGATGGCCAAGGCTATTGAAACGGGACTTCCTAAACTCCGAATTGAAGAGGCGGCTGCAAAAAAGCAGGCGAGAATCGATGGGGGCAAGGATATCATTGTAGGTGTCAATCGCTACCGAGTGGATGAAAAAACCGAGTTGGAACTCCTGGAAGTGGACAACCACACGGTTCGAGATTCCCAAATTGCGCGTTTGAAGCAGGTGAAGAGCCAGCGAAATCAAGAAGAGGTTACGGCTATTTTGGATCAAATTCGGGCTACTGCTGTATCTGGGGAAGGAAATTTACTCACATTAGCCATCGTTGCAGCAAGAAAAAGAGCTACTTTAGGGGAAATCTCCTTCGCCATGGAGCAGGCTTTTGGGCGTCACAAAGCCCAAACCCAATCCATTTCGGGAGTTTATGCAGCAGAAGTGAAACAGCAAAAATCATTTGTAGAAGCACAACTCCTTTCGGATCGATTTTCCCAAGTGGAGGGCAGAAGACCCCGTATTTTGGTAGCAAAAATGGGGCAAGATGGTCACGATCGAGGAGCGAAGGTGATTGCTTCGGGATTCTCTGACCTGGGCTTTGATGTGGATATAGGCCCGCTATTTCAAACACCCCAAGAGGTGGCAGAACAGGCTGTGGAAAATGACGTGCACTTGGTAGGCGTGTCTTCCTTGGCCGCTGGTCACAAGACACTGATTCCAGAATTGATCTCTTGCTTGCGTCAAATGGGTCGTGAAGATATACGTGTTGTGGCTGGGGGTGTGATTCCGGCCAAGGACTATGACTTTTTGAAAAAAGAAGGGGTAGTGGCTGTTTTTGGACCTGGTACGATCCTTTCTGAGGCGGCTTGTCAGATTCTCAATGCATTGATGCACGAAGAATAGCATCCTTATTCAAAAGACTAAGGATTCCAGCTTTTTTTATAAAACAAATTGGTCGGCCAATTGGCCGACCAAGAAAAAATAGGGTGCCTGACAAAAAATAGGCATCAGGAGCACATTAAAAAATCAATACACGAGAATGGCTTTGTTGGCCTCACATTGAATGGTTCGTGGTGGACCTACCAGCAAGCAATCGGATAAGACATTATTTGTTTCGTTGTACGTTTTTTGTGCTGTAGTAAAGCGCTCCACCAAATCTAAGAGTTCACGTTCTACACTCTGGTGGTAGGCAAGGTATCGTGCTGGACCTCCGCAAGCTTTATTACCCATGGGGGTAAATTTCCATTCTGATGCATTCGTGCAGGGTACAGATTCCGCAAGTCGGATGATTTCTGCCTGAGCGGTCACTAATTCCTCTGCCGTAATTACCAGCGGTTCGGTCGTAGAGAGTTCACAAGAGACGATAAAAAGAGAGATCAAAAAAATACCGATGCGTTTCATAGTTTTTGTTGTTTTTTTCTCAGAACGAAAAGACTTGGGGTTTCGCTACACCAATTTTAAAAAAAATCAGTTGATTATCCGCAACCTTTCAAGTTCTTGAATTGGAGTCTGAATCAGGCGGATAATCGTCCACGGTCGACAGTCCACTGTTCACGGCCTACTTAACTAAACTGCAAACCTTATTTCTGATGATTAATTTTTGCTGTAGGGGTAATCACAAAAAAAAAGCCCGATGTTTTCATCGGACTAATTTCTAGTTAATTATTGATTTGAAAAGCTAATAAATCGGCTTAGACCACGTCTTCTCCCCGGAGCTTGATTACTGCGCCTTCGAGTTGGTCTCCAATACGAATCTGGCAAGCCAAACGGGAGGTAGGGAAGTACTCAGGTAGGTTTTCCAACTGGTCCAATTCCAAGTCAGTTGCATCGCCCAAGCCAGCTTGGCCTTCTAGGATTTCCACATGGCAAGTGGCACAAAGTGCCATGCCACCACAGGTAGCTAAAATGGGATACTCAGAAGCCTTGAGAACTTCCATGAGGCTGAGACCCATATCATCTGGAGCTTCGACTTCTTGTCTGCCTCCGTCTTGGTCTTCTACAGTAAATTTGATCAATTCCATAATTCGTCTTAGAATGCGTTTACCCCGTTTACCGTGGTGTATTTGAAGCTTAGTTTTTGGTCTGGGTACACGTATTTGAAGGCGGAGTGCATCATGATGGCCGCCTCGTGAAATCCGCAGAGGATCAGTTTAAGTTTACCTGGATAGGTATTGATATCTCCAATGGCATAGATTCGTTCCACTCCGGTGGAGTAATCACGGGTATCTACTTCGATTGCGTTTTTATCAATGCTCAAGCCCCAATCTGCGATAGGACCCAACTTTGGAGATAATCCAAACAAGGGGATCAAGTAGTCGGCATCGAGGATGATTTCTTGGTTGTCTTTGTCTTCTAAAATCACTTTCTCTAGGCGCTCGTTTCCGCTCGCTTCCTTCAGATTGGCAGAAAGGATCAAGTCGATCTTTCCTTCTTGTGCGAGATCAAATACTTTCGAAGCGGAATCTGGTGCACCTCGGAAGGTTTCGTTTCGGTGAACCAAGGTCACACGCTCCGCTACATTGGCCAAGAAAATGGTCCAGTCCAAGGCGGAATCTCCACCTCCTGCGATCACTACTTTTTTGTCCCGGAAGGTCTCTGGGTTCTTTACCATGTAGTGAATTCCTTTGCCTTCAAAGGCTTCTAGGTTGTTCAAAACGGGCTTTCTTGGTTCAAAACATCCCAGACCACCCGCAATGATGATGACCTTGGCGTGCACCGTGGTCTTGTCGCTTGTGGTCACGATAAAGCTCCCATCCTCTTGGCGATCAAGCAGATCCACACGCTCGCCCAAGGTGAAGGTGGGATTGAATGGTTTGGCCTGCTCCATCAGGTTGTCTACCAAGTCTTGTGCTTTGACCTCAGGATATCCAGGGATGTCGTAAATCGGTTTCTGAGGATAGATTTCTGAAAGTTGGCCTCCAATCTGCGGCAAAGCATCAATCAAATGGCATCTCATTTTGAGTAATCCTGCCTCAAAAACTGCAAAAAGTCCTACCGGGCCTGCGCCGATGATGCAAAGATCTGTGTGGATGGTTGGGGTGTTCATGGAGTAGTTAAATGCGTTTGGTTAGGGCCTGAAATTCATCTACTGAATTCCAAACTAGCTGTTGGTATCTTTGTTTGACTCGTCCAAATTTTGGTAGATGGTATTCAGGATGCGCTTGAATTCCAAGAAGTCCTTTTCAGTCAGATTCTCCCAAGCCTTCTCCCGAAATTGAAGAACTTTCGGTCTCAATTCAGCCACTTTGGTTACACCGGCTTCGGTCAAGTGCAATTGAAAACTTCTGCGGTCCTGTGGATGTTGTACTCGGATGATGTACCCTTTTTTGTGCAATAAATCCAATATCCGGGTAAGCGTGGGGTGATCCTTGAATACTAGGTTTGCCAACTCGGTTTGGCTCAATTCAGGGTTTTCCGCCAGGTTTTTTAAGACCAACCATTGATCTACAGTCACGTCAAAGCCTCCTCGCTTAAATTGCTGTTGCGCATACTGCTTTACCTTGCGGGCCGTTCGGTCCAACAAAAAGGAATAGCTCGCGAAGAGTTCTTGTGTCATAGCAATTGTTAGTGTGACAAATATATGTATAAGTTTTTAAATAGTTAATTCTAGGGGCTCCAGAATTTTAAATGTCCCGTTCTGGAAATCCTATTTTTTTCTTGACTTGCGCTCTCGTATTTTTGAAAAGAGCGGCTCAGTGGAGGGTTAAAGGATTTATCCTTGGCTTCTAAAGATTCTGCTCCAGGTGTATTCCAATTCTAATTGTTTAGCGATGCGTTTTTTCCTTCTCCTCCCTCTTCTTTTCCTCGCCTTTGGTGCTCAGGCCCAGCAGCAGACTTACTGTAATCCAATCAACCTGGACTATGGCTACACGCCCATCCCCAATTTTTCGGAATGGGGCAGGCACCGGGCCACTGCAGATCCTGTCATCGTCAACTACCAGGGGAGTTACATCCTGTTCTCCACCAATCAGTGGGGCTATTGGACAAGTGAAAATATGTTGAACTGGGACTTTCATTCCAGACGCTTTCTTCAGCCTTGGAACAAAGTCTACGATGAGCTCTGCGCTCCTGCAGTTGGGATTGTAGGGGATACGGTCTTGGTCATGGGCTCTACCTATGAAAAGGATTTCACCATTTGGATGAGTACCAATCCCAAGGCAAACGAGTGGAAACCCTTGGTAGAAAAATTTGAAATTGGGGGCTGGGACCCCGACTTCTTCACCGATGATGACGGTAGGCTCTACATGTACAACGGGAGCTCCAACCGCTATCCACTCTACGGAGTTGAGTTGAACCGAAAAACAATGGCTCCCATCGGAACGCGAAAGGAAATGTACCTCCTAGAACCGGACAAGTACGGCTGGCAGCGCTTTGGGGAGCACATGGACAATACCTTCCTGGATCCCTTTATGGAAGGGGCCCATGTCACCAAACACAACGGAAAATACTACCTGCAATATGGCGCACCAGGCACCGAATTCTCTGGCTATGCCGATGGGGTAGTGGTGGGCCCAACTCCTTTGGGACCTTTTACTCCCCAATCGGATCCCTTAAGCATGAAGTTAGGTGGTTTTGCTCGAGGAGCAGGACATGGCAGTACTTTCAAGGATAACCAAGGTAAGTACTGGCACATCAGCACGATCATGATTTCGGTCAAAAATACCTTCGAACGTCGCCTAGGCATCTGGCCCGCTGGCTTTGACAAAGACGATGTCATGTGGTCCAGTACCGCATTTGGAGACTATCCGCATTACCTTCCGGATACCGAAAAGGCCGGAAAGTTTACGGGCTGGATGCTGCTCAACTACGACAAACCCATGCAGGTGTCCTCTACTTTGGGGGGATTTTCCCCTAACAAAGCCAATGACGAGGACCTCAAAACCTACTGGAGTGCGCAATCGGGTGCCAAGGGAGAGTGGATCCAAACCGACCTAGGGCAGTTGAGTACGGTACATGCGGTGCAGATCAACTATGCCGATCAGGACGTGGACCAAGATCGCCTCGGTAAGCGAACTGACCAATACCACCAGTACCTGCTCTATCACTCGCTTGACGGGAAAAAGTGGGAGATCTTGGTAGACAAAAGCAAAAACACCACGGACATTCCGCACGAGTACGTGGAACTGAAGCAGCCTGTAAAAACGCGTTTCCTCAAGTTGGTCAACGTATGGATGCCTACCGGCAAATTTGCCCTCTCCGGATTCCGAGTTTTTGGAAATGGAGGAGGAGCAGTTCCCAAGCAGGTTTCCCAGTTTATGGTCTTCCGTACCGAAAAGGACAAGCGTAGTGCCTTCATCAAATGGGCTCCATCTTCTGATGCCTATGCGTACAATCTGTATTACGGTACCGCACCTGACAAGCTATACACTTCGATCATGGTGCTGGGCAACAATGAATATTGGCTCAAAACCTTGGATCGTACCAAGCCTTACTACTTTACCATCGAAGCCATCAATGAAAATGGGGTAAGTACTTGGTATCCTATTCAAAAGGTGGAGTAAAAAACTAGGCGATAAAGCCTAGTTTTTCTCCAAAGGATGCGCCTTTAACAATTCTTGAGGGCTCCAAAATCCTTGTTTTCCCTTGACTTCTTCCCGCACTATTTTCACCAAATCAGGAGAAATAGGAGAAGCTTTGTTGCCGAATGAATTGCGTACGTAGGTGAGCACAGCCGCCACTTCGGAATCGTTGAGCATGCCTTCGTGCGGCGTCATTGGAACCTGTCCCGAATAGCTTCTTCCTGCTACTTCCATAGGACCCATTAGTCCTTTGAGCACCAATTTGATGAGTCGTTCTGGGCTGCCGGTGACCCATGGGGTACCTCGTAGTGGAGGAAATTCAGAGGCAGTCAAGCCTCCACCATCGGGTTGATGGCAGGTGCTACACAATCCTTCTCGCGCATAGATTTCCTTTCCAAGTACGAAGAGTTCTCGATCCGAACCGGTCAGAGAGGATTTGACATCTTCCTCCTTTTTCTGGGCTACAGAAAGCCCATTAAGGTGGGCAATGGCTGTTTCCAAGGTGCCTGGAATCCAGGTAGCATCCTTGGGTTGATTTTGAGCCTGGGCAAGAATAGGTACTCCTTGTGCAGGTGGAAGCCACGAAGCTGCCGCAATCCCTTCCATTCGTACACGCCCATGGGGATCTTGTACTGCTTTGGTCAGCAATTGAGCTTGATCAGGAATCTGGTGGCCTGAATAGCGTAGTACTCGGGTGGCTGCAGCGCGTATCTTGTAGTTGGTGGATGCAAGCAATTCTTTCAGAAGTGTAGCATTGACGCGATTGGCTCCCCAGGTGACCCAGAGGGCTTCCAAGCGCTGGTGCTCGTAGTCCGGATTATTTTTATCTAAGGTTTTTAGCCATTTCTCAATAGCCGTGGTTACCGCTGTCGCATCTCTTCCTCTCAGTTCGCGACGGGTACGGTAGCGGCTTCGGTATTCGGGAAGTTTCAAGTTTTCCAGAAGAGCTGGAATAGGTTGACCATCGATTTTTGCAGGCGTAACTAGGGGTCTAGAAGGATAGGTCAATCGGTAAATGCGTCCATGCACATGGTCTCGCAAGGGATCTCGTGCATTGTGCTGCATGTGTCCAATGAGGATATTGTGCCAATCCACAATGTAGAGGGAGCCATCAGGGGCAGTTTCCATATCCACGGGTCTAAAATTCCGATCCGAGGATACGACCAAATCTTGTCTCCACTTGCTGGTAAAGCCGACAGTGTCATCCAGCATCTGGTGCTGCTTGGTACCCAAAAATCCGATGGTATTGTTGATGATCATATCGCCCTGAACGTCATCTGGAAAATGTCTACTGGAGATAAATTCCAGTCCTGAGGTAGGGCGAACCATGTGGTCTTTTTCAATGAGGTTCGGACCTTTGAAGTTTCCATTTCCATAGCGGGGTAGGGTGGAGCCGGGAAGCATCCAGTTGACATTTGGACCGGAAGTTTCTGCATAGAAGTTTTGTCCCCAGTGATCAAAAGCGATGCCCCATGGGTTGGGAATGCTAACTTGGTTTACTCGCTCCAACTTGTGTCGCTTGGGTTCGTAGCGGTAAAATCCACCATTGGTAGCACGAACGGGACCGTAGGAGGTTTCCACATTGGTATGTAAAAATACCCCTTCTGCCATGTAGATCGCGCCACTTTCGTCTGCGGCAAAGGCAGAGATGGCATGGTGCGTATCGTGGTCGTCAAATCCGGAAAGCAGGACAGTTTTCTTGTCTGCCTTGTCGTCTCCATTGGTATCTTCAAGCAAAATCAAATTTGTCCCTTGGGACACATACACCCCTTCTGCTGCAATTTCAAAGCCTACTGGGATGTGGAGGTTGTCCGCAAAGACCTTTTGCCTATCGGCTTTCCCATCTCCATTGGTGTCTTCCAAGATGAGTAGTTTGTCTGAAGGACGTGGATCTCCGGGTTTGTAATGCGGATAGCTCGGCATGGTAGCCACCCAAAGCCGACCCTTATTGTCAAAGGAGAGTTGCACCGGATTGGCGAGGTCAAGGAATTCTTTTTCAGAAGCGAAAAGTTCGATTTTGTATCCTTCTGGCACCTTCATGGACTTGAGAGCATCTTCTCCATACAAATAGTCTAGACTACCATTGGCCTCTGGGTTGTAGTTGGTCTCCACCTCTGGCAAGGAGGGTGTCAACGCATCGGCTGCCTTGAGGTCTTTCGTTTTTCCCACATTTGCTTCCCAAATAGCTGTATCTCGGATCGCAGTGAGCTGGCGAATTTTCTCCAATTCAAAAGGATAGTTGTCTGGCCCAAAAGGATCGTAGCGTCTACCAAAGACATGCACTCCGTTGGGGATTTTGTAGTCGTTGTTCCAAAACCAGTTTTTCTCAAGTACTGCTTGTTCGATCAGCTCTTTGTTGGCTTCTGCCTTGGTTGAGGCTTTTCCGAAAATTTTGTCTGCGAGAAGCACCGACAGCTTTTCATAGCCCTCTTCAGTCAGTTGGCTTCCATCGATGGTGAGCGGCTCGGCACTGTCTTGGTACCAACTTTTACTTGGGGTAAAAGCGTCCACAAAGACGATTTGATGCTTTTTGGCTACCTCCTCCATGGCTTCGGTGTAGCGCTGCAAGTTTTCGTTTTCCAGTTTTCCATTCGGGACATCCTTGATTTCGGATAAGTCCTCAAAGGCAATGGGAGACACTAGGGCAAGTTGTGGGGCTGCTTTTCCATTGTAGCGCTGTGCCTTGGAATGAACAATCCAGGCTTCCAATTCGTCCTTGAAATTTTGAAGTTTGGCTTCTCCTTGAAAAGATTCATTGAAGCCAAAAAATCCTATGACCACATCTGCCTTCAATCGAGTCAGCCACTGATCTGGTTTTTCTAGAAATCCTTCCGACCCAGAATTGGTAGCGTATTCGTCCTGAAATTGTTCAGCTCCAGGAAATGCCCAGGGATCGTTGGTGCCTGAGCGAGGTCGAAAACCTGGGGTGTCTCCAGGATCACTGAGGTTACGAATGAAGAGGGTGCTGTCAGGGTATCGTAGGTGTAGTTCTGTTTCCAGCCCACCGAATTCCATCATTCTAGAACCCAAATTATTGCCTACTAGGGCAATTCGAGTGCCCTTTCGGAGTTCCAAGGTAGGTCCAGAAGTACAGCTAAAAAGTGCGAAAAGGGCAAGTAGGAGTACGGGAGTGTAGTTGAGGGAGCGTGTGTTGATCATTCTGGGCTAGATATTTTACTTAATACTAAGCAGAATGATTTCTATTGTCAATGGCTTTTTTACCAATTGTGCAAAAAATTCGGATACCCATCACCCCAATTGACCAAATAAAAATCTTACTAAAACTACTTTTAAACTCATGAAATTTTTCTCATCTTGATTCAGCGATCTAGAAATTTCACCTAGCAATACACCCAAAATCTATGTTTCAACGACCTCAACTTCGTTTTCTTTATTTGCTTAGTGCAATGCTCCTTTTTGGATTCGGTTGTAACCAAAAAGAAGTAGAGCGGCAGCTCACAGGAAATCCAAAATTAGATAAGCTCAAGTTGCCGGATGGCTTTGTAGCCGAATTACTCTACAGCCCCGGAGAAAATGAGCAGGGCTCTTGGGTAGCCATGACCTTCGATGACAAAGGTCGCATGATCACCTCCGATCAGTATGGATTTTTGTATCGCCTGGAACTTCCTCCGATAGGTTCGGATTCCACGGTAAAGCCAAAAGTGGAGCAACTTCAGATTGGCAATGTAGCCGATTCCCTGGTCGGTATGGGTTATGCACAAGGCTTACTCTATGCCTTCAACTCTCTGTATGTGGTGGTGAATAATGATCCCAATGAAAACTTCGGATTACCTACCGGACTTTACCGAATCCAGGATTTGGATGGCAATGATCAATTTGAGACCGTTACCCAACTCAAAGAACTCAAGGGAGAGCAAGGAGAGCATGGTCCACATTCTTTGAAGCTTACCCCTGATGGAAAAGGAATCTACCTCATAGCCGGTAACCATGTGGATGTGCCCGAAATGAATCATTACCGATTGCCGAGGGTATGGCAGGAGGACAACCTTTTCCCCTTAATCAAAGATCCTCGGGGCCATGCAAATGACCGTAAAGCGCCAGGAGGCTGGCTAGCACGAATAGATCCCGAAGGAAAAGATTGGGAATTGATTTCTGCGGGCTACCGAAACACGTTTGACTTTGACTACAATGAAGTGGGTGATATTTTCGGATACGATTCGGATATGGAATGGGATTTTGGAATGCCTTGGTACCGACCTACCCGCATTACTCACCTGACCAGTGGTTCCGAGTACGGATGGCGAACCGGTAACTCCAAATGGTCGCCCAACTACCCGGACAACCTTCCGGCCACCCTCAATATTGGACAGGGTTCACCCACCAATGTAATGTTTGGAGCCAAGGCCAATTTTCCAAGTAAATACAAAAAGGCCTTGTATGCATTTGATTGGAGTTTTGGAATCATCTATGCCATCCATTTGACTCCAAAAGGAGCGACTTACGAGGCCTCTGCCGAAGAATTTATTTCAGGAGCGCCACTACCATTGACTGATGGTACGATTGGACCGGATGGGGCCCTGTATTTTGCTACGGGAGGTAGAAGATTGGAATCGGACCTCTACCGCGTATACTACAAAGGAGAACTGGATGCCCATACGCCGCTCAAGGAAGCGGATCTCCCTCAGGAGGCGAAGTTGAGAAGGGAGCTGGAGCAGTTCCATGCCAAAGGAGCTTCCGCAGCAGGATTGGAAAAAGCCTGGAGCAACCTGAATCATCCGGATCGATTTGTGCAGTATGCTGCCCGTGTGGCCGTAGAACATCAGCCGGTAGCCACTTGGAAGGCAAAAGCCCTGGCGGAAACCAATCCTACCTCGAAAATTCAAGCCATCTTGGCCTTGGCTCACCAGGGCACGGATGCAGATGCAGCCGGCATGTTGGAAAGCCTGATGCAGGTGGATTATGCTACACTTTCAGCTACCGACAAGCAAAATATTCTTCGAACCATTGAAGTCATCTTGGCGCGCTACGATAAAGGAGCTACTGCTAGCAAGGCCCAGTTGGTGACCTATTTAGATCCCCATTATCCTGCTGATGACAACCTGCTCAATAGATCCCTATCCATCTTGCTTGTGCACCTGGATGCACCTTCTGCGGTAGGGAAGACCCTTGCGTTACTCAAGGATGCCAAAGACGATCCCCACTACCAAAAGACATTTACGGCCTCTTCCGATTTGATTTTCCGAAACCCACAATACGGTTTGGATATCGCCAACATGCTAGCCAATGTTCCCCCTGCGCAAGCTACCTTCTACGCTACCGTTTTGGGTGGCGCGGACAAAGGCTGGACTGCGGCACAGCGGGAGGAGTATTTTGGATGGATCAAGAATGCACTGACTGCCTACAAAGGTGGTAGAAGTTATGTGGGATTCCTGGATCGTGCTCGAAAAATGGCTTTGGCCTCCGTGGATAAAGCAGATTTCGAGAAGTACGACGAGCTGTCGGGAGGAAAATTGCTGACCGAGAGTGGAAACGATATTGTGAATTCTGGAACTCAGCCCGAAGGTCCTGGTAGACGTTGGACGGTAGAGGAGGCAGAGCCCTTGCTTACCAACCTAGTCGGTCGAGACTTGGTAAAAGGCAAAGCCATGTATGCCGCCAGCCTTTGCCAATCCTGTCATACCATGCAAGGAGCAGGAGGAGCGATTGGCCCGGATTTGAGTCAGTTGGGAACGCGCTTTTCTGCCAAGGATATTCTAGTAGCCACGCTGGACCCGAATGCCACCATCTCCGATCAATACCATGCTACTGTTCTTGAACTCAAGGCTGGAGGATCTTTGGTGGGAAAAATCACCGATGAGGATGCACAAAATTACTACCTCTCTCAGAACCCATTTGCTCCGGCTGATATCAAAAAGGTTCCAAAAAATACCGTTTCGCTTAAGAAGAATTCAGACATCTCCATCATGATGCCTGGTCTTGTCAATCGACTAAATGAGGAAGAATTGAAGGATCTGATTGCCTATTTGATTTCTGGAGGCAATGCAAATCATGCCGTGTACAAACAACCTCTTACACAAAAATGAAATTCCCTACCCTCAAATCTTTCCTTCTCCTAGAAGTATTTGTCGCGGTGATTCTTTTGGCATCGTCACTCTTCTCCAACGAGGGGACATCTCGTCAAACCCACATTCCAATCAAAACGGTTCAAGATGGATTTACACCCATTTTTGATGGAAAAAGTCTCGATGGATGGGAATTTGATCCGGTCTACTGGTCGGTAAAAGACGAGGCGATTGTGGGAGAAATTACCGCTGCAACGCTTCTTAAGAATAATACCTTCATCATCTGGAAGGGGGGAGAACTCGGAGATTTTGAGTTGAAGGTAGATTTTTGGATTTCAGAAAAAGGAAATTCCGGGGTGCAATACCGAAGTGAGCGCTTTACGGAGGTACCCTATGCCCTACGAGGCTACCAGGCCGATATCGATGGGGGTAATCTCTATACAGGTCAAAACTACGAAGAGCGAAAGCGGACCACTTTGGCTTACCGAGGTCAGAAAACGCAAATTACTTCAGCCCCAGACTCCTTCGCATCGATAGGTGGATATGTGCAGAACAATGCCTGGAAAGGATTGGTACTGGTAGATGAACTTGGCGATCGCGCTGCCTTGGGAAATCTGATCAAAAAAGGGGAGTGGAACACGATTCATATCGTAGCCAAGGGGAATCTGATGAAGCATTATGTCAACGGCACGCTGATGAGTGAAGTACTAGACGAGGATGCTAAAAACAGAAAACCGAGCGGTTTATTTGGTTTTCAAGTCCATGTAGGCCCACCCATGAAGGTGATGTTTAAGAATATTCTCTTGAAAAAGGGATAGGGAAGATTAGCCCAATCCTGGGTTTTACAGTAAAAAAATGAAGCATAAAGACTCCCAAAATTGGAAGCATACCCTCTCCAACTCCCAGCAACTGGGAGGTATTGAAACTTCCGTTTTGGACAATGGAGCAGGTCGAGGAGTTCGTATCGCTTGGATCAATACGGGAACTGGACTTCGCTATAAGGTGGTGCTTGACCGAGGAATGGATATTTTGGATGCCTTTCACAATGAACATAGCCTGGCCTGGATTTCTCATGCTGGCTTGACTGCTCCCCAACCATTTTCCAATAAAGGGATTGATTGGCTTCGTACCTTTGGTGGAGGCTTGTTGACTACTTGCGGATTATCCAATGCCGGCCCTCCCAATTCCGATGCGAATGGATCTCGAGGATTGCACGGCAATTATTCCAACCTAGCCGCCGAAATCATTTCCATCAAGCAACCCGATATTTTCTCTGGGGACCTGGGTTTTGAGGTGGTCGGAAAAGTTACTGAAAGCAGCACCTTTGGTCCCAGTTTGGAACTCGTTCGAAGGATCTCCGGAACAATCGGATCGGCAGAAATTAGGATCCAAGACCAAGTCACGAATCGAGGGAATGCAAAAGCTCCTCACATGCTCTTGTACCATATCAATTGTGGATGGCCATTGATAGATGAAGGAACGCGGATTGTCTGGCAGGGTGAGTTGCAACCGAGACTTGGAGAGTCTGACATTCGTCAAAATTCCAGAAAAGATGGATTCAGACACTGTCCAGCGGCCATGGATAGCCATGCTGGCTTTGGTGAAGAGGTAGCCTTTATTGACCCTCAGGGAGATAAGGAGCAACACGTTATTTGCGGCTATGTCAACGATCAATTGGGATTGGGACTGAAGATTTCCTTTTCCAAAACCCAATTGCCTTGGCTTATCCATTGGCAGCATTGGGGAAAAAATGAATACGTAACAGCACTTGAGCCGGCTACAAATCCACCAATTGGACAGGCTGCTGCGCGAGCGAATCAGAGTTTGGTTGAGCTAGAGCCAGGTGAAAGCCGAAGTTATGACCTCCACCTCAGCGTATTGATAGGTGAGGCCGCTCGGGAATTTTCTTGACCCAGTTTGAAATGAACTGCCGCTTATAGAATGATTTAAAAGAAAAAAATAGACTACTACCACTAACCCAAAATACAGACCTATGAGTTTTGCCAAAAAAGCGCTCGAACAGGGCGAAGGAATTGTACGATTGACCCCCACCTGGGTGCCCCGATCTTTTTGTGTGCCGGGAAGAAGAATTAAACTTCACCCTGACGATTACTATGCCTTTGGAGGCATGCGTGGAGGGATCGATGAACGCTGGTTTGCCTCTACCACTGCTGCCCAAAACGGGCCACTGACTTCAAAAAATGAAGGCTTAAGTCACATTGCCCTAGAGGATGGCGGAAAAGTAACGCTTGGGCTGCTCAAGGATGCAGTGGAGGAACTGGGTGCTGACCTGATCGGCTCACGCCTATGGAATGAGTTCAAGTCCTGGCCCATGTACTCCAAATTTTTTGACAACATGGGACCTTTGCCGCACCACATTCACCCTTCGGATGAGTTTGGCAAATTGACTGGTCAAAATGGAAAGCCAGAGGCCTACTATTTTCCCCCACAAGTGAATAACCACGGAGGAGATTTTCCTTACACCTTCTTTGGCATTGCTCCGGGAACGAGCAAGGAAACCATTCTGGATTGCTTGAAAAACTTCAACAAAGGGGACAACAAGATCACTAATTACTCCCAAGCGTTTCGCTTGCAGCCGGGCACGGGTTGGGATGTCCCTCCTGGGATGCTCCATGCGCCTGGTAGCATGTGTACCTACGAACCGCAAAAAGCCTCCGACATCTTTGCGATGTACCAATCCTTGGTGAATGAAGCCATTATTCCGGATGAATTGCTTTGGAATGCTTGTCCAAAAAACCGTTGGGGAGACTACGAACTCTTGTTGGAAATGATCGATTGGGATCTGAACGTCAATCCCAACTTGATGGACAACCACTACATGGAACCCAAGCCGGTGGCGGACCCCGCTCAAATGCAGGCTGCGGGCTACCAGGAAACCTGGATTTGCTACCGTTCTCATTACTACAGTGCCAAGGAACTTACCGTGCTACCTGGCCAGACCGTTGTGATTCGAGATGCGGCAGCCTATGGCATGATCATGATGCAAGGGCATGGAAAAATGGGTGCTTGGGATATTGAAACTCCTTCGCTGATCCGTTTTGGCCAGTTGACCCAGGATGAATATTTCGTATCCGAAGCCGCTGCGAAGGCAGGAGTAAAAATTACCAACACCTCCAAATCAGATCCTATCGTGATGCTCAAGCATTTTGGGCCCAAGAATCCTGATTTGACGGTATTGTGATTTAAATATTAGAGAAAGTTTTAGTTGAACTACGTTACTAACCCAAAATACCAATGAATACATTACCCAAACTGCACAATGCCACTTGGCCAGGATTGGTTGGAAAAGGCCCAGATTCAGAACCTGTAATCGCCTTTGATCAGTTACTCGAAATGACCGCTGCAGCTGAAGTGGACGGAGTCAAATTTGATGGAATTGATGTGGGCTTACTCGAACCACATATCTACCTGGATCAGGCGGAAGAAGCTAAAAAGCTAGCGGAGAAAGTTTCCAAACATGGCCTTAAAGTAGGCTCACTTGTAGCCCCAATCTGGGCAGGCTCAGCCATGGGCACAGCCGATCAGCGCAAAACTTTTGTGGAGATGGTTCGCAAGTCTTGCGAATTTGGACAGCAGCTTAAGGCGCTTGGCGTCAGGGATTATGGAATCGTCCGGATTGACTCCGCTGCAGGCGTGTCCGACTGGGCCAAGGATCCACTCGGCAATTCCAAATTGATTGCCCAAACTTTCCAGGAAGCCGCTGATGTTGCCGCTGGCTATGGAGAAAAGCTGGCTGCAGAAGGAGAAATCTGCTGGGGTGGCATGCACAGCTGGAAGCACATGGTTGAATTGCTAGAAATGACCGATCGAAAGAATGTGGGTTTCCAGGCCGACATGTCCCATACCTTCCTATACACCATGGGCTACAATGCCCCAGAGCATCGCATTCTGCCAGTTGATGCAGATTTGAAGGATAGGGAAGTGATCAAAGCTGCCATTAAAACAGTTTCAGATGCACTGCGCCCTTGGACCATTGACTTTCACGTGGCCCAGAATGATGGTTCGGTGTTTGGATCTGGATCGCACGATAAAACTGGCCGTCACTGCCAGGCAACCGATCCGAATGGGTTGCTTGACATCGCCCATGATGCTGGCTACTGGATGCGAGATGCTGTTGGAAATTACAACCAAGCCTTGACCCACATTTGCTGGGATGGCTGCATGTTCCCCAATGAGGTCATGGAAAAGCAGCAAACTTGGAACGACATCCTGGCTGCGATGATTGCAGTTCGTAATGCACAGGGGCATTGATGCTGAGGGCTGTGAATTTGTTCTTGTAGCTCCTTTAGCCCAATAAAATTCACTGTCACTTATCCATTAATTGAATACTAGAGATCTTTCTTTTACATCATTCTTACTAGAAAAATGAGCAACAAAAAATTAATTCGTGTAGGCCTCATCGGCACAGGGCTGATGGGCAGAATTCACACCAATGGCTACAAGCGCTTGGCTGACTTTTTTCCTGAATACGAATACCGCCCTGTATTGCAAGCCTGCTGTTCCCGAAGAGAAGCTAACGCCAAGGCTTTTATGGAACGCTGGGACTATGCTTCCTACGAAACAGACTGGCGCAAGCTTTTAGCCCGTGAGGATATTGACGCAGTGGATATCTGTACGCCAAACGACATGCATGCAGAAATTGCGATTGCTGCGGCAAAGGCTGGCAAAATGATTCTTTGTGAGAAGCCCCTTGCCCGAACTGTTGACGAAGCCAAAGGCATGCTGGAGGCGGTTGAAAAAGCAGGTGTAAAAAACACAGTGTGGTACAATTACCGCCGTGTGCCAGCAGTGACCCTAGCCAAAAACATCGTTGCTTCGGGGAAACTGGGCAAGATTTTCCATTACCGAGCCAACTTCCTTCAAGATTGGACCATCAACCCGGACTTGCCTCAGGGTGGAGATGGAACCTGGAGATTGGATGTAGAATCAGCAGGCTCAGGAGTAACGGGCGATTTGCTGGCGCACTGCATCGATACAGCCATGTGGATCAACGGAGGAATCAAAGATGTTTCCGCGATGACCGAGACCTTTGTAAAAGAGCGTGTGCATTCGGACACGGGCAAAAAGCAGGCAGTAGGAATTGATGATGCTTGTATTTTTCATTGCCACTTTGACAATGGTTCCCTTGGGCTTTTTGAAGCCACGCGCTATGCACGAGGACACAAGGCTTTATACACCCTTGAGATCAATGGGGAGCATGCCTCCATCCGTTGGGATTTGCATGATTTGACCCGTTTGGAATATTTTGACCACAGCGACGAAGGCAAGGTGCGAGGCTGGCGATCCATTCACGTCACGGATGGAGACCACCCCTACATGCACCGTTGGTGGATCCCGGGAACCTCTATTGGTTACGAACATTCCTTTATCCATCAAGTGGCTGATTTCTTCCACAGTTTGGAAACTGGTGAATCTTGTCACCCTACCTTCCGCGATGCTTTTGAAACGCAGAAAGTGTGTGAGGCAGTACTGGATTCAGCTCGGGATCGAGCCTGGAAAGACACCGGGGTGGAGTGGGTAGAGAAGGTGTAAATGGAATAGTATAATAAAGGGAATTACCAAGTACTCTAGATACAAGAAACAAGAGATTAGACTCAGTTCTGTTGATATGAAAATTCTGTCTTAGGAGCACGATTCAATTCATCTTGCTTCTTTCGTCTGCCCGCCGCGGCGGGTATCTCAGCTCTTGCTTCGCCCTAATGTCGAACGCTGAACGCCCAGTGCAGAATGTCGAAGTAGGGACAACCTGTCTTTAGCCAGAAGCAGGCTCTCTACTCTTGGCTCTTGTTTCTCGCATCTTTCTTCTAGAACCGTCTTGCTACTTGATACTTGCTACTATTATCTAAATCAATACCACCCTCAAACTCTTGGCTCCCTGCGCTCCAATGACCAAGGACTGCTCAATGTCTGCGGTTTTGGAGGGGCCGGCAAGGAATAATCCAAAGCCGGAATGGGCTGCTGCTATTTTCTCATACCCTTGATGCATGGTATCCTCAAGAAGGTTGCGATCGAGAACAATCACCAAATGCTCGGTAGCAAAGGGAAGCGCACGAAGTCCAAGCTGCCTATCCTCAAGCCAGATGGCTCCATTTTCTGCTACCCCAAATTGTCCGTCTAAGATGGCTACTTCCAAGGTCTCCAAGGCATGCGGGTCCTCCGGCAAAGAAAGGGTAGCAAGCTCGGAGAACTGGGAGGAACGGGAAATCACTTTTGAAAAGCCCGAAGATGAAAACCATTCTTCCAACTCGCCTTTGGATAGCACTTCGCCCTTGTTGCCGGAGATGGACTGCGTAAATCGTTCCACCAAATCTCCTGAGTTGCTGAAATTAGGAATATCGGGCAGTGCTTTGGATTCGAGGGTCAGGCTCCGAATCGCGCTTAAGATTTTTTCTCTGCTGCTCATGACCTGTTTTTTCGATACCACTGTTGAAAAGATTCCTTAGGAGCATCTGGGAGGTTTCTATTTTTTCCCCAGCTATTCAAAGGATGATAAATCAGGCTATTCGGAAGGGATTTTAGCGCATTCCGCATCAAGCTCCCCGAAATTTTATAGGCTAGAGGACTCTTGAAGATTCCGCTTGCCAACTTCATTGCCAAGCCTTTGGCGAATTCGCCCTGTGTTTTGGTCACCTCCTGCCTCCATTCGTACAGTTGCTCGTGAATGTTGATTTTCACAGGGCATACATCCGTGCAACTTCCGCAAAGTGTGGAGGCAAAGGGAAGGCTGCTGTGCTTCTTCAAATCTAGCCCTGGAGATAAAATGGATCCAATAGGTCCTGGAACAGTGCTATTGTAACTGAAACCCCCACTTCTACGGTAGATGGGACAGGTGTTCATGCAGGCTCCACAACGGATGCATTTGAGGGAGTTTCTAAATTTCTCTCGTGCCAGCTGCGCCGTACGGCCGTTGTCAACTAGGATGATATGGATTTCTTTTCCGGGCGATGGGCTTCTGAAATGTGAGTTGTAGTTGGTAATGGGCTGCCCGGTAGCCGATCTAGCCAGCAAGCGAAGAAATACCCCGAGGTCTTTCCGTCTGGGGAGGATTTTTTCGATGCCCATGCAGGCGATGTGTACCTGGGCCAGGTGAACCCCCATATCAGCATTGCCCTCGTTGGTGCACACGATAAATTCCCCCGTCTCCGCAATTCCAAAGTTGACCCCGGTGATGGCCACCTTGGCGGCAAAGAATTTCTCCCGCAGGTGAACTCGTGCAGCTTGTGTGAGGTAGGCCGGATCTTCATTGCCTTTTTCGGTGTTGAGCTTCTCGTGAAAAAGTTCGGAAATCTCTCCTTTTTTCAGGTGAATCGCCGGTAAGACTATGTGGCTGGGGGGCTGGTTGAGAAACTGGACGATGCGCTCTCCAAGGTCGGTGTCTACCACCTCGACGCCGTGTTTTTCCAAGTAGGGATTGAGGTGGCACTCCTCCGTGAGGATGGATTTACTTTTGACGACTGCAGTACAGTTTTGCTGTTGGAGGATTTCTAGTACCAGCCGGTTGTGTTCTTCGCTGTCTGCTGCCCAATGGACAATTATTCCATTTTTTGTGGCATTGCGCTCAAATTCCTCCAAGTAATCGGCAAGGTTTGCAAGGACATTGTCCTTGATTCCGGAAGCCAACTCCCGTAATTGCTCCCATTCGGGGATGCCTTTGCTGACTTTGTCTCGCTTGTCGCGAACAAACCAAAGCGTTTCATCGTGCCATTTCGCTTTTTGGCTATCCTTTAGAAATTCAGCTGCATTCTCCGGATGTGTCATGACAGGGACTGGTTTAGGATTTCCGCTAGGTGAAGAAACTTTAACTCCTGCTTGGATCGGGTGGCAATGCCTTGCAAGTGCATGATGCAGGACATATCTCCTCCGGTGAGGATTTCGGTTTTGTGCTCCAGGTGATCTGCAAGCCTGTCTTTGCCCATTTGGATGGAAAGCGCCTCTTCGGTGACGGCAAAAGTTCCTCCAAAGCCACAGCATTCGTCTGTTCTGCTGAGTTCCACCCATTCCAATCCGGCTAGATTTTCCAGGAGTTTGCGGGCCTTATTATAGGGAGGTTGATTGAGTTCCGATCCAGAGGAGAGGTGCAGCCCTCGCTGCCCATGGCAGGAGGAGTGAAAGCCTACTCGATGGGGAAATTTCCCTTCCAGCTTTTCTATTTTGAGTACGTCCGTGATGAATTCGATGAGTTCATAGATTTTATGCCCCAGGGCTTCCTGTTCTTTTTCTAAGCCGGCAATAGCAGGAAAATGCTCTTTTACGTGCAGCGTGCAGCTTCCAGAAGGACAAACTACATAGTCATAGTCGTTGAAGGTCTCTATAAAATGGGTTGCCGTACCTACCGTATCCCGTGCATACCCAGCATTGGCTAAGGGCTGCCCACAGCAGGTTTGACCCGAAGGGTAGGTGACCTTACATCCTAATTTCTCCAACAATTCCAGCGTAGCAATTCCTACCTGCGGGTAGAACTGATCTACGTAGCAGGGGATAAACAAGGCGACAGATGGGGAATTGGCTTTCATTGGGGTAAGTTAAGCGCTTGGGTTCACATTCACGAGCATTGCTGCCCCTAAAGCAGAGCCATTTGGAAAATCACTCGGGATAAGTTCTATTCCAGGAAGTTTTTTGCGCAGCAGCTCCAGAAAAATCGGGTTGGCATTGAAGCCACCGTCTACAAATAGCCGAGTAACAGGTGCGCCCTCAAAAACAAGTTTGACAGAGGCCGCCTGAATGCTAGTTAGCTCATGCAGGAAGGTGTAATAGGCTTCTGTAAATTCGGAGAAGCTGCCCCAATCGCTGGAATCTCCATTTTCGATCCCAAAATTTTCTGGCTGGATGTAGTGGAAGCGAATTCTTTTTGATGGCTGGCTGCTTACTTTTTGGTACCAAGATTCTTCGAATTGAAGTTTCTTGTAGGTGCCTAGGGGAAGATTCCAATAGGAATACATTTCTTCCACTTGGTACTTGTGCTCCTCACCGATAAAGAGGCGAGAGATCTTGATGGGCTGCCCAGAAATACTCAAAAATTGGAGGCAGTCCTTAGTCAGCTCCGATTCCGAGAGCGGGGTCTTGTTGAAAGGATTGATGCTGATCGCCCAGGTGCCCGTTGATAGCAGGGCGAAGGGTTCAGTTTCCTGCTTCAGGTAGGGTAGAAGGGCTGCCGAAGAGTCATGAACGCCAATTCCGCAAGGAATTCCACCGAGCTCAGGCTTGGTTTTCAACAGTGTATCTCCGGGCAATATGGGAGCCTGTAGCCTGTCTATTCCTTCTCGTTTCACCCAATCGTGGTAGTCCATCTTTCCAAAATCCCATAAGGCGGTATGGCATCCGATGCTGCTGTAGTCAGAGACAAATTGGCCTGTAAAAATCAAACTTAGGTACTGCGGAAGGTGGAGGCTTCGTTGGATTTTTTGGTAGACTTCTGGCTTTGCATACTTGAGAAAATAGAGTTGCAGGCCTGAATTCAGCATCGCCAAAGGAGGGGATGAAGTCTCTTTGCAAAAGACAAATTTCCCTCCATTTTCGGCATAAAATTTTTCCAGAAGCTCCTCCGGAAAAGGCTTTAGGTAATCGTACAATGGGGCTACCGGCTCTCCATCCAGGTCCGTATGAACAAAGGATGCGCCATGTCCCGAAAAGTTAAGCCGCGTAATTTCAAATTCAGTCGAATTTAACGCGGCTTGAAATGTCTCCAGCATCCAATCCCGAAGTGGCAGCACAGGTTCGCTCGGAAATCCATCCTCGTCAGGAATGGGTTCCAGACGGGTGTAGGTATGAAAGACCTCTCTAAGATTCTGGTCAAAGAGAAAGAATTTCTTGTTGGTTTTCCCGATGTCGAATACGGCTGTTACTGGGACTTTTGGCATTGGAATTACAGGAGCTATTCGGGTTTATCTTGGGAAAGCTGCAGCAAGACCACCATCCACATTGAGCATATTTCCAGTGGATTTGTTGAGCAGTCCGCCTACAAAGGCAAAGGCTGCATCCGCAATATCACTGACCTTGACGCTTTCCTTGAGAAGGGTACGGTTGGCGTAGTATTGCGGGAGATCGGCTACTTCGATGCCGTAGGCTTTGGCGCGATTTTCTGCCCATCCACCTTCCCAGATGTTCGAATTTTCAATGACTGCATCTGGGTTGACCACATTTACTCGGATTTTATCGTCTGCAAGTTCGGCGGCCATTAGTCTTGACATGTGCAATTGGGCTGCCTTGGATGTGCCGTAAGCCACATTTTTTGGACCTGCTACCAAAGCATTTTTACTAACAATGTTCACAATATCTCCACCAAGACCTTGCTGCTTCATCAAGGAAACACCCAGTTTGGAGATGCGGAATTGCCCCATTACCAAGAGGTCGTTGAGCTTCTCCCAATCTTGATCGCTATGGTCTTCAAAGGACTTGGAAATGGAAATCCCGGCATTGTTGACTACAATATCCAGCCCTCCAAATTGAAGTGCTATGGCTTGGGAAGCACTGGCGATCCTTTCGGAATTGGTCACATCGAGCTGGAGGCCGAAGACATTGTCTTTGCCGTATTTTTTCTCAAATGCTGCTGCAGTTTGGTCTAGCCGTTCTTGGTTGATATCAGAGATAATCACACAGGCTCCTTCCTGCAGGAATTTTTCTGCGATGCCTTTTCCGATGCCACCCGCACTTCCAGTGATGAGTGCAATCTTTCTGGAAAGTGGTTTTTCCTTTGGCATGCGCTGCAGTTTAGCCTCCTCGAGCAACCAGTATTCGATGTCGAAGGCCTCTTGAAGTGGCAAGGATACGTAGCTGGATATGGCTTCCGCACCACGCATCACTTGGATGGCATTGATGTAAAATTCAGAAGCTACCCGGCTGGTTTGCTTGTCTTTGGCAAAGCTAAACATCCCGACACCTGGCCAAATTATCACCACTGGATTAGGGTCCCGCATGGCAGGGCTGTTTGCATGTTTGTGTTGCTCGTAATAGGCTGCATAGCGTTCCCGGTAGGACTGAAAAGCAGTTTCCAATTGGGGACGTAGTCCACTCAGATCTGAAAGGTCGGTAGTTGCAGGAAGGTCAAGAACTAAAGGTGAGATTTTGGTGCGGAGAAAGTGATCCGGGCAGCTGGTTCCCATGGGAGCTAAGCGTTGCAGATCTTGACTGTTGCTGAATTCCAAGACTACCTCCTTGTCGGTGAAGGTGCCCACCATTCGGGATGCTGAAGATGCCAATCCGCGCAAAAGCGGTGCGAGTTGAGCCGCTTGGCTTTTCCGTTGATTTGGGGGCAGTGATTTGATTTTTTCTCCTCCAAAAACCGGTCGCTTTTTGCCGTAGTTTTCAGCAAGAAATGCAGAGGCAGTTTCAATGACTTCCAAACTATTGATGTAGCAGTCATAGGATGTATCTCCCCAGGTAAATAGGCCGTGACCTCCGAGCATGATGCCTCGAATGCCGGGATTTTTGTCCAAGGCCTCTCTGAGTTTGAGTCCCAAGTCAAATCCAGGCCGCTGCCAAGGCACCCAAGCGATCGCTCCTTTCCAGAGGGTTTTGGTGATTTCTTCTCCATCCTTGGATGCGGCAATGGCGATGGCTGCATCCGGGTGGAGGTGGTCGATGTGTTTGAAGGGCAAAAAGCCATGGAGGGGCGTATCAATGGATGGAGCTTTGGAGTCCAAATCGTAGAGGCAGTGCCCAAATAATCCCACCATTTCGTCTTCGTGCTCCAAGCCTCGGTAGATCCCTTTTAAGGCATTCAACTTGTCTACATACAGCCCTGCAAGACCAGAGCGGGTCATCGTCCCGATATCTCCACCTGAGCCTTTGATCCACATCACTTCCACCCAGGTTTTGGTCAAGGGGTCTAGTTCTTCCGTTTTGCAGGAAGTATTGCCTCCCCCATAATTTGTGATTCTGAGATCCGCTCCGAGGAGGTTGGAACGGTAGAGGAAAAGGTCAACTTCATTGCCTTCGAGTTGTGCAGCTTTCTCCTCATTCCAGAGGTAGTTCACGTAGTTAAACTGGGTGTTTGGGGTATTCATACGAGATGGGAATCAGATTTCACAAGATTAGTTAGGGTACTAAAAATAAAATTTAAGCAGGCAATGCTTCCTTAGGTAAGGATTCTTGGCCTATCTCAGTAGTTGTCTTTTTTAAACACACCACCGAATGATTCAAATTACACTAAAAATCTAAAATCCGGAAGATTTTTTGATTGAAGGTTAAAAAGGTGTTCTAGATTGAGAGCAGGAACAAGTTTGAACAGCAAAAAAAAACTCCTACCTGGATTTGAACAGGAAGGTGTAGATTTGGCTAAGGTAGGTTGCCATTTGCATCGACACTAAACTTCCATTTCTCCATGTAACAGTCATTCGAAACATTGGCTGTAGTACATTTCTGCTGGAGGCCCTCTATGGTTAGTTTCCCATCGCTTAGGCTAATTTTTTCTCCGTATTCATTAAAAAAGCCACCGTAGGTTTTTTGCCAGACAACTTCTCCTTTTTCATTTGTTCTGATGAGCAGGATGTCATAGTTACCTGCTCCAAAGGAACTTGTAGAACCAAGAAGGAAGTAACCATCATCTGATGTGGAAAGTACCGCACTTGCTTTATCATAGCTTGTGCCTCCATAGGTTTTTTGAAGTTGAATTGCCCCTTCCTTAGTTAATACAGTAAGTTGGAAATCACAGGAGGTTTCGGTCTCACAATTAATGGTTTGGAGGATTACTTTTTCTGTAACTCCTTCCCTGGCTTTAATAGGGTTAGGAGTAACTAACCAAAAAGTAGCGAGAGAAATCAAGGTGATGGCAGCGAACATAAAGAGGAGTTTAGTGTGATTTTTTTTAGAAAAGAAGCGGGAGCCAAACGTTATGAATTTTGATTTCTTGGGAGGAGTTGGTACCGATTCCTGTCGATTTAGCGCCACTTCTTCTTGCTCTAGCGCTAATAGGTCCACCAATTTGCCCAAGGTATAGGCACTTGGTGCCACCTCGCCTTTTTCAATCCGTTGAATGGTGCGAAGTGTTACACCGCAACGTACAGCGAGATCGGATTGTGTCCAATTGAGGGTTTTTCTAGCGGTTTTAACTTTTTCAGCCAGGGTCATTCCTCAAAAATGGCTGGAATAATCCTCGAAAAAAAGCGAGGAGCTATGACATCTATGCGACATTTGCCTAGAGTGCAATTGGGAGATGCAGCCAAGCAAAAAAAAAAACTCCTACCTGAATTCAATCAGGTAGGAGTTTTAGGAATTTAAAGTGTTTCTCGGAAGAGTTTAAAACTGGTTTTTAAACTGCTCCATTTTTTGATCTACCAAGGTGTCTACCATAAAGGAAACAGCGGATGTTTCCCAAGCAAGAGTTACTTGAGCTACCTTGTTGTTGCCAGCAGAAATATGGTACTGAAGACGTTCTGTAGCACCTACAGTTGCAGGAGTTGCCTTCACAGCTACTGCATCGTCAGCAGCAAGGGCTGCCTCATCGATCTTATTGTCTTTCATGTAGCTGTAGATGCTCTCTGCTTTTTTGTTGAGGTGGATGGTCCACTCACCAGAAGCTGCAGGAGTTACAAAAATAGAATACTTACCAGCTGCCAAATTCTTACCACCTACGTTCACCGCGGTGCTAAATTCGATGATGGTCTGGCCATTGGCACCAGCTCTCCAGCTTTCGCCGTACTTGATGATTCCACCAAATACTTTTCTGCCTTTCACTGCAGGAGAAGAGTAGTCGATGCTGATTTTGGTGAAGCCAACCACTTGGCTTACATGTGCTGCAGGACTAGCTGCAGGCTGCTGGATTTGCGCCTTAGCAGCAATAGAACCGACCACTAATAAGCTCAAGGTCAATAGAAAAGAAAGGGTATTTTTCATGGGTATGTAGAGGTTTTAGTATGCTAAACTAACAAAAAAAGTAGCGGGTTGTTTGGTCGCCAAAGAAAAAGCCCTTCGACTGATTTTTATCAGTATTTGACGATTGCTTATCTCCTACCTTGGCGCAGCGTAACAGGAGATGAAAAATTATCCAGCGTTGCCTATCCAAACAGCGCTGCATTTGCTGGCTCAACGTTCTTTTTTAATGCACTAGCCGACGTACTTTTTTTACACCTATAAAACCAAATCTGTATGAAAAAACTAGAAAACACCTGTGCCCTTGTTACTGGAGCTGCTTCTGGAATAGGAAAAGCCATTGCACTGCTCTTTGCCCAGGAAGGTGCCAAGGTGGTGGTGGCTGACCGGGATGCTGTCGCCGCTGAGGCGGTGGCCCATCAGATCCGGCAGCACGGAGGGCATGCTTTGGGCTTGGCTTGCGACGTATCCGATCAGCAGCAAGTGGAGCGCCTCCTAGAAGCTACGCTACAGGAGTACGGCAGCCTGGATGTGCTGGTCAACAATGCGGGTATCATGGACAACTTCATGCCCTTGGACAAGGTGACGGACGCCCTTTGGGAAAAAATCATGGCTGTGAATGTCAACGGCCCTTTTTATGCCTGCAGGCTAGCCATCGTGCAGATGCTGAAGCAAGGAAAAGGCAGCATAATCAACATTGCCTCTGTGGGAGGCGTAGCGGGAGCTCGTGCTGGGTTGGCCTATACCACCTCCAAACATGCCCTGGTGGGGATGAGCAAAAACATCGGCTTCATGTATGCCCAAAAGGGCATTCGTTGCAATGCAATTGCTCCGGGAGGAGTGACTACTCACATCATGGATGAGGCCGAACCCGATCCGGAGGGAGCATCACTTTGTAGCAGCGGCGCAGGATCCATGCCTAGAATGGGCGAAGCAGATGAAATTGCCAGAGTAGCTCTATTTCTTGCTTGCGAGGATGCTTCCTTTGTCAATGGAGAAACGCTCGTTGCCGATGGGGGATGGTTGGCGTACTAGGCGATCACTGATTTAAGTGAATCATCCATTCGAATCGAAAATGGAGGAGTTAAACCAGAAAATAAGAAATAAGTAAAATTCCCTTTCTATCTTAGAAGGGACAAGCATTCCTTAATTCTGGTAACTTCATCTTAGCCTATGTCCTATTTTTCCCTCCGCGCACTGACCAAATCCTACGATTCACACGCTGCCTTACAGGAATTTAGTTTGGAGCTAGCCAAGGGAGAGTTTGTCTCCATCATTGGGGAAAGTGGCTCTGGCAAAAGTACTCTGCTCCGCATCGCTGCGGGACTATTGACTCAGAGCTCTGGTGAGGTGTTATTGAACGGGAAAAAAATTGAAAATCCCGCGGAAAAATTGGTGCCTGGTTACGATGAGATCAAACTGATCCACCAGGATTACCAACTCTTTCCCAATACCACGGTCGAAGAAAACATTACCCGTCCGCTGTTGAATTACGAAGAAAACTATCGTAAACAACGCATCGCACACTTGTTGGATCGGCTTGGCTTGACTCCCTACAAGGATCGCCTTCCACGGCAGCTCAGTGGGGGGCAGCAGCAGAAGGTGGCCATCGCGCAAGCCTTGGCTGTAGAGCCGGAGGTGTTGCTTTTGGACGAGCCCTTCAGCCATCTAGATGCCATTCAAAAGCGGAAGCTGATCTACGAATTGAAGGAGTTGCTTCGGGAGATGGAAACTACCGTGATCTTTGTGACCCATGACTTGGACGATGCGCTTTGGCTTACGGATTCCTTAGTGGTCCTTCAAAAAGGGAAAGTCACTCAAAAGGGGAATTCTAAGGCGCTTTGTGAGCAACCCAAATCGAAGTATGTGGCACGTCTTTTTTCGTCCATCAATGCCCTCCCAGACCGAGAGCAAGCCTTTATCCGACCAGCAGACGTTCGTATTCGTACCCGAGGCGGTTTCGTAGGGCATGTGGTTGAACAACGATTTTTAGTGCATTACAACAGTCTTCTGATTCGCTTAAAAGAAGGAGGGCAGCTGTGGGAGGTGGATGATCCAGCCAGAAAATACCAGATCGGGGACCGAGTTTACCTGCATATTCAAGAAGAAAAAGTATTGGTGCTGAAATCTTAAATCTTAGCTCAAAAAAAATCCCGCCATTCGAATCTGATGGCGGGATTTTTTTGCTTTTGGGTTATGGCTTAGGCTTCAGGATCTGTTGCTCCTTCCACATGCCCTTGCTCCAGTTCCTTTTTGGTGGCTTTGCGTACCTCGATGACCTTGCCCTCAAAGTGCAGGTCAAAGCCTACCAAGGGATGGTTGAAGTCCAACAACAATTCCTCACCTAAATTTTTCAAAACCTTCGCCTGCATGGGATAGCCATTTTCGTCGACTAGCGGAAGAAAGTTGCCCTCCTCCAGCATGGATGGGCTAAACCCGCGCTCTTTGGAAAACTGATCCACAGGAAGTGTTACCAACAGTTCCTCGTCTGCTTCGCCGTAGGCTTCTGCCGTAGTCAAGGTGAAGGAAAACTCGTCTTTCAATTTCTTGCCTTGGAGTAATTCTTCAAATTTTTCAGGTAAGCCACTCTGGCCAAATAGGAAATAAAAGGGGTCATCCTCTTCTCGAACTTCCACACTAAAAGGTGCGGATTCGATTTCATCTTCTTCCTTACTTACCTTGAGTTCGTAGGTAAGCCCTACCACCGTACCGGCTTTGATATCCATGGGTATGTTGATTAACTGCTGATTCCGTATTTCAAACGGATTAGAATTCGTTCTTTAAGAACCTGCCACTTGTTTTTCGCGGTGGATTGCTGAACAGGTTTGTGGGCACGGAACACAAAATATTGGTAATCCTTTTCTTCAAAAAAGAGGGCGTAAGTCTCCATTTTTTCTAAGTAGAAACCAGAAGCTCCCAAGGTCTGAACCAGGACCCCCGTGTCAAGCGGCTGGTCAATTACCTGCAGTTTCTCCGGTTGATTGGCAATCATCCATTCCAAGTACCGCGGTGCAGGAATGTGAATCAGGACCACTGAATCTGCGTGGGCATGGCGCTGAATGTTTTCAAACAAGCGTGCATGTTGACCTACTGGAATGTGTTCCAATACGTCGGGAAACACAAAAAAATCGAAGGTTTCTCCCGGGAGGTTGAAGTCAGACATATCTGAGACATCAAACTTGAGGTTGTTTTGCTTTTTCCAAAGCACTCGAGCCTTTTCAATACTTTCTGGAGAAATATCTACTGCTAGTACCTTTCCTTGGGGGACCTGAGTTGCTAATAGGTGGGAAACGGTACCGATGCCACAGCCTACCTCCAGAATCCGGTGATTGGATTTCAGTCCAGCCTGCTTTGCCTTATCCAGGATACTCAAATGCCTGGAGTTGATGCCTGTTTTTTCTTGCTTCTCGGCAAACTGGTCGTAGAAGCGAACGACTTTATCTTGTTCTTCAGCGGCTTGCATCTGATTTTTTGTAAGTGGTAACTAGTCCAGCGATCAACAAAATCACCAATGCATATTGGAATAGGATCATGGGTGTCTTGGTAGCGGTGTAACTCGCAGGGGCAAAGGTAAAGACAATTTCGTGAGTTCCCGCAGGAAGCGAAAGGCCACGGAGCAAGTAGTTGGTGCGAAGGATGGGAACCTCCTTGCCGTCTACTTTTGCAGTCCAGCCTGCTGGGTAATAGATCTCCGAAAACACGCCCAATCCGGCCTTGGTCATTTCTGCGCGGTAGCTCATTTCGTTCGGTGAATGCTTGGTCAGCGTGATGGTACCTGCTCCCGCAGCTTGCTCCCCAAATTCCTTGGTGTTGATGGTTGCTTGCGCTTTGGTATCGATGGTGCCCAATTTGTCTATTTCCTCTTTGTTGCTTCCTACTGGAAGGAGTTGGCCAGGTACCCAAGCAGGGCCATTTGCTTCTGGGTTTTCAAATACGGCATTGGGCTCCGCTCCTGCGATCAGGTACTTCGTGTTGAGCATGTTGATCGTCCCAATGGCCGCCCAATCAAAGTTGCCTTCCTGAGCTTTTTTGATAAAGTCTTGTAGTTCAAACTCCAATCGGTAATCCACCAAATCCTGGTAGCGACGTAGTTTGGCGCCATGGTAGCCACCTAGGCTATTGAATCGGTAGCTGGTGCGTGCTCCTTGGGTGAGTCCTTCTGTGAGCGGCAGCACTCGGAAGTACCCTTTGTCTGCGGCTATGGATTTTTCCGCAGGGGTTTCCGCGAAAAACTCCCGAGAAGGATTGCCTTTGAAGGAATCGCCATTGAGGTAGCGACGATTGATGGTCCACACATCTAGCGTGATTAAGACGATTAAACCCATGCCCAAGATGCTTTCAGAGATTTTGCCCTTGAGGTAAAAGAAAATTGCCCCAATCGCAAGTGCTACAAAGGCGAAGCTTTTCCAAGCGGAGGAAGCGAGTAGGTCCTTGCGATCGGATTGCAGGGCGCTTACCAACCAATCTGGGTAATTCACGTCACCTGCTCCTTCAAAACGGAAAAATGCACTTCCCATAACAGCAAGAAGCAGGGTAATACCTGCTACTATTCCTCCCGAAATCAATAGGGGCTTCAAGGCTTTGGTTTGGGTCAATTTTTCCAAGGCGATCATGCCTAGGACAGGAATGGCGAAAAGCGTCATGCCCAAAGCCATGGATACGGCTCTAAACTTGTTGTAACCAGGTAAAATATCAAACAAGGTGTAGTTGAACCAGGCCAGGTTTTTGCCCCAGCTGAGCATCAGTGAGAGCACAATGATGGATCCAAAAGTGATCAGACTTGCGCGAGGCGCTACCCAGATGCCCAAGATGGCTAGGAATACCAGGATCACACTTCCGTAAATGGGCCCTCCTGTGAAGGGTTGATCTCCCCAGTAGGTAGGGGCACCTTTCACAAAATCATTGATTTGGGCGGGTTCCAATCCTTGGGAACGTAGTGCTTTCTCGGAAGCAGAGTCTTTGGGAAGCGGGGTGGTGCTTCCACCTCCGTAAAAGTCAGGCACTAGGAGGGTCATGCTTTCCACAATACCATTGGACCAGCCAAATGCATATTCTTTGTCGAGACCTGCTCCGGCGGTTTCGATGGTGGCCTTTCCTCTTGTGGAGTAAGGGCTGTAGTCCAAGGCCGTAGCGATTCTACTCAAATTTCCTCCTACACCTAGGATGGCTCCCAAGCACAAAAGAGCAAGGGTTTTGGATAGGCTTCCGAGACCTTCTTTTTTCCAATCATACGCAAGTCGAGTAATGACATAGACCACCGCGATGATTAGGGTGTAATAGGTGATTTGAAGGTGGTTGAATTTTAGTTGCAGCAGGAGCCCAAGTCCAAGGAGTGCTGCTCCAAGGAGTCGCTTGCGATCGAAGGCCAGATGAATGCCCGCCAAGATTAATGGGATCAAGCAAACGGCCCAGATTTTGGCATTGTGGCCGGCCTCCAGCGAAAGCAGGTTGTAGGTGTTGAAGGAAAAAGCGATGGCGCCTGCCACGGAAAAAATCGGGCGCACCCCAAAGCTGAGCAGTAAAATGTACATGGCCAGCATTCCGAAAAATAGGCCATTGATGGGGTGAGGTAGGCCGAGGGTGAGGATGGAGATGGCTAGGTTAGTGATGTCTCCAGCAAATTCCAAGCTGATGAAGTAGGTGGGCATCCCGCCAAACATGCGGTTGGTCCAGAGGGCTTGTTCTCCCGTAGCTGCTCGGTAATCGAGCACTTCCTTGGCCGAGCCTTCCCATTGCAGGATGTCACCTTGAAAGATGATTTGCCCATCAAATACGAGTGGAGAAAAGTACCCCACCACAAGCAAGTAGAAAAATACGATGCCGAGGAGGTGAGGCAGAATGTCTTTTTGAAATTGAAGCTTCATGCAGGAGTTCAGCGATTTGAACCGCAAATTAAGTAATTCGAGGGAAAGGCCGTTAGGGAGCTGCTTACCTTTTTCGTGTCAGGTTCCAAAGGAGGCACAAAGCGCCTTTTAAGTTCACTTAAATCCCAAGGAGAATTGTCGAGTAAAGCTTCAAATTCATTACTTTTGCATGAAATAGCCGTAAAGCAGCATGTTTGATAATTTAAGTTTGAAGCTTGACCGGGCGTTCAAGACTCTGAAAGGCACCGGAAAAATCACCGAAATCAACGTCGCATCTACTGTAAAGGAGATTCGTAGAGCCTTGATTGATGCCGACGTCAACTATAAAGTGGCCAAGGAAGTCACCGACAAAATCAAGGACGAGGCCATGGGTCGAGACGTCTTGATCTCGGTTTCCCCAGGACAGCTTTTGGTAAAAATCACCCAAGAGGAGCTGACCAAATTGATGGGCAACACCAAGGTGGACATCAAGCTTAGTGGTGATCCATCTGTGATCCTGATTGCAGGTCTTCAAGGCTCGGGTAAGACCACCTTCACGGGCAAACTAGGAAGTTTACTGAAGCGACAAGGGCGTCAAGTGCTACTTGTAGCTTGCGATATTTACCGTCCTGCAGCGATTGACCAGCTCAAGGTGTTGGGTGAGCAGATCGGAGTAGAGGTCTATGCAGAGCCAGAAAATAAAAATGCACTTCAAATCGCAAACAATGCCATTGCATACGCCAAAAAATCAGGCAAAAAGACCGTAGTAGTTGATACCGCCGGTCGTTTGGCGGTGGATGAGGCGATGATGCAGGAGATTGAGCAACTTAAGAAAGCGCTCAGTCCATCCGAAACACTTTTTGTGGTCGATTCCATGACGGGTCAGGATGCAGTAAATACTGCGAAGACCTTTGACGAGAGACTCGATTTTGATGGGGTGGTCTTGACCAAATTGGATGGTGATACCCGAGGGGGTGCCGCTATTTCCATTCGCCACGTAGTCAATAAGCCGATCAAGTTTATCTCTACGGGGGAAAAGATGGAAAACCTAGACGTATTCCATCCGGACCGTATGGCCCAGCGAATTTTGGGCATGGGGGACGTGATTTCCTTGGTAGAGCGTGCACAGCAGTCCTTTGACGAGGACGAGGCCAAGCGTTTGAATGCGAAAATGCGCCAGAATAATTTCAACTTTGACGACTTTCTGTCTCAGTTGGAGCAAGTGAAGAAGATGGGTAATATCAAGGACTTGATGGGAATGATCCCTGGGATGGGAAAAGCTATGAAGGGATTGGATATCGATGACGATTCGTTCAAGCCTGTGGAAGCAATCATTCGAAGCATGACTCCAAAAGAGCGTCAAAACCCAGATATCATCGATGGCAGACGAAGAAAACGAATTGCGGATGGCTCGGGAAGAAACATCACCGAAGTCAATAATTTGATGAAGCAGTTTGAGGACATGCGCAAGATGATGAAGCAAATGAATAAAATGGGTGGTGCCAAGGCGGCGATGGGTAAGCTGATGCCTCCTGGGATGGGGAAGAGGTAACTAGTAGCAAGTAACTAGTAACTAGTATCAAGAAGCAAGAGCCGAGAAGCAAGAGATTAGACAGACTAGGATGCCTAATGACACTAGAAAACTAGTTTCCCAAATTCAACATTCTTCAATCGGCGTTGGACATTCGACATTAGGGAGAAGCAAGAGATTAGATTCAAGAAACAAGATTGAATCCTGGTCCATAGGCAGAATTTTTATATCAACAGAACTGAGTCTAATTTCTTGTTTCTTGCATCTTGTGTCTAGAGTGATTGATACATTGTACCTTCCTTCTCCATCTGCACTGAGCATTCAGCGTTCGACATTAGGGAGAAGCAAGAGATTAGATTCAAGAAACAAGATTGAATCATGGTCCTTAGGCAGAATTTTTATATCAACAGAACTGAGTCTAATTTCTTGTTTCTTGCATCTTGTGTCTAGAGTGATTGATACATTGTACCTTCCTTTTCGGCATTCGAAAAAGTTCACGATTTAAATCCCTACCCACTCCTGTGAAACGCATTGCCTTAGACCTGCATTACTTTCCTTGCCTGGAGTACTTTACTGTACTGCGTGGGGTGGAGGAAGTATTTTTATCTCCCGGTGATCGCTACACGCGCCAATCTTACTTCAATCGAACGGAGATTTTGCTGGCCAACAAGGCTCATACCTTGAGTGTACCCATCCAAGGAAGGCGACCTCGCATCCCTTTAACAGAAGTTCGGATAGATTCGGAGCAGAAATGGGTGATGAACCACCTCCGTGGAATTCAAAGCGGGTACGGAAAGGCACCTTTCTTTGAATATTTCTTCCCTTATTTTGAAGAGGCACTCAGTCGCGAGGAATCGCATCTTTGGGCCTTGAATTTGAATTTGCTGACAATCTGTCTGAAGTTACTTCGCTGGCCTGTCAAACTAACCCTTGTGGATCAAGAAGGGCTTCCGGCGGATGTAATCGACCTAAGGGGGCAAATTGTGCCCTCAGGCAGCTATTTGGACCGTCCCTTTTATCAGGAAGCACCTTATGGGCAAATTTTTGGCCTAAACTTTGTCCCTAACCTTTCCATACTCGATCTATTGTTTTGCTTGGGGACTGAGTCGGATAGCTGGCTTGCGAAATCTCAAAAAAAACACGAACAATAACCGAAGCGATTGTGTTTTTAAAACAAATTCGGTAACATAGTACATCATTCATCATACAATCAGAAAAGGGTTAAATGGAAGCAAAATTTTCGAACAGAGTCAAGGAGGTAATCTCCCTCAGCCGCGAAGAAGCCCTTCGTTTGGGGCACGATTACATTGGCACAGAGCACCTCTTGTTGGGAATGATCCGCGAGGGAGAGGGGGTAGCGGTTTCCATACTCAAGAAACTAGGGATACCCTTGGATGAATTACGTACCGCCATTGAGCGGGCGGTGAAGGGTACAGCCAATCACAATGTGAAAAATATGGCGAATATCCCCTTGACCAGACAATCTGAAAAAGTACTGAAGATCACCTACTTAGAAGCAAAAATTTTCAAAAGTCAACTGATTGGCACGGAGCACTTGTTGCTGTCCATCCTTCGTGACGAGGACAACATTGCCACACAGATATTGAATAAGTTTGAAGTCAACTACGACAGCATCAAGGAAATGCTTGAAATGCAGTCGGACAGCAGTTCTTCTCCCAAGGCCCGTGCTGAGGCAGAAGATGGGGACGAGGATGGTTCCAAATTATTTGGTTCTTCTTCTTCCGGAGGAGGATCCAACAAGCCCGGAGCAGAGAAATCTCGCACGCCAGTTTTGGACAACTTTGGTCGCGATCTGACCAAAATGGCCGAAGACGACAAGCTGGATCCGATCATTGGTCGAGAAAAAGAAATCGAACGTGTCGCACAAATTCTTTCGCGTAGAAAGAAAAACAATCCGATTTTGATTGGTGAGCCAGGTGTGGGTAAAACAGCCATCGCAGAAGGATTGGCCTTGCGCATTGTCCAGAAAAAAGTTTCTCGAATCTTGTTCAACAAGCGCGTGGTGACCTTGGATCTCGCATCCTTGGTGGCAGGTACCAAGTACAGAGGACAGTTTGAAGAGCGCATGAAGGCGGTGATGAACGAGTTGGAAAAATCTCCCAACGTGATCCTATTCATCGATGAATTGCACACGATTGTAGGTGCAGGTGGTGCTTCCGGTTCTCTGGATGCCTCCAACATGTTTAAGCCTGCCTTGGCACGTGGAGAAATCCAATGCATTGGTGCCACGACCTTGGACGAATACAGACAATACATTGAGAAGGATGGCGCTTTGGCGCGTCGTTTCCAAATGGTCATGGTGGATGCCACCTCTCCAGAAGAGACGATTCAAATCCTAAACAATATCAAGGATAAATACGAAGATCACCACAACGTCATCTATACCGATGCTGCGATTGAGGGATGCGTGAAGCTTTCGGATCGTTACATTTCCGATCGTTTCCTTCCTGACAAGGCCATCGATATTTTGGATGAAGCGGGTGCTCGGGTACACATCCAAAACATCAATGTTCCTGAGGATATTTTGCGTTTGGAATCGGAGGTAGAGAATATCAAAGCCGAGAAAAACCGCGTAGTCAAATCTCAGAAATACGAGGAAGCCGCACAGCTTCGTGACAAGGAAAAGAAACTCTTGGAGCAATTGGACGAGGCGAAGTTGAAGTGGGAAGAGGAAAGCAAGACCAAGCGTTTTACAGTGGATGAAGATCATGTGGCGGAAGTAATCGCCATGATGACCGGAATTCCGGCCAAACGGGTAGCACAGAAAGAGGGCAACAAGCTACTCAACATGGGTGAGGAGCTTAAGGGCAAAGTAATCGGTCAAGAAGAGGCAATTAAGAAATTAACCAAAGCTATTCAGCGTACGCGTGTAGGGTTGAAAGATCCGAAGAAGCCGATCGGCTCCTTTATTTTCTTAGGTCCTACGGGAGTTGGAAAAACGGAGTTGGCGAAGACCCTAGCCACTTACCTCTTTGACAAGGAAGACTCCTTGATTCGTATCGACATGTCCGAATACATGGAGAAATTCTCCGTATCTCGATTGGTAGGAGCACCTCCAGGCTATGTAGGTTATGAAGAAGGGGGACAGCTTACCGAGAAGGTTCGTCGCAAGCCGTATTCTGTAGTCCTTCTGGATGAGATCGAAAAAGCTCACCCAGATGTGTTTAATATCCTACTTCAGGTGTTGGACGATGGAATTTTGACAGATGGATTGGGTAGACGGGTTGATTTCCGAAATACGATCATCATCATGACTTCCAACATTGGGGTGCGTGACTTGAAGGACTTCGGTGCGGGTATTGGCTTTGCCAATCGTGCCAAGGTGGATAATCAGGATGAAATCATGAAGTCTACCATTCAGTCAGCTTTGAAGAAGGCCTTTAGTCCAGAATTCTTAAACCGTTTGGACGATGTGGTGGTGTTTAACTCCCTGAGCAAGGAAGATATTCACAAAATCATCGACATCAGTTTGGGCAAGTTGTTTCACCGCATCACCGACCTGGGCTACAAAATCGAGCTCACCGAGAAGGCGAAAGATTTCTTGGCCAATAAAGGCTATGACCAGCAGTATGGAGCAAGACCTTTGAATCGAGCCATCCAGAAGTATTTGGAAGACGCGATTGCGGAAGAAATCTTGAAAGGAGACCTATCTGAAGGGGATGTGATCACCGCCGATTATGTGGAGGAAGCCACGGAGCTTTCGCTATCGGTAACCAAGAAAGAGAAAGCGGATTAAGGAATGGACCACAGTTGACAGACCACGGTCCACGGCTCATTAAATTGAACTCCAAGCCTTATTTTCCTTGGTTACTGTAAAAAAAAGGAGCTAATCACATCAAGATAAATTAGTGACAAAAAGAGCCTTGAAGACTTTTGTTTTCAAGGCTCTTTTTTTTGGGTTGGTGTTAAATCCCTTCAAATAAAACGAAGGATTCCAGGTAGTTGGGAAGAATGGTATGCCAGCCCAGTTCCTCCTTGAGTTTGTAGGCCAGTGCCTCCGCACTTTTGGGTTCCCCGTGCACCACAAAGGTGAATTTGGGTTTCTCGGTAAATCCTTCGGCCCAGTCCATGAGTTCCTCCTGGTCTGCATGTGCGGAAAGGCCTTCGATAGGGTACACCTTAGCACGTACAGGAACTTCCTCTCCATAGATTCGGATGTTCTGTTCTCCATCCAGCAGACGTCTGCCACGAGTTTCTTGGGCTTGGTAACCTACGATGACGACCCCGTTTTTTTCATGAGGGAGGTGGTGGTAGAGGTGGTGCAGGATTCGTCCACCGGTAGCCATCCCGCTGGCTGAAATGATGATCGCTTTTCCGGAGTAGGTGTTCAGCGACATGGATTCCTCCTTTTTCTGAAAGTAATGCAGGTGCGGATGCTTGAAGGCGTGTTCGTCTTCCAATAGCATGGCACTCAGGCGATGGTCATTTCTGTAATCTAGATACAATTGAGTGGCATCAATCGCCATGGGACTATCGGTAAAAATGGGGACTTTTGGAATTTTCCCTTTTTCCATCAATTGGTAGAGGTGGTAGAGCAGGAGTTGGGTTCGGCCTACGGCAAAGGCAGGGATGATCACCAGACCACCTCGGTCAAAGGTGTCTCGGATGGCACGAGCGAGTTCCTCTTCTGGTTTGGAGTTGGCCGATTTGCGGTCGCCGTAAGTGGATTCGATCCACAAGACATCTGCTTTTGGGATACAGGCAGGGGGAAAAAGCAGCGGGTCTTTGTAGCGCCCCAAGTCGCCAGAAAATACTAGTCTTTTGGTTTCCCGTTCTCCCTGAATCAGGAATTTGACGATGGATGCTCCAAGAATGTGGCCTGCATGGAAGAAGGTTACTGTGACGGCCGGATGTATGGAAAAAGGGCGTTCGAAGGGCTTCGGAACAAATAGGGGGAATACCGCTTCGGCATCAGCTTTGGTGTACAGGGGCTGAGGATCCTCGTGACGGGAATAGCCTTTTTTGCGGGCATATTCAGCTTCTTCCTCCTGCAATTTGCCCGAATCCAGCAGTAAGATTTTTGCTAGGGAAGCGGTGGCTTCTGTGCAGTAGATTGGACCTGAAAATCCTTGCTGAACCAACCGGGGTAGGTAGCCGATGTGATCCAAGTGCGCATGCGTAAGGACTACTGCCTCCAAGTCTTCCAGCGGCATCGGGAAGTCATCCCAGTTTTGTTCGCGGAGTTTTCGTCCACCTTGAAACAATCCACAATCGACTAGAAACTCAAAATCTCCTAGGTCAATCAGGTATTTGGAGCCGGTGACCACACCGGAGCCCCCTAAAAATTTGGCAATGACATCCATGGTTTTGTGTTTTTTTAGAAGGTACAAAAAAAAGTGGTCCCGTCCCGCAAGTGCGGGACGGGACCACCTAAATCAACCTTAATCTAAACTTTAAGTAGCTCCTTAATTTTCCTTCAAGAAATAGGTATCCTTGAGTTTGGCGCGGCTTAGGCTATCCTGTTGGATCTTAGTTATAGAGTCCAGCTGGGCTTTTTCGGATTCAAAGGAATCCCAATCGCGTCGCTCTCCCTTTTTTTCTGGGCAGGTGAGGCAGGTAAGGCCTGATTCGTTGAATACCCAGATTGCTTCTGTACGGACATCTTCCCTATCGTATCCATTTTTATACAGTGTATTTTCTAGGATGTCTAATAAGCTATCGTCCATAATAAATGGTTTGTTGTAAGGAATCGCCAGGCTTAGGTTTAGTTTTTGATCTCTAAAAGCACCCAAGGTTTTTAGATCAAATCCTCGTTCAAAAGTGATGACGGAATCTTTTACGGCATAGGAATAAGCGATCTTTTTGATGTTTTCCTGTGCCTGTTTTTTGGTTTGACCTCGAGAGAAATATTCTTGATTTAGGGTAAGTACACTGTCTTCGGTGCCTTTTAGTTCAAGAACGGCTTGTTCGTAAAATTCTTCCTCATCATTATCTTCTACCTTCAAGAAGAGTACACCTGGACCCAAGGTGATTGGGGTGTTGGTAATCACGCGTTCTTCTTCTTTGAACTTGGCGATGACGCGTGGAATTTGAAATCCTAGGGTAGCAATGCACATCAGCCATAGCGCGAGTACAGTTAATGCAAATTTGCTACCTACTAGATTTTTCTTGGAGAGGACACTCAATCCGAGCATTAGGATCAAAATCCCAGGTATCGCAAGAACTCCGAGGCCAGCAGCTGCTAGTCCTAAAGGAACTAATTCGGTAAACATGTCCAAGGGGAATGCATCCACTGTACCGTAATACATGGGGTCTAGGATTCCGAGGTACAGCGCAAAGGTTACCAACGGTGCGCCGACCAGTACCATGCCGAAAAAGAAAATAACCACACCAAAAAAGAGGCGTAATAGGGTAAGTAGAAATTTACCTAAGGATCCGAGCGCGGAAATTAGGGCTTCGATCACCTGTCCTAATAATTGAAAAGGTTTCATTAGTACCATGACTGTATTTTTTACAGTAGACTCCGGCGTTGGTGGAGCTGGATTAATGGTTTCCTTGAGCGTGGAATCGATGCTATCTAGGGTGATTTCGCCCCCCTTCATTTTGATCCGTTCCGTGATCGAACTCGCCAATGGGGTAATGATCCATAGAATTAGGTAAATCACTATGCCAGATCCACCTGCAAAAGTGAGAAAGACAAAAGCTAAGCGTACATAGATTACCTTGATGCCGAAGTACGCTGCTAATCCGCTGGCTACTCCACCTAGCGCTTTGTCGTCTGGATTTCGAAATAGTTTTTTGATTTCCTTATTTTCTTCCTTGGCATAGGACACTGGAAGAATCACCCACAAGACGATATAAGCGACCACAGCTATTCCTGCAAATCCAAAGTTGATATCCATCCGACCAAAAGGGTTGAAATCAAAAAGACGGGCGAGGTTGATGTTTCCGCTAAATAGAAGCAGAATGGCTATCAATCGAATCCAAAGTGCATCGATGGCGAAGTAATGCGCAATCCCTGCACAGACTCCACCCAAGATTTTCTTATGCTCCATCCGCATGAGCTTTTTGTAGCCACCATCTGCAGTATTCGGTGGAGTGACGTACTTGTAAAAGTCATCGCTCGCAGGATCTACCACTTCCTCTGCTTCTTCTTTCTCCTCCAAGGAACTGAAGTCCGCAATGGTACCCATTTTTTCAATGAGGCGGGTGACATTCTCTGCGGTGATCACCTGATTGTTGTTTTTGAGGTAGGAAAGGAATATTTCCGCAATGCGATTTTCGATATCGGAAACTATTTCCTTGCTATCGGGGTACCCGGAAAAGTGGGTATTGATACTTTCTAGGTAGTTTTTGAGGGTATCGTATCCATCTTCTTCGATGTGGAATAAAATACCGCTGATGTTGATGCTCAATGTCTTTTTCATGCGTAGGTCGACGAAAGGATTACTTCTTTTTGGTGATTTGATTGATGGACTGCACCAAGGCCTTCCAAGTTTGGGCTAGGCTCTTCAAGGTAGCCTGTCCCTCTTCCGTAATGGAATAGTATTTTCGAGGAGGGCCAGCCTCCGATTCTACCCAGCGGTAGCTAACTAATGCAGCCGATTTGAGTCGGTTGAGTAGGGGATACAGGGTGCCCTCTACGACGATCATCTGCGCTTGGGTGAGTTCTTCAATCAGGTCAGAGGTGTAGACTTCCCCCCTGGAAATGATGTGCAATACGCAGTACTCCAGGAGTCCTTTGCGCATTTGTACTTGGGTGTTGGTTTGGTTCATGACTGTGGTAACTAGCTTCTTTGGCAAGGGGTAGATTCGCCTTCCTCGGTCTACTCTAAGAAAAAGTAATACCAAGTTTTAAGTAGAGTACCTTGTATAACCTAATTCTAGGTATTCAAGAAAAAATAATTTACACAAAGACCAATTAATCCATTGATAATGAGGTGAATTCATGTAATTTTAATTGCTGTAAAAAAATAAAAATTTTTAGCACCGGTACTTTTTTAGGTTTTCGGGCCTCCTACGTTGTTCAACTTTAGGACAGGGAAGTGACCGAAAATGTACATTTTTTGAGTTCGAGTTCCGTACAGTTTGAGGTTCATTTAGGTGAGCTGTGGTCTGTGGACAGTCGTCTGTCGACGATTATCCGCAGAAATTCAAGTATGCTTTAAGCTACTAGTGAGATTTCGGATAATCCTATTCTATTTTTTTAATCCTGAGCTCGGCTCAAATTTCCCATTTTTTCATGAGAAACCCCATCGTTCTTATTCTCCTAGGTTGTGGCCTGTGCAGTATTTCCATGGCCCAAGATTCGGTCTGGTACCGCTATGACCAGACCTATTACAAAATACAAACTGCTGCCGATGGGATCTACCGGATTTACCCTGCAAGTATGGAGGCAGCTGGAATTCAACTTGAAGGGAAAGATCCTCGATGCTTTCGGCTCTACCACCGAGGAAAAGAAGTGGGTCTTCAGGTAGCTGGTGAGCAGGATGGAAGCCTGGATCCGGAGGATTACTTGGATTTTATAGGAAAAAGAAACGAGGAGTGGAGGGATTCAGGGATTGCAATTCCAAATCCATACATCAATACCTATTCAGATACCACTGCCTTTTTCCTAGTTTATACCCCTGGAGAGCGAGGAAAGCCAATGGATCTCCGGGCTGCTATTCCTATTTCGGATAAGTTTGAAGAGGTACAACTCCAGGTGTTTGCGGAGGAGTATTCCATGGGAGAAATGGCCCGATGGGGGCTGCGCTCCTCAACACCTAAGGAGGGGCAGGGTTGGATGAGTTTCGTGATTGCTTCCAGTAGGAACCTGGAGTTTCAACTGGACGCTGCCTATTCAAAAGTGGATTCCCAATCTATTTCACTCGAACTGGGTTGGGTTGGGCGCTCGACTATGGAGCATGTGCCCTTACTTTGGATTGGTACATCTTCTAAGGTCCTTCGAGCACTTCCGAGTCCTCAATTTTCTGGGTATGAATCGCACAGGCAGTTCCTGGTCCTTCAGCAGGAAGATTTCCAAGATGGAAAGCTCAAGCTCCATTTGGCTGTAGATCCTGCCCGTGAAGGAGATTATTTCTCGCTGGCTTTTGCTCGACTTACCTACCTGCTGCCCAAAACTAATGCGAATACAGGACCTGCTCCTCTTCGATTTACAGTGGAATCGCTGCAAGCTGTTCGCTTTCGAAATTACGATAACCTGCCCGCCAACTACCTGATTGTGGGGCATGGGCAGCTTGAACAACCTAGCCAGTCCTACCCAAACCCAGTCCAAGCGTATGCTGCCTACCGTGCCTCTGGGGCAGGTGGAGGTTACGACACCCTGGTGCTCCGTATGGAGGACTTGTACGATCAATTTGCCTTTGGCGAAAAAACTCCCTTGGCCCTGCATGCATTTTTAAAATCCTACTGGCCGAAGTACCAACCTAAGTACCTTCTCCTTGCTGGCCGTGCACTGATTCCATCTGCCCAAATCTGGCAAAAGGATACTGCGGTTTTCCAGCGAAACGCACCGCAGGCATTTGCCTTCCAAGATCTTGTGCCTACAGGGGGCTTTCCGCCTTCAGATTCCCAATTCGTGAGGGGATTGAATTTGGAGGATCCTGCTCTACCAGCGATGGCAGTGGGGAGAATCCCTGCCAAAAATGCGCAGGAACTTGCCGATTACCTGGATAAAGTTAAGGAGATAGCGCTTTTGGAAACCTCCGGTACACCAAAGATGCTCCACCTGGTTGGCGGAATGAATCCCGTAGAAATCGAGCGGCATCGTAGTTTTATGGAAGGCTTTGCTACAGTAGCTACTCGTGGGATTCAGGAGGTGGAGGCGATTACTTACAGCAAGCAGGGGGAAGCCGAGGTGGAACGGTTGGATTTGGGAAAGGAGATCAACGCTGGCATTGCGCTGCTGACTTATTTTGGGCATGGATCCTTGGGATACAACGAACTGGATTTTGGATACGTGTCCGACTCCAACTTGGGCTATGCCAATGCTGGCGCCTATCCCTTACTGCTCATCAATGGCTGCGAATATGGAAATGCTTTTGGCGCTAGCTACAGCCAAGGGGAGGATTGGCTGATCACTCCAAAGAAAGGAGCAATTGCGGTACTTTCTAATTCTAGCGTGGGAGTGGACATTTTGCTCAAGCGCTCCAGCGAATTGCTGTATCGAGGGCTGTTTGACTGGGGGGAATCCTCTTGTACGCCGACGCTCGGCGAGATTCTCCTGAAGGCTGAACAAGCCTTTACTAATCGGTATGGGCAGGGTCCCGAATACCAGGCTCACTGGGCACAATTGATTCTCTTGGGTGATCCTGCGCTACGGCTTTTTTCTTGCAAAAGCCCAAATAACGCCATGCTGCAAGGAAAGTAGAACCCTTTGGATGGAAAAGGTAAACTAGTTAGGGTAGCATCTGCCCAAAAGTAAGCAGGTTGTGGTCTGGATCAAGAAGCGAAAATTCCCGCATGCCCCAGGGCTTAGTTTCCAAAGGTCCATTCGGGTGGATTGCCACCTTACGCTCCAAAAAGTACTGGTAGAGGCTATCAATAGCCTCCGTTCTGAGGTAGATCTGTCCGTAGTTTTGTAGGGGATCCAGTCCCGGAAACAGGAAAAAATGGAGTTCAATCGCATCCTTTTTTACCATTAGGTATTCCGGGTAGTCTTGTGTGCCCACGAGTTGAAATCCCAATTGCTCCACGTAATAGGCTTGGGTAACCGCTTTGTTGCGCATGGGCAACTTGGGGTGAACGGATAAAATCATGACTAGTAGATATAGTTAGGCTAAGATTCGATTTTTGAGTGATCCAAACTAGCTTTTTTTCTTGTTCCAGAAATGCCAAATTCCCCAAATACTTCCGACCAGTAGGATGCCAATAGCCAACCACTGCTCTGGATCTTGCAACGTTGCTTGGGCATCCAGAAATGACTTTGCAGCCTTCCCAGTGGCAAAAGCCAGGATGGTTCTCGGAAGCATTCCTGGAAGACCATAGCGGATGATTTGTTGCAAGGGGATCCCCAAGGAGGCAAATAGGAAATTGGAAATCGCGAAGGGAATCACCGGGCTGATGCGTACAAAGAAGACGAGTCCGGCAGGATGGTCTGTTCTCCGCTCTATTTCCTCTTTCAAGCCAGGATGACGTGCATAGAGTAGGGTACGGAAATCCGCATTGAGCCACTTGCCCAAGTAGTAGCCCAACACATTTGCTAGGAGGTAGGCAATCACCAGATGGGGAAATACGGTCCATCCCCAAAAGAAGCCTGAGGCTAGTGCCGTGAGCGTGGTGGGGAGAAAAGCGAGCCCAACTAGCAGGGCCAGAATTAGGATCAGCAGGATATGATCTCCAATTCCTGTCACCGTGATTTGTTCCAGTTCCTGGTAGCGAGTGCTGAGCAAAAGTGAACCCAGCAGCGGGACAAAGCTGACCCAAATCCAGCCGACCGTTGTGCTGGGATGGCTTCGGAAGTAGCGCACCAAGTCCTTGAAAATGCTGTCCTTTTTTGTCATCTTTGACTCGCTTTTGAAGTAAAAGCCAGCAAGTTTAGCACCTAGTATTGGAATTGCATTCATTTATCCATAATAGGTTTTGAATTCTATGTAAACCCAACCCTCCTAAATCCACTTTAGATGAAATTTGGTACCAAAGCCATTCACGCGGGAGTAGCCCCGGATCCTTCTACTGGAGCCATCATGACTCCCATCTTTCAGACTTCTACCTATGTTCAAAAATCTCCTGGAGACCATCTGGGTTACGAATACAGCCGAACGCACAATCCCACTCGTACCGCCTTGCAGCAGAGTTTGGCGGCTTTGGAAAATGGGAAACACGGCATTTGCTTCTCTTCTGGCCTTGGCGCCATCGATTCGGTCATCAAGTTATTTAACCCAGGAGATGAGATCATCTCGACCAATGACTTGTATGGCGGTAGTTACCGCTTGTTTACCAAAGTTTTCGAGCGCTACGGCATCAAATTTCATTTTGTGTCCATGGCCGATCCCGAGGCTCTTTCTTCCCTGGTCAACGAGCGTACCAAGATGGTTTGGGTGGAGACACCTACTAACCCGATGATGAACATCATCGACCTGAAGGCCATGGCAGCTTTCTCCAAGAAGCACGGCCTGCTTTTGGCGGTGGACAATACCTTCGCTTCTCCTTACTTACAGAATCCACTTGACCTGGGGGCAGATATCGTGATGCACTCCGTGACCAAGTACCTGGGCGGGCACTCTGATGTCGTGATGGGAGCCTTGATCGTAAATGACGATGAGCTTGCTTCTCGCTTGGTCTTCTTGCAAAACGCTTGTGGGGCTACTCCTGGACCTCAGGATTGTTTCTTGGTGCTTCGCGGCATCAAAACGCTTCACCTACGCATGGAGCGTCACTGCCAAAATGGAAAAGTGATCGCTGAATACTTACGAAATCATCCTAAGGTAGCCAAGGTCTATTGGCCGGGCTTTGAAGATCATCCAAATCACGCGGTTGCGAAGAGTCAAATGCGCGACTTTGGGGGCATGATCTCTTTTACCCTCGTAGGCAATCAACTCGCTGATGCCAAAAAGGTGATGGAAAATTTCCACCTCTTTGCCTTGGCAGAATCTTTGGGTGGAGTGGAGTCGCTATGCGGACATCCTGCTAGCATGACTCATGCCTCTATCCCAAAGGAAGAGCGTGAAAAGGTAGGTTTGGTGGATTCCTTGATCCGACTCAGTGTAGGGGTGGAGGATGTGGAAGATCTCAAAAAAGATCTAGCCGACGCCTTAGCAAAAGTTTAATTATCCAAGAATTTCTTATGAATCCCTGCTGCTAATCGCGGTGGGGATTTTTTTTTTTTGATTCCGGATGAGTTAGTTCCCTACTTTTCGAAGTAGGCTAAGTGCTTGTTTTTCTAGAGTAGCTGTCAGGCTTTTCTTTTCCTCTTTCAACTCCTTCACCCAATCCAGGTATTTTTTGGATACTTCTTCCTGTTGTCCGATAAAGTGAGTCAAGCTTTGAAGATTGAGGTGGTTAGCATACCAGGGTTTTAAGCCATTTTTCAGACGTTCCAGTTCCTCGTGAATTTGAGGAAGGTAAATCGGATTGAGGCCGAGGTGAACCAGCAAATTTTCCAAAATGATCACCTTGCGCAGTCCCTCAAAAAGATCTCGGAACCCTTGGGTCGACATGGGGGGAGTTACTTCCTTAGTTAAGGAGGCCAGTTCCTCTTGCACCAACTGGTGTATCGAGGTAGTTAGCACCAAGGGCTTAATGCCTTTACTGGCTTCAAAGGCTTTTTCTAGATAGTCTTCCCATATTTTCAAGGAGCTGCCCACCATCAGGTCAAAGGCTTCCTTTTGCATCCCCCTTTTTTGCTCGTTCAAATAGGTTTTGAAGCTCTCAAAGGTGAGCGATAAATTTTTTTCACGCTCTTTCAGTCCTTTTTCCACAAGCTTGAGGTGGTGGATTTTTTTTAAGGACTTCTTTAGGGTTTTCAGTGGAAAAAATAAGGAATAGCCGAGGTGTTTTTGCTCAAAGTGAATCTTCTCCAGCAGTTCAGAATAGAGCTCTAAAAACTCCAATTGTTCCAAAAGGGCAATGGCCTTTGAAGACTTGATTTCCTTTCCAAGTTCTAAAAAAAGGGCTTTGGCCTGTTGGTGTTGGTGTGAAAAGAGCTGAAATACAGGGGATTTCATTCGGAGAGTTTCTTAGGAAATTTTGACCAAGGTAGCGCCATAGCCCCACTGGTCTTTCTGCGTGTCTTGAAAGTAGGAAATATTTCCAAGTTGACTCAATCGCTTGTGAATTTCTTTTCGAAGCACCCCGTTTCCGATGCCGTGGATGAAGGTAATCTGGTCCATTCCTGCAGCGATGGCTTGGTTCAGGTTTTTCTCAAATACTTCCAATTGAATCCGCAGCTTCTCTGAGTTGCTCAGACTATCTGGCTTCGGATGAATGGCTTCGATGTGCAGGTCTATGGAGGCTGCAGGTGGCTGCACTTTTGCGGGTTGAGGTGCGGAACTGTGTTGGTTGAGTTCGGCATTCAGTCCGCGAATGTCCAGCTCCTTGGTCGTTTGTTCCAAGGCAAATAGGTACACATTCTTTCCGAGCAAGGGAGCCTTACTCAGGTGCTTGAAAAATTGGGTTGCCTTGAGTTTAAACTGCCGCTCAAAGGCAGGGATGGCTTTTTCTAACTTCGGTTGAATGGCAATAAAGCGCAGCAAAAAAGAGGGCCATTCGTCCAATTCTTTCAGGAGTCGGTCGTCTATTTTTTTGGCTTCTCCTGCACCAAGCGTTCCTGCATACAGTGTCCGGTGATTGGTTCCATACACTTCTGAAGCATGGCTGAGGTAGGCTTGACGGCTATCGTTGATGAGGTAGAGACTGAGGTTTTGGTCATTGATCGGTAAAAAGGCCAGGTAGAGCCCTTGGTCTTTCGGAGCTGAGATGGGCATTGGCGTCTCGATCTCCTGGGAAGGATTGTGGGCCTCGCCAAAGTAACTTTTCTCCGCTTCCGCTACGAGCACCACCTCGGATTTGAGGACAGGGATTAAAAAGCCATCTTCGATTTCTACCTCGATTCTGCCTCCTGCTGATACCTTCCGAATGATCCCCTCTTCTTTCCCGTGCAGGACACGTACTCGATCTCCTATGTTCATGGTGTCAATGCTTTTTTGTAGGTTTCTATGGCTCGATTGCGCGCAAATTTATGATCTACAATTGGTTTTGGGTAGGCTGCTGTCCCAAATTCCGGAATCCATTTTTTGATGTAGGTAAGGTCCTTGTCAAACTTTTCGGTTTGGGAATCAGGGTTGAAAACCCGGAAATAGGGCTGCGCATCGGTACCTGTTCCTGCCGCCCATTGCCATCCTCCATTGTTGGAGGCCAGTTCAAAGTCCAGCAATTTCTTTGCAAAATAGGCCTCTCCCCAGCGCCAGTCGATGAGCAAGTGCTTGGTCAAAAAGGAAGCCACAATCATGCGCACTCTGTTGTGCATAAAGCCTGTAGCATTCAGTTCCCGCATGCCTGCGTCCACAATGGGATAGCCGGTGGTGCCTGCACACCAAGCTTCAAATTCGGTTTCATTATTTCTCCAAGGGATGCGGTCGTACTGGGGTTTGAAAGCCCGATCTACCACCTGAGGGGCATTTCCCAGGATCATCGCATAAAATTCCCGCCAGATCAATTCATTCATGTAGGTGGCGTTGAGCGAGATAGCCTTGAGGGCGAGTTTGCGGATGGAAAGCGTGCCAAAGCGAAGGTGAATTCCTAAGCGGCTGGTGCCTCGCTGAGCGGGAAAATTTCTCCGTTCCTCGTAGTGACGAACGATCTCCTCGTCGAGTTCGCTACTTGGGATTTCAATGGGAGAAGGAGCAAAACCCATGTCCGTTAGCGTAGGCATGGGTAGCGGGGAACTCTGAACTAAGTTTTTCCAATTGGCAGTGGGTAGGGGCTGTACGCGGGTGGTTCTAAATTTTTCCAACCAGTTTTTACTGTAGGGGGTAAAGACCTTGTAGAACTCCCCGGATCCATTGACGATTTCTCCAGGTTCAAAGATGACCTGGTCTTTGAAGGATAGGAACGGAATGTTTTTTTCTCCAAGAAGGGCTTCTACTTGGCTATCCCGGGATTGGGCATAGGGCTCGTAATCCCGGTTGGTGTAGACAGACTGTACCTCGTATTCGGTGAGTAGCTCTTGAAAGATTTCTTCTGGGTGTCCGTATCGAACGAGCATGGAACTTCCTTGCTGCTCGAAAAAGGCCTTCAAACGCGTAATCTGGGTATGTATAAAAGAGACCCGGGCATCGGTTTTATCTTCTAAGACATCCAAAATGTGTCGGTCAAAAATGAAGAGCGGGAGTACCTGTTCCTCCTGTTGCAAGGAGTAAAAAAGTGCAGTCTGGTCTTCGATACGGAGGTCGCGCCGAAACCAGCACAGGCTAATTTTTTTCATACATGTTCTTTAGGTAGAGAATACCGAGGAGCTAGAAATTGTTTAAAATTTTTAATTGTCGACAGACGACTGTCCACAGACCACAGCCCATCTACGTGAACTTCAACAGTTTCGATGAGTACTTGTAAACTATTGGTGCTCCAATGAACTAAATCCGCGTGGTTTTTTCCTTCTTAATCCGCGTGAAAAAAAATCCATTACTTGTTCGACCCGCAGCTGCGGGTCGTGGACGACTTATTTACATTCAAATCCACCATGGGTTTCACCCATGGCTATGCATAGTTAGATCCGCTATCGCGGATCTTGCTGTATAGAATCAATATTTCTTAATTAGCAAAAATTAACCGACCCGCCGCCGCGGGTCAAACCCTGAATAGCCCTAGGTTCACTTGCCGAAGGTAGGTGAACCTAGGGAATACAAATCAAAGAACATAAGGCCCAATCCGCCGCGGCGGATTGAACCATCAGCGTTTTTTTCTTGATTAATCTGCGTGAAAAAAGTTTTAAGCAGATTCGATTTCAATTTTCCTTGGGAGGAATTTTCTCCAAACGTACTGGTGGAATGTAATCGTCCTGAAGGGGAAGATTTTCGAGTTTGATGGGTTTCCAGTTTTCTTTTGCCCCATAATCATCTCGTAAAAAGTCATCGGAATCCTGAAGATTGAGGCGCTCAGCCTTTCTGCGGGCGAGTTTTCGGAAGAGCTCGGATACCGAATTGAAGGATACGTTTTGCGTCACAGAAGCGCCATAGGAAAGCACATTTTGTGATAGAGACAGCGAGGTAAAGGTGTTGAAATTATTGCGGTTGAAGATCCGAAGTCGGTAGACGCCATCCTCGGTAATCAAGTATTCTGCCTGCCAATCGCCAATGATGGATGCCGCGCTGGCGGACCCTTTGTTGTCCGTAAACCCACCATCTCGGGAAACGCGTAGTCGACCATCTAGGAAGGTTCGTGCTACGCTGATTTGGAAATTTTCGAGGGCATTTTGATCCATGGTAGCCAAGTCTATGGATACCTCAAGATTTTTGTCTAGCTGTCCCATGAAGCGGTTGATTTGGGAAGACAGCAAGTTTCCTAGGCTCGAGGATAGCGTGGATCCTCCAGAAAACTGCCCCTCAGGAGAAAAGCTTTGCGCGACGATAACCGAAAACACCTGTCGATTCATCTCCTGTTCATCCGCAGCTACTCGATTTTGGAAGGCGGAGATGGTCGTTTGCACATCGCCACTGGAAGGGAAAGCGCTGAAGTCAAATCCAAATTTGAAAGTTGGGGAGAGCAGTTCTCCTTGCAGGTCCATGAGCACCTTCACGGGGAATCTTCTGCGCATTTGGCTATTTTCCTGTTCGGTGCTATTTGCGTTGAGCAGGGGCTGGAGGGATACATTTTCTTGGTAGCTGGCCTTCAGGTTCATGATCCCTGTATAGGGATCTCCATACCAGGTGATTCTTCCGCCAGGTTGGACGATAAACTGTTTTTTGACCACGTTGTAGAGGGAGAAATTATATTTTCCTTCCACAATGTCGTAGTTACCAGCAAGCGAAAAATTACCCTGCGTATCCACGTTCATGTTGAGTGTACCTCTTCCTCGCCCTTGGATACTTTCTTCTGTCTTTGGGTCGATGATGATCTCCGTAAATGCATCTGGGGTAATGTCCAGAATAAAATTCATTCGAATGTTTTCAATCTCCAATCGCTTGACTTCCTCAGCCAAGGCACGAATGCGCACCGTGTCCTGCACGTTGATCACTTGAATAAAGTCTTCTTGGAATTGTTCCTTGGAACTCGTCAATGGAATTGAAATTCGGGTATTGGGCCGTGAAGTCACGCGGGCATTCACATCCAGGTTGCTCATACTTCCTTTGATCGCTAAAGTACCTGTGGCGTAGGCCGTTCCAAAGAACAATTCGTTGTCCTTGGCACTCGTATTTAGAACCTGGAAATTGCTCAACTGGGAGTTGATATCAAGGTAAATGGAAGAAAACCCTTGGTGATTCAGTCCTCCAGTGAAGGTGGCTCGATTGCCATTCCCATCGCGAAAAGCAAGGTCTTGAAAGCTGACTTGGGTAGGTCGGAAGAGTAGGCTGCCGTCCAATTGGTAAGAGGTGTTTAAGTAATTGATGCGCAATTTACCTTGTTCAACACGTGCACTGCCGAGCAATTCTGGGTTATCCAAATTCCCTTGGAGTTGTAGGTTCCCAGATAATGTTCCACCGAGATTGGAAATGTATTTGGATAGAAAGGGCTCAAAAATTACCAAATTGGCTTGGGTGAGTTTGGCATCAAAGTCAAGGTTTTCGGAGTCCAAATCCACTGTTCCATCAATTGCAATTTTCTTCTGTTCATTGAAGAAATTTTCCAAGTTGAGTCTCAAGTCCCGCTCTTCCATGGCCGCGGACAGGTCCACTTCCCCAATTGGGAAATCGTTGATTTCTAGGCCTTCCACATGGAGCGATCCTGTTAGCTTGGCTTGATCTTGTAGCGAGGCAAGTTGGAAACGCCCATCCGCAATCCCTTCTACCTCCAGCGCACTGATGGTATTGAGCAGGTCCAGCGAGACGCCTTTTAGATCGAGTTCGAGGGATTCATTGGGATTGGAACTGATTTTCCCTTCCAAACCAAGAGATTGCCCTTCATTGGCAATGCGAAGTTTGGAGAAAGTAAGGGCGCCATCTTGCAGGCTGACTAGGTTATTCGGATCAAATTTCCAATCTCGATTCAAGACCCGGAGTAGGGAAGGCTTGAATTTGAGGAAGGTTCCTGCTTTGGTAAACTGGGTTTCCGCCTCAATTCGCGCCTTACTCTGCGTGGAATCCTGGTCCAAGCTGAGTAGCAAATCCAAGTTGGTTTGATCCCAGATTGCTTCTACCCCTAGGTTGGTAAACCCAAGGGTTTTTCCCACAGCCTGCTTCTTGGAATAGACGTAAAAGGAAGCCAAAATATCCGCACTATTGATGATTTTGGAGGTATTGAAGTCGATGTTGGTATCAAAAGCGGTATTGCCATTGTAGGTGATGGTATCCACGGATGTAAAAAAGTTGAACACTGTATTCTCGGTGGTTTGGTAGAAGGCGCCTTCCAAAACGGTGTTTTTGGAGATGCTGAGTTGCGGTTCAACCAAGTGGATAAGGGGATTGATGTCCCGCATGCGGATGTTTAAGTCCAGGTTGTAGTTTTCTGAGAAATTCACCTTCAGGTTAGCCATTGGAGGAGTTTCATTGAGTAGGATAGCAAGGTATTGCCTGCCGAGCATGGGTAAATCTCTGCTCATCTGCTCCAGTTCAAATTGCCCGGATGCTGCCATGACAAGGTAGTCGGAATTTAGGGATAGCGTGCGGGTGCCTCCGGCAAATAAGGACTGCACAAAAAAATCACCTGCATCCAAGGAGCGGTCTTTGTAGCCAACTTTGAGGTCTTTCACACGTGCAATGCCTTGTACATCGTCTAAAGTGATGCCTTGGGTATCCATGTCTAGGTTTCCACTGAGATACACCGGGGTTTCAGTGAGGTTGAGGCGATCCAAAAATGCGGTATCTAGGTCAACCAATAGTTTGACCGAGTCAATGCCTGGATTGAGGTTCAGCGTGCCCTTTACCCGTGATTTGAGGTTGGGGTCATTGATCGAAAGATTGCCTCGGAAAAGATTGAGGCCGTAGATGGCGTCTGTTTGAATCCCAGTGTAGCTGTAGTCGTTGATCCCGATCTCACTGATGCTCGCATTGAGGTCTACGAGGGCTGTTTCCAAGGATTCTCCCTTGGCTTGAATGGTGCCTTCAAGGGAAAGTTTTTGGAATAACTCTTGATTTTCAGCGATAACGCCCAGATCCAAATTTTGGACTCGCAGCTTGGAAGTGAGGATGGAGGTGGCATCTTTCTGCTCGTAATCTAACCGGCCATTTAGGTTTCCTATACTGGTAGCAAAGGATCCGTTAGTGGTAAAGCGATTCAGCATGCCTGTCAGGTCTGCATCAAAACGAATGATGTTGAATTTATTCAGTTCCTTTTGAACGGCTGGTTCCAGGTATGGGCGCAGGTCTTTTGCAGAAATCACCGAATTTTTCAAGTCCAATCGTAAGTAGGTGCTGTCGAGCTGGGGCAGTCCTTTGATTAAAAAAGACCCAAAAAGAGCTGTCTTTTCACCCATTCGAATCAAAAATTCTTCGGAGTTAAGGTCCGAAATCGTTCCTTTTAGGGTGCCACTTAAACTTAAAACATCTTCGATTTGAGGTAGGGTAGGTGCAAATCGACGAATATCTGAAAGGTCAAGTACTGTTTCGTCGAAGGTGGCGGTAAGTTGGACTTGGTTGACAAAATCGCCGTAGCCTTTGGGTCCCTTGGGTTCTAATCGCAAGTAGTTCTGGATTCGGCTTTTGTCTGTTTGTAGATTCAGATCTTTCAGCTCCAAGGACTCCGGACTGTAGGCAAGAAGGGTTTTGAATTGCTTCACCTGCAATCCTGTGAAGCGCTCTTTACCACTTAGGTTGCGAAGGTCTAGACCCAAATTCGGTCCCTCCAATCGAAAATTGGAGGCGTTAGCAGTCAGCTCGTTCCACTCCATGCGGGAATAATCCCAGCCTTCGGTAAGGGGAGCGGACTGAAGGTTCGTGTAGGCAAAGGTGGTTTGCCGGAGTTCAAGTTCGTTGATGAAAAATCGTGCGGTCGGCTTTTCGGTCGAGACACTTCCAAAAGCTTGACCCAATGCAGTGATCCATTGGTTGATATTCAAGCTAGAGTCTCCTTTGTGGTTGATTAGGTGAATGCGTGCTTTTTCCACCCGGATATGATCCAGAAGTGGGTCTCCAGGTGGGAGGAGGGAAGAGATGGAAAAATCTGCGTAGAGCAGGGCTGCTCCGATCATCAGACTATCTCTTTGATCGTAAATCGCTACATTTTCCAAGTTGAGTGCATCCCACCAGCTGAGGCGTATGGTCCCTATCTCGGTACGAAACTTGGTTTTTTCACTGAGCGAACTCGTGACTTTGTCGATGAGCCAGTTTTGAACAGGTGGGAGCTGGATAACTAGGCCGAGTGCCAAAAAAAGGAGTAGAATAGAAAAGACAGACCAACTCACTACTCGGAAAGCTTTGTGTAAAAAATCCGTAACTTTGGCCTTATTTTCCAATGGGTACAACCGATATTTCTATACTTGCTATTGAGTCCTCTTGTGACGAGACTTCTGCCTCCATTATAGTTAATGGCAAAGTACTCAATAATATTGTGGCTACACAATCCGTACACGAAAAATATGGGGGTGTAGTTCCAGAATTGGCTTCCCGAGCACATCAGGAAAATCTAATTCCTGTGGTTCATGAGGCACTTTCTGGTGCTGGAATTTCCAAGAAGGAGCTGAGCGCCATCGCCGTGACTCGAGGTCCCGGACTGATGGGATCGCTGCTGGTTGGGGTAAGTTTTGCCAAGTCCTTTGCCAAAACGCTAAACCTCCCCCTGATTGATGTCAACCACATGCAGGCGCACGTGCTGGCCCATTTTATCGAAGAACCCCGGCCCAACTTTCCTTTCATTTGTTTGACAGTCAGTGGAGGCCATACCCAACTCGTATTGGTGCGGGACCACTTGGACATGGAAGTAATCGGAGAAACTCAAGACGATGCAGTGGGAGAGGCCTTTGACAAGACGGCCAAGCTCCTTGGCCTTCCCTACCCCGGTGGACCTTTGCTCGATCGCTATGCGAAGCAGGGCAATCCCAAGGCTTTTTCCTTTCCCATCACGCGCATGCCTGGTCTGAACTATTCTTTTTCAGGGATCAAAACGGCCGTACTTTACTTTTTGAGAGATCGATTGGAAGAGAATCCCAATTTCATCACTGAAAATTTACCCGACTTGTGCGCCAGCATTCAGCATACATTGGTGGAAATGTTGCTCATCAAGTTGAAGGAAGCCATGAAGCAAGTAGGCGTGACTGAAGTCGCCATTGCAGGTGGGGTGTCCGTAAATTCAGGATTGCGGAATGCATTGGCTGCTCTTGCTCAGCGGAAGGGCTGGAAATTGTATGTGCCCGAGTTTGAATATTGCACGGATAATGCAGCCATGATTGCGATGGCCGCACATTACAAGTATCTTCGAAAAGATTTTGTCGGATACGACCTGGTTCCCTTAGCCAAACTAAAATTGTAACATGTCTACCCAATCCAATCGATTTGAAAAGGTCGTCAACATTCGAAATAAGAAGGCAAGCTTTGAGTTTGAATTCATTGATACCTATGTGGCTGGCTTGGTGCTGAAGGGAACTGAGATCAAGTCCATCCGCGAAGGAAAGGTGTCCTTGACTGAGGCGTTTTGTGTTTTTTTTGACGATGAACTTTTTGTACGCCAGCTGCACATTTCTCCCTACAGCATGGCGAGCAGTTACAACCACGAGGCCGTTCGAGATCGCAAGCTGCTTCTTCAGAAAAAAGAGTTGGTCAAACTCCAAACTAAGTCTGCTGAAAAGGGACTTGCAATTATTCCTGTTCGTATATTTATCAATGATCGAGGCAAAGCAAAATTGGAAATTGCTCTCGCTCGAGGAAAGAAAAATCACGACAAAAGGCAAGACCTGAAGGAAAAAGATGCGAAAAGGGAGCTCCAAAGAATGGCCTTTGATTGATGCCTATGGCATCGTGAGGCAGACTGTGCTGCCTGTTTACCTTCGTCCCAAAACTGATACTGCTTTAGTCACCCAACTCCTTTTTGGAGAGTGTTATTTGATTACGGGCCTTACCTCCGACCGAGACTGGTTTAAGGTGTACCATGAGGATACCCAGACGGGTGGTTGGGTATGGGCTAAGTCCATCAAGGAGATTACGGCGGAGGCCTACGATACTTTTCTCAACCAGGATTTTCAGGTAGTGACTAGTCCCATCGCGGCGATCGACTACCAGGGTACTCACTTGTACTTGTTGCCTGGAAGCAGACTCCATTTTTCAGAAAAAGAATTATTCAACTGGCAGGACCACTTGGGCTTCACCGGAACCTACCGACCCCATGCACTCAAGGCCAGTCGAGAGGAGTTGCTGGAGCTAGCCTTACGCTTTTTGCATGCCCCTTTTCAGGCTGGAGGTCGCAGTATTTTTGGAATGGATGCTCTCCATGTATTTCCCTTGATTTTTGCCATGGCTGGCTATGCTTGGCCGACTGAAAAGTTGCCAGGTCGCCCCATCGAGCCCGAAGAAGTAGCACCTGGAGATATTTTGATCGGGAGGGATGAAGTACAGGATCATACCTATTATGCCTTGTATCTCGGAGCTGAACAAGTTTTTTGGATGGATCACCGCATGCAATCTGGGGATTTGGATGACTGGGAAGAATTTTTGAGTGAGGACACCCCCACGGATGTGGTGGTTAGCATGCATCGTTTACTGAATTGAGGGATGGAAAAGCGGGTGTTGGTATTGAATTTGGATCATTATCCTATCGCTGTGGTATCGGTGCAGAAGGCAATGGTCTTGTTGCTTCTCGAAAAAGCCAACCTCCTTTCTACCTATGAGCTGCTAGAAATCCGTACGGTGACTCGAACCTTTGCCTACCCTGCAGTAATCCGCTTGATCCAGTACAAACATATCCCGTACAAGGGGGTGTTGCTGAATAGGGCCAACTTGTTTCGGCGGGACCGAGGAGAATGCCAGTATTGTGGGAGTACGCGACAGTTGACCATTGACCACGTGATCCCGAGATCCAAGGGAGGCAAAACCTCTTGGACCAATTTGGTGACCGCCTGCAATCGCTGCAATGTACTCAAGGGGGACAAGACCCCGGAGCAAGTGGGGATGCAACTGCGAACTCCACCTTTTATGCCTACGCTATCCTATTTTTTGGCTTCTTATGCCGAGCGCCAAGCCCAGGAATGGCTACCCTACTTGGAGACTGCTGTAGCTCAGCTTCAAAAAAAGTAGCGATCTTCTCTCGAAAATTTTTTGGCAGACTGACAACTCCCTAGATTTGAAATTAAATATATGATTATCCGCAATCACACCAGTAGCTTAAAGTCTAGTTGAATTACTGCGGATAATCGTCGACAGACGACTGTCCACAGACCACAGCTCAGCTAATTGAACTTCAACCTTAGCTTTCTTTGGTTACTGGTAACAAAGCGTATAATCATATTAAATATCCTAGAAACTCGTACTACTGAACGCGCATGTTGAAATTTTCCAATCCAAAAACTTTCTTTTCAAAGTTAAGCCTTCCTTTATTTCTCCTCCTGCTGGCTGCTGTACCACTTTTTTCGCAGGTGCTGCAGTCGCCCGATCAGCAGGTGAACCTTCAATTTTCCCTTGGACCCAAGGGTGAGCCTACCTACACGCTGCAGCGCAAGGGGCAGTCAGTAATTCAACCGAGTAGGTTGGGGTTTGATTTGAAAAATGATGAAGTCAACCTACTGGATGGCTTTGAAATTACAGACAGTACTCGCACTTCGCTGGATGAAACCTGGGCGCCGGTTTGGGGGGAAGAGTCGCAAATCCGCAACCACTACAATGAGTTGCTGATTGGTTTGATACAAAAGAGCACCGGGCGCAAAATCAACATTCGCTTCCGTGCCTTCAACGAGGGCATTGGCTTTCGCTACGAGTTTCCTGCACAGGAAAAACTAGGGTACTTTGTCATTCAGGAGGAGAAAACCCAGTTTGCGATGACGGGTGACCACACCGCCTTTTGGATTCCGGGAGATTACGACACGCAGGAGTACGACTACGTAGAATCCAAGTTGTCCGAGATCCGTGGCAAGATGAAGGAGGCGATCACCCCGAATGCCTCGCAAACTCCTTTTTCAGATACCGGTGTGCAGACCTCTTTGATGCTCAAGACGGCAGAGGGATTGTACATCAACTTGCACGAAGCGGCCTTAATTGACTTTCCGGCGATGCATTTGGAGTTGGATGATCGGCAATTTGTATTCACAGCCCACCTTACCCCCGATGCACAAGGAGATAAGGGGTACTTGTATACGCCAGCGCAAAGCCCTTGGCGCACCATCATTGTGAGTGATAAGGCTGGTGATGTACTTGCCTCTAGAATTACGTACAACTTGAATGAACCATCCAAAATCGAGGACCCCTCTTGGATCAAGCCCATGAAATACGTAGGGGTATGGTGGGAGATGATTACGGGCAAAAGTTCCTGGTCTTATACGAATGACTTCAAAGCCGTCAAACTTGGGCTTACCGATTTCAGCAAGGCCAAGCCGAATGGCACCCACGGGGCAACTACTGCCAACGTGAAGAAGTACATTGATTTTGCCGCGAAGCATGGCTTTGATGGGGTGCTGGTCGAAGGATGGAATGTAGGTTGGGAGGACTGGTTTGGGAATTCCAAGGACTACGTCTTTGACTTTTTGACCCCATACCCGGATTTTGATCTGCCTGGAATTAGTGCCTATGCCAAGGAAAAAGGAGTGCAGATGATCATGCACCACGAGACATCTTCCTCTGCGCGCAATTACGAGCGCCATATGGATCAGGCCTACCAACTCATGAAAGACAACGGGTACCCAGCAGTCAAAAGCGGCTATGTGGGGGATATCCTTCCTCGCGGAGAGTACCACTACAGCCAGTGGCTGGTTAATCACTACCAGTATGCCTTGGAAAAGGCTGCCCAATACAAACTGATGGTCAATGCACACGAAGCGGTGCGTCCTACTGGACTAGCGCGTACCTGGCCCAACCTGATTGCCAATGAATCTGCTCGGGGTACCGAGTACCAGGCCTTTGGAGGAAGTAAGGCCAATCATGTGACCATTTTGCCCTTTACTCGACAGTTGGGAGGTCCGATGGATTATACGCCAGGGGTTTTTGAAATGGATGTCCACAACGGCTCCCATGTCAACAGTACCTTGGCCAACCAGCTCGCGCTGTATGTGACGCTATATTCGCCTTTGCAGATGGCTGCTGACTTTCCAGAAAACTACGATCGCTTTCCTGATGCTTTCCAGTTTATCAAAGACGTGGCCCTAGACTGGGAGAAAAGTGTGTATTTGGAGGCTGAGCCTGGATACTACGTGACAATTGCCAGAAAGGCGAAGGGTACGGGTTACTGGTTTGTGGGCAATGTGAATGGATTTGAAGGACGTACCGGTGCCGTGAAGTTTGACTTCTTGGATGCGGACAAAACCTACTTGGCCGAACTCTATGCAGATCGTTCGGATGCGCATTTCAAAACAAATCCCCAGGCCTATCAAATCAGCAAGCTTGCGGTAAACTCAAAATCTGTGCTGCGCCAGTTCTCTGCTCCAGGTGGAGGCTATGCCATCCGGATTCGTGAGGCAAGCAAGGAGGAATTGAAAGGAATTAAAAAATTGAAATAATAGGATCGGCCTTCCTAGATAAAGGGAAGGCCGATGTTTTTTCTAGGAAGAAATAGGAAATCAACTCGGGGAGGAAAATTTTTGTTTCACCTTAGCCAGCAGTTGCTTTTCGCTCATTTTGTCGGCGTCGACTACCTCAATTTTTAGTTTGCTGAAGTGTTTATTTCCCTGTAAATGGTGGAAGAAATGGGTTTTGGTCACTCCAGGGCCCATGAGTAGCAGTTCCTCCTTGTCCATTAGTTTTTTCTCCAGTTGGTGGAAGTAGGCATTGAGTTGGTTGCTGTGGATGTTGTTCTTTTTTTTCTCGTTGTTGCTCGCAGGACCAGGGGATGTTCCCAAGAGTGTGGTGTCACTTCCCTCTCCGGCAATTCTAGAACGAGACACAATGAGCGATGGAAAGTCTTCCAGGAGGGTAGCTTTTTCCTTGTCGTAGCCGAGGAAGAGGGCATGGCTTTGGTCCATCCAAAGTCCGATTTTTTTAAAGGCAGTTGATTCCATGTGTACCTAGGTTTAGTGATAGACTCGGCTCCAAAATTGAATTGTTTGTTTCCAAGTCTTTCAGTCAAGGTAGCTGGTTTACAAGGAGATAAACTATGATTAAAATCACCTTAAGGACCCTAAATTTTCAAGTTTTTAACTAATTGTAAATTTAAGGTTACATGCTGATGCGTACTTTGAATTTAGTCTTACACTTAACTTAATGTTTGCCAGTTGAAGGGTATCATAAATTAATAGAACCATAATTTTTTAGTGAATGATTCTAGTTTTTAAGATTCCAATTTTGTTGAGAATCCATAAAACTATTTTATTCATGAAGAAAAATTTTACAAATGGTCTACAAGCTAAACTGAGCCTGTTGTTATGCACTGCGCTCGTGTTTGCCTTGCCTGAGATGAGCCAGGGAGCCACCGTATTAAAGACTGTTACTTCCGAAATTGAAAAATTCGAGAAGGTAACAGGGACCGTAATTGATGAAACAGGAGCAGCCTTGCCAGGAGCTTCGATTTTAGTTAAAGGAACCACCACAGGGACTGTCACTGACTTGGATGGTAAGTTTACCCTTGATGTAGCAACAGATGCCATTTTGGTGATTTCCTACTTGGGCTATGACTCCAAAGAAGTTTCAGTGAATGGATTAACTACCTTATCTATCCAATTAACGCCAGACAGTTCTGAACTGAACGAAATTGTGGTTGTAGGATACGGTATTCAGAAACGTGCCGACATTACAGGAGCAATTTCCTCCGTAAAAAGCGAAAATTTTAACAAGGGTGTGGTAAATAACCCAGGTGAACTATTGCAAGGTAAATTGGCTGGTGTGGCCATCACCTCTGTCAGTGGTGAGCCAGGTGCGAACCAAAATGTGATCATCCGAGGAGTAGGTAGTTTGCGCTCAGGAACACAGCCACTTTATGTAGTGGATGGTTTCTTGTTGGACAACTCCTCTACAGGTGTGGCTACAAACCCTTTGAACTTCATTAACCCAGCCGATATTGCCAGCATTGACGTCTTGAAAGATGCGAGTGCTACAGCAGTATACGGCTCAAGAGCATCCAACGGAGTAGTGGTAATCACTACCAAAAAAGGATCAGGTAAAGGACAAGTAAACCTTAACTTGTCTACTGGCTTCTCTTCTCTTCCAAACCAACTTCCTGTATTTGATGCGAACACTTTCCGTACGCAGGTTAAAGCTGTAGGCGGAACCTTGGTGGATTTGAAAGGTGATACCAACTGGCAAGATGAATTGACTCAGGTGGGTGTTGCTAAAAATGCAAACCTTTCCCTAAGTGGTGCAGCCAATGATAAGTTCTCCTATTTTGCTTCAGTAGGCTACCAGGATCAGGACGGTATCTTGAGGAATAGCAACCTAAAGCGGTACTCTGGTAAATTAAACATCAACCAGAAAGCCTTAAATGGGAAGTTGAATGTGGACTACAACTTGACTGCTTCTCGTACCGAGAACTTGCGTCCAGCGATTACTTCTATCATCAGCGACATGCTTACCTTGAACCCAACGATTCCTGCGTACACCAATGGCCAGCCTACTGCGTTACCAACCAATGCGCTTAATCCATTGCGAAGAAATATGATCTATAAGGACATCGCTACCAATAATAGAATTTTGGCTTCTGTTTCTCCTTCTCTTCAGCTTGCGAAGGGTTTGGTATACAAGTTGAACTTTGGTGTGGATTATTCAGCCACCAACCGTGATGTGCAGTACAAGCCTTTCCCTTCTGTAGTAAACGAGGGTAATATTTCGAATGGTGCCTTGGATGCGATTTACGATCCCAACACCAATCAGCTCGTAGAAAATACCTTAAGCTACAACTGGTCTTTGAAGTCTCACAATTTGACCTTCTTGGCTGGACATTCTTACCAAGATTTGCGCGATGAAAGCAGGACTTATTCTTTCCAGGGTTTTGTAAATAATGCCGTAGAGCCAAGATACCAAGATCAGACTAGTACAGTAACTTTCCCAACTTCAGTAAGTGTTGGGGCTGTACGAAATGAATTACAATCCTACTTTGGCCGTATGAATTACGCATATGCCAATAAGTACCTTGTCACCGCAACGTTTAGAGCTGACGGTTCTTCCAAGTTTGGAGCCAACAATAAGTATGGCTACTTCCCTTCCCTTGCTTTAGGATGGAACGTGACCAACGAAGGTTTCATGGCCAACTCTTTCTTCAATAACTTGAAGGTTCGTGCCAGCTACGGGGTAACAGGTAACCAGGAAATTCCTTCCAAAATCACACTTGCAAGTTTCTCTGAAAACAGATTAGCGACAGGTGCAGGAAGCTTAAATACTTACCCTATCGATCCAGCAGCAACAACGATTGACAAGTATCCTTACGGAATCACGTATACGCGATTGGCCAACCCAGATTTGCAGTGGGAAGTTTCTTCTCAACTAGATTTTGGTGTTGACTTCGCCTTGTTCAACTTTAGATTGACAGGTACTTTGGATTATTTCAGCAAGGAGTCTTCCAACATTCTTTTGGAAGTGGTTCCAGCTGATCCTATTCAGCCTACCTCTACGTTCTGGAACAATATCCCAGACATGAAGATTGTAAACAACGGATGGGAATTGGCCTTGGATTACAACTCTGATCCAAAAGGTTCATTTACCTACAATGTGGGAGGTAACGTAACTTATATCCAAAACAAAGTGGTGGATTCTCCTTATGCTGTTTTGGTGACAGGTGCAGCTCAGGGTTCTGGACAGACCGGTGCTACCATCAACGGATACATCAACAATGAGCCGATTGGCGCTTTCTACATGTACCAGTTTGAAGGAGTAAAGGATGGTATCAGTGTGTACAAGGATACAAATAAGGATGGTAAGGTATTGGATACCGATAGAGCTGTTGTCGGTAGTGCGATACCAAAATTCATCTACGGTTTTTATTCCAACTTCAACTACAAGGATTTTCAGTTGGGCTTAAACTTTAACGGGACGTCTGGAAGCAAGGTGTATAACCACACAAACATGACCTTATTCCCTAAAGCCTTGTTGGCACAGTCAAACAACACGACAGATTTTGCAGTGCAGTACCCGAATGAGACCTTGGCCAATGCCAACATTGTATCTACCCGTTACCTAGAAGATGGATCTTTCCTACGATTGAATAACGCCACGCTTGCGTACAATGTACAGCCAAGTAAGGTAGGTTTAGGTAATTCATTTCAGAACATTCAATTCTCTGTGACCGGTCAAAATCTATTCGTTTTGACAGACTATTCTGGATTTGATCCAGAAGTAAATACAGGTTCTACTTCAGGTGGAATTCAAACCTTCGGTATCGACCGATTTACGTATCCTAAGGCTAGAACCTTCTTGATTGGTCTCAACCTTACGTTCTAATAACAATTCAAGATTTATAAAATCGATATAAAATGAAAAAATCACTAGTATTCAAATTGTTGCCGTTAACTGTGTTCTTCTTCGCATTTTTCGGTTGTACAACGCTAGAAGAAGAAGTTATCGACGAATCCCTAGCGGGATCTGGACAGGCTGAAGTAGTCAGCGGTTCAATTGGGCCAGTATATGGCTTTTTGAGAGGAGCTATTTGGTTGCATACTGCTAATTTTGGTCTTCAGGAGATTGCTTCTGACGAAGCGATTCTTCCTTATCGAGGCGGAAGAGACTGGTACGATGGAGGTAAGTTTATCTCTGTTCACCAGCACCTCACTACACCAGGTAACAGCTTAGTAGGAGATACTTGGACCAACATGACCATTGGATTGTCCCGAGCATTGACTGCAGAAGAGCGAATGAGATTGGAAGTGAAAGAGGGTAATGCTGCTGCTCAGGATGCGCTCTATGAGATGATTGCCATGAAGGCTTACATCAACATGATGATTCTTGACAACTGGGGTTTGGTATTCAAGAAAGATGCTTCTAACGCAAAATCTGAGATCTTGAGAGGACAGGAAGCCGTTACTTACCTTGAAAAGGAATTGCTTTCCGTAAGAGACGTAATCAAAAGTGATAAAGGTCCTGGTCGATTTAACCAGTTTTCTGTAAAAGCACTTTTGGCAAGATTGTACTTGAATGCTGCAGTGTATCGTGCTCCTTACGGAACTCCTGTCTTCAAAAAAGAAGATATGGATAATGTGATCAAGTATACCAACGAAATCATTGCTGGACCTTATGCGCTTTCTGCGGAGTATTTCGACATTTTTGGAGATAACAATAGCACCAATCGTGAGTTGATCTTCGCGATGGATCAGCGCGGTGTATTGCAGACGGAGCACCAAAGATGGCAGTACTGGTCCATCTCTGGTGACCAAGTTCCTCGACCTGAATTCCCAAATACCCGTGGTACTGATGCTGCGGCGATGACGACAGATTTTTACCAAACTTGGGTGGATGCGTATGGATCGGTGGACCCAGCGGTGGCAGATGCTCGTTTCAGCATGAAGCAAACGATGGTTCCGTCAAACCTTCAGGATTTGACAGGCATTACTCCTGCCAATGACCAAAATCACTACTACTGTGTAGATGCCAAATCTTTCCAAATTGACCGTGGTATCATCCGTGGTGTGATTTGGGGTCCAAGAAAGGACGCAAGTGGAAAAATCATCCTATGTCCTGATGGCAAAGTGAGAATTTATCCAGTAATCAATGCAAGAACCAGCGGTGCCAACAGAACCTATGTGAACCACAATTTGCAGGTGGACTTCACCGAACAAGGAAGTTTGCACAACACAGGTTACAGATTCTCAAAGTACCAGTTTAGCAGTACAGGTCCAGATTGCTGTTCTTACAGCAGTGTAGACTTGGTGTTGATTCGTTTGGGTGAAATTTACCTGATGCGTGCTGAAGCTAAATTGAGAAATGGAGACAATGCAGGTGCCTTGGCCGACATCAATACCTTGAGAACTTCAAGAAATGCACGTCCAAGCCAAACTCCTAAAGCGTTGACTTCTATTGATCTCAACTCTTTATTTAGAGAAGCTGGATTTGAGTTGTATTGGGAAGCGTTCAGAAGAAACTACCAAATCCGTTTTGGCAAGTACGAGGGCTCCTGGACTGGTAAGACAAGCTCTGATCCAAACAAAAGATTGTTCCCGATTCCTCAGAGAGCCATTGACGGTTCTTCTAACGAAAAAGGATATCTAGTCCAAAACCCAGGCTATTAAGTTTGATTATCCGCGATTCTTTATCTGGTATTAAAAGGAGATTGAATCAAGCGGAAAATCGTCGACAGACCACAGTTGACGGTCCACTGCTCAGTTAACTGAACTTCAAAGCTTATTTTCCTATGGTAACTTTAAAGAAAGCGGACCCTAACATTATTAACTAAATACCAAATATAACTGCGAGGATAAATTCATTTTTTAAACTAAAAAACCGATCGGCATCAGTCGATCGGTTTTTTTTATGTTCTTCAGACTAACTTTTGATTAGTGGCTTTTTTTGATCTCGCGGCTGTGGAGGTCAATCACAAAATCATCCGATGGCAAGCTTTGGATAAGGCTTGAAAAGATGCCTATAAAGTCTCCTAGCTGACTTGAACGTGTATTTGACGCCGTGTCCTCTGCTTTTGTTACTGAAAATACTTGCAAATAAACGTTCAATCGTTCCTGAGGAATCAAGGTCTTGCCCAGGTCTCCTCCGTTTTTAATCAAGTAAAAATCCTCCATCAAACTTCCCATCTTAAACGCATCAGCGGGCAACGCGTGTTGGTCAAGTAGGAGCTGATCCAGGTAGGCTTCTTTTTTTTCCGTAGGTAAAGCGGCCCACTGCTGTAGCGATGCGGCATCCAGGGCATTGACGAGGAGCCCAAGGTCTTCGGGCCAGTCTGAGTTGATGAATCGCAAGCGAATCAGTTCCCGCAAATGAAATTGGGTGTAGGCTAGAAAATGGGGAGCCTTGAGAATTTCCTTATTCCACAGGGCCTTTGGATTGGCAGTAGTAAGCCAACGGTGCTCCATGCTGTAGAGCTCAAAAAACTCATCCATGCGGTCGACCTCCTCCAAAATCTCCGTTTGAATGTGGAGCTTTCCAGGTTGCTTTTCCTCCAGGATCTTGTAGGCAGGAGGGAAGGCCGCAAGGGAAGGAACCTGAATGTTGATCAGCTGCTCGCCTGTTTCCGTTTTGTGTGCGCTAGTTTGGTTGATATGCATGTGGCCTGCAAAATGGACTTGAAGGCCAGTTTGGGCGTAGGCCTCGCTCACGGCTGTATCGGGCACGCGGCTCAGTTGGAATTTTCCCTTTCCAAAGAGGTCTTTCATCTCTTCGGAAGCACCGTTATGAAAGTCGACCAAGGGATAGTGGCTAAAGGAAATCAATCTTTTTCCTCGTTTTTTGGCTTCAGCCACTATTTTTTCAATCCAGGCGAGCTGGTAGGATTTTACTTTTGAACTCAGGTTGACCCCAACGGAGGATCCGGACCAATCTTCCGGAGTTGGATTGCTTGTATTCGCTCCAGGACTGTACGTGTTGCCGTCTAGGGCCAGGAGCCAGATTCCTTCCACGGGCTCTACGAGGTAGGAGGCATCTGGTACCTCGAGCTGTGTTCCCGGGAGTAGGTAGGTTCTTTTGTCCAAGGAGGCCCCAGATTTTGCATTGGCCCAGGTGTAGCTATCGTAGTTGAATGCCTCAAAGGGGTGGGTCCAAAACAGGTCTTTTTTGGCTGGAAAAAAACCAAAATCTGCCAGTGCTTCTGAAATTTCTGCGTACCCCCAATGGTAGATTTGGTCGGAAATGGCTGCGTCAAGGGCTGGAAATACAGTTGTGTCGCTAGCAATCGCCTGGTTTTGCCCTTGGGTACCCAGAAAATCAGTTTTCCCGCCAGGACCGCCAAAAGGGGAGACCGGGTCATGGTTGCCCGTGGTGATGAAAAAGCGCATGTCGTACTTTTGCGCATATTCTTGGAGAATTTTCTGGAGGGCGAGTACGTTCATCGGCTGACCATCGTCCGTAAAGTCACCTGGGAGGACGACCAGTTTTACTTTTTTCTTTGCCAGCTCCTCCAAGGCCGCTAGCAAGGCAAAGTAATTCTCGTTGAAGAGTCGGGTCGAGTTGAGCTGACTACCCATGGTCCGAATCGTCGCCAATTTCCCAGTAGTGGGATGGGGAACACCCTTAAACTTTTCAGAATTTAAGTCCGCATAGACCTCTTGAAGATGGATGTCCGAAAGAAAAGCGATCGCTGGGTTTCGCTGCGCAAAAACGGACCCGCCATAAAATTGGAGCGCCGTCCCAAGGGCTATTGGAACCCAAAATTTAGGTTTCAACTTATTTTTTACTTGGGTTAAGTACTGGGTTTACTCGTTCATACCGGTTTCCTTCAAAAGAAACCTTGTACGTAGATTTGAATAGCTGGGACGGGAGGTAGTAATCCGTTGAAATTACCTGTGCTCCTGAGGATTTTGCTTTTTCAAATTGGGTATAATCTTCGGTGCGTGCTTCTTCCGTGCCCGAGTCGGATCGGGTACGGATCATGTAGCCCTTTCGAACCAGTTCTTGGATGTAGGTTTCGTTTTTCACAGGATCGTTGATGATGCGGAATCCAGCTTCTGGGTTACCTTCTTTGAGGTTGACGAAAAATACGGCATTGGCTAAGCCAGGCTTTTTGGTCAAGTAGGTTCGGATTTTCTCTTCGCTTTCGTCCAATACAAACAAGAATTTGCCTCTTGCTTGGTCTAGCGCTGGCCAGTTGCCGTTGAGTACACCTTGCTCCAAGGAGGCAAAGCTTCCCTTTACTTGGTCTGGGATGATTAGCTTTTCTAGTCCGAGGTGCGTTCTGATTTCCAAATCAATGCTATCCAAGGCCGCTGCGGTGAAGGGTAGGGGGCGAACCGTATTGGGGACGGGAGCATCCTTGGCATTGACCAGAATAAAGATGGGGTGATGGTCTGGGTGTGCGTTGCTCCAAGTTTTTAGTGCCTGAAGGGCTTCAGCAAAAACAAGGTAGTGCGACTGAAAATCAATGTCTTGCACATGGAATAGTTTGAGTCCAGGGATGGCCAACTTATTCTCCTTATCGAAGGTAAAGTTGGGATTCCCTCCCTTTTTGATCATTTCGATCCCTTTGGGCTGCGTGTAGCGGCCTCCTTGAGGGTCGTGAAAAACATCCAGCTCGAGGTTCCGCAAGCCCATGTCTAGTTGTTTTTCAAGCGGTGCATGCTCGTACTCCAGTCCATTGGCCGTATTGGCACTCAGGCTGCGGAGGTAGGTAAGGATCTCGGGTGCCATGGCGCTTTTGTAGCTATTGTGGCTGCCAATGATTTGCGTTTGGTTGAGGGTTTGTGCCGCTACTGGGAAGCACAAAAGGATAGCAATGCATGCCAAAATTGACTTTTTCATAGGGTTGAATTTTAGTCTCAATATCTTACTAAATTGGCTGGGGGAGCTCGGTAGGCACATCAATTTTTTGTTACCATTTCCTACATGGGCAACAGACATTATTATTTTGTTAACTATTGATTTTGAGTAGCTTGAGGTAACGAATTGCCAGTAGATTTGGGAATGAAACATCTCCAAAAACTCCTGTTCTTCGTTGGTATACTTGCCTCTTTTAGCGGGTATGCGCAAAATAAAGCGGCATTTGCGGTCCATTCACACAACGACTACCTACAGCCTGTCCCTTTTTGGGATGCGTTTAGTGCGGGCTGTGCATCCATCGAAGTAGATGTGATTTTGCAAGAGGGAGAGCTCATGGTTGCGCATGAAAAAGCATCTATCCAAGTACCCCGCACTTTTGAAAATTTGTACTTGAAGCCGATCCAGCAGGGGGTTGACCTTGGTTTGATTAAGGGGTTTAACTTTCATCTGTTGGTAGATATCAAAACCGAAGCGTACAGCACCCTTGATTTGTTGGTGAAGCAAACGCAGCCCTATGCGGCTATGCTTTATTCTCCAGAAAATCCTTCCGGCTTAAAACTCATCATTTCAGGAGGTAGGCCCATGGCCGCTGACTATGTGAAGTACCCATCTTGGGTATTTTTCGATTACCAAAGCAGAGAACTGACAGCAGATCTACCCTGGGACAAGATTGGCATGGTGAGTTTGAGTTTTCCTCGGTTTTCAGTGTGGAATGGGAAGGGGAGAATCGTGGAGTCCCAGCGTCAGCAGTTCCAGGCATTTATCGACTTGGTTCATTCCTATAATCGCCCTGTTCGCTTCTGGGCTTCTCCTGACGGCAAAACCGCCTGGCGTGCCTTTCATGAAATGGGCATCGATTACATCAATACCGATCGCCCAGCGGAGGCAAATAAGTACCTACGCGGCTTAACAAAAAATGTCTATGCCAATTCCAATCCACAGGAAGTTTATACACCTAGCTATGCGGTGGATGGACAGGATGTTCCCGTGAAACAAATCCTCCTGCTCATCGGAGATGGGAATGGATTGGCACAGATTTCTGCGGGTCTGTTTGCGAATGGGGGGCAACTTACCTTAACTCAAATTCGAAATTTGGGATTGGTCAAGACCCAGGCAGCAGATGATTTTACGACAGATTCGGCAGCTGGTGCCACGGCCATGGCTACAGGCCAAAAAGCAAATAACCGAGCGCTAGGCCTCAATGCGACTGGGGATTCGATTCCAAATCTTCCCTATTTCTTGAGCCTGAGGGGATTCAAAACTGGCCTTGTAACGAACGACGAGCTAACTGGAGCTACTCCGGCCGCTTTTTATGCACACCATCCTGAGCGAGATGCTGTGCTGGAGATCGCGAGCTACTTGCCTAACAGCGCCTTGAATTTGGTGATTGGTGGTGGAGGAAGGTCCTTTAACAAAGAAAAGTTGAGCCAAGCAGGATTTACCCTTGTGTCCGACCTTCAGGGGCTTGCAGAGGTGAAGGGAGGCCGTGTAGCACATTTTGCAAGCGAAGGAGGGATGCCTGGTATGGAGGCGGGTAGGGGAAATTTCCTTTCTCAGGCCTTTTTGCAAGCAAGTTCCTATTTAGGGAAAGGAAAATCCCCATTTTTTCTGATGGTGGAGGCTGCAAAAATTGACTCAGGAGGGCATTCCAATAGCCCTTCTACGATTGTAACGGAGCTATTGGATTTTGACCGCACCATTGCGGAAGCCGTCCGCTATGCCGATACGCATCCTGGAACTTTAGTTTTGGTGACCGCCGATCATGAAACTGGCGGTGTGACCCTCCCACAAGGGAATGTAGACAAGCGGGAAGTGGAATTAGGGTTTCACAGTGACGATCATACGGGTATTTTGGTTCCCATTTTTGCTTATGGGGCGCGTTCCGGAGAATTCAGAGGGGTGTATTCTAATACGGAGATTTTCACGCGGATTTTAAAGGTGGTAAAGTAGTGACTGTGCTTGCCCTGCAATGCTGCGGGTCAAGCTTCCTTATCCGCCCCGGCGGACGAAAAGGAAAACTCTCGCAAAGCCGCAAAATAGGAAAGCCGCAAAGGATTGATTTCGATTCCTGACTCCAAAGAGATATTTAACGTCCGAAAATCTTACTTCTTATTTAATGGCTGGGAAATCCAGGGATGCAACTCCCCCTTATAAAGGGGGTTAGGGGGATTTTTTGCAAACGGGAGCAAAAGCCGCAAAGGACTGCTTTCGATACCCCTTTGCGTCTTGTCCGCCGCGGCGGACGTGAAAAAAAATAAATCTTCCTCCGCGGCGGAAAGGGGAAAAGGACTTTAACCCTAGTTGAAACCAATTTTTAATCGAATTAGTCATTTTTTGGACTTCCCTAAAAAATATTAATTAGAAAAAGTCTAAATAAAAATTGACTCGTATATCGGACTGAAGTATGTTTGCATTATTATTTGTAATAAGTCTAAATAAAGATATGAAAACTTTCAGCTCTATCCTGTTTTTTCTTTCCTTTTTGCTCGCCACAACAAGCACATTCGCCCAGAAAAACTCCGTTTCGGGCACCATTGTAGATGAAAAACGACAGCCCTTGGCAGGTGTGTCCGTATACCTTCAGGGAACTGTTCGTGGGGTGCAATCGGACCGAGAAGGTACTTATATACTCAAGGATATTCCCGCCGGCACCTACCAATTGGTGGTGAGCCTGGTGGGTTTCCAAACCTACACCCAGGAACTTAAACTTGAAGCACTTACTTCGAAAGAAATACCTGTCACGCTGCAAGAGGCCACGCTAGAACTCGGGGAATTTAGCATTTCCGCCAGCAGAGGGATACAAGGCCAGGGGCAACTCCCTGAAGTGGAAGATTACCGCATTAATGCAGGAAAGAAAAATGAGGTGATCAAAATCGGAGAGTTGAATGCCAACCTGGCCATGAACAATAGCCGCCAAATATTTGCCAAGACCCCAGGGATCAGCATCTGGGAGAATGACGGCTCCGGCGTGCAACTCGGTGTGGCCAGCCGTGGACTGAATCCCAACCGCTCTTGGGAGTTTAACGTGCGTATGAATGGCTACGACATCACTCCAGACCCCATGGGCTACCCAGAGGCCTACTTTACTCCGCCGATGGAAGTGGTGGAGCAAATCGAAATCGTCCGTGGAGCTTCTTCCCTGCAGTACGGATCGCAGTTTGGCGGCTTGATGAACTTTGTGCTTCGCAAGCCAGATCCCTCTACCCGCTTCACTGCCGAGACCGTCAACACCGTGGGTAGCAACGGGCTTTTTAGCTCCTTCAACTATATCGGCGGCACCGAAGGCAAGTGGAGTTACACAGCCTATTTCCAACGGCGTACGGGCGAGGGCTGGCGCGAAAATGGAGCCTTTGAAACCAATCATTTGCACCTTGAGTCAAGTTACGCTGCAAGCAACCGTCTCAAGTTGGGCACCGAGCTCACCTACATGACGGCCGATACCCAGCAGCCTGGTGGCCTCACCGACCCCCAGTTTGCCACCGATCCCCAGCAAAGTACCCGTGCCAGAAACTGGTTTAGTACCCCTTGGTACATTCCGGCTCTGACAGCCGAATACCTGATCTCCCCCAAAACTAAAGTCAGTTGGAAGGCCTTCGGCACTTTTGCGGAGCGAAACAGCGTAGGCTTTATGCGTCCCATCAATATAGAGGATGACCTTGGCAACCGTCAGGTGGACCGTGATTTTTACACGACCTATGGATCAGAAGTTCGGCTTAGTTCTTCCTACACGGTGTGGGGCAGAGAGCAGTCCCTCGTTGGAGGACTTCGCTACTTCAATGGGCACATCGACCGGAAGCAATTGGGATTGGGGACCAGCCGCTCCGACCTGGATTACAGTGTAGCAGCAGGACCCTTTGCGCGAGACCTAGGTTTTTCGAATACCAATTTGGCCGCATTTGTGGAGCAGGTCTTTCGCTTCTCTGATCGCTTCTTAATGACCGGTGGGATTCGTTTGGAGCAGATCCAGTCCACGATGCAAGGGCAGCTCAACCGGGTCAACGGCGTGCCGCAACTTCTTGATCCCATCACCCGAAGCCGCTCATTCGCGCTTTTTGGTGCAGGTGCAGAATACCATGTCACGAAGAACTCCGAATTCTACGCCAACCTGTCTCAAGCTTACCGTCCTGTACTTATATCAGACCTGACACCACCTGCGACTACCGATACCATTGACCCGGACTTGACCGATTCCAAAGGCTATAATTTTGACCTAGGGTATCGAGGTAGTTGGACCCCAGCACTGCAGTTTGACCTAGGTTACTTCCACCTCAACTATTCAGATCGGATCGGGACCATTGCTCAACTGCAACCCAATGGTCGCATCACGCAGTTTCGTACCAATTTGGGTAGTTCCATCAGCCGAGGGTTTGAAGGCTATGTGGAAGTGGATCCCATCACGGCGATTTTTGAATCTTCTCGCGTAGGCTATTTGCACTTATTTGCTTCCGTGGCATTTGTGGATGCTACTTATGGGGATTTTGAAGTGACCTCGGTGAGCAATGGGCAGATTCAAACGCGTAACCTGAAGGGAAATCAAGTGGAAAATGCACCGCGCAAGATCAACCGCTTTGGTGCGACCTACAGCTACAACACTTTTTCCATGACCTGGCAGCTGAGCGATATCGGGGAGGCTTATGCAGATGCTTCGAATACGGTTGCTCCCAATGCAGCGGCAACGGTGGGTTTGATTCCTGCCTACCAAGTGCAGGATCTTTCGGCCAGTTGGAATTTCTGGAAGCAGCATTCGGTGAAGGCAGGATTAAATAACTTGACCGATGCGCGCTACTTCACGCGCCGAGCCGGCGGCTACCCTGGTCCAGGGATCCTACCTGCCGATGGACGTACGTTTTACCTGACTGCCGCGCTTAAGTTTTAATGAGGTCCTTCCACCCAATCGATCAGCGTAATTTTTCCTTAAAGATCAGCGTAAAAAAAAGTAGGTCGTCCGCCGTGGCGGACAGACTCAAAGAAAAAAAGAAATAACTCTCGCAAAGCGGGAAAGCCGCAAAGGACTGGTTTGGGGGACGTTAACTATTGTTTTTCACGCTGATCAAGGAGAAAAGACCCGCAGATTTTTTTCCCCCAAAGGGTTTATCAGCGTTATTTTTCCTTTTTGATCTGCGTTATTTTTTTTTTCACGCTGATTCAGGAGAAAAGGCCCGCAGATTTTTTGTTTCCCCAAGGATTTATCAGCGTAATTTTTCCTTATTGTCCGCCGCGGCGGACTTTTAAAAAAAAAAATAAATCTCCCTCAGCGGCAGACGCAAACTTATTTCATGCTGATTCAGGAGAAAAGACCCGCAGATTTTTTTCCCCCAAAGGGTTTATCAGCGTTATTTTTCCTTTTTGATCTGCGTTATTTTTTTTTTCACGCTGATTCAGGAGAAAAGGCCCGCAGATTTTTTGTTTCCCCAA
>JAMNXQ010000051.1 GCA_023653075.1 Algoriphagus sp.
AGGAAACCGATTAATAAAATTGATAATATTCATGGTCAAAACCGTCTATTTTGACCTAATTTACAGCAAGTTAAACCCCTACGAAAGCCATTGTCACTAACTGTCAGTTACAACTTATTTGGCTACTGGTGTAATTGCGGATATACATAAAAAACAATTTAAACAACCGTTTTTCATAACCGAAAATCGTGTTTTCATTATGGATTTAACTACAAAACCATAAATAAGGTTAGGATTCACCTAAATTCTATTTTTAAACAACTAGGTGATTGAAGGATTGACAAAATGAAGTTTTTGATTGAGAACGAACGCCCAAAGCTTGAATTAACAGCTATATTCTAACTAAAATGCAATGAAATGAATAGCATCCGAACAACAACTAATTAAAGTGATATAATTAAAAAATTTATTGTGCCAGTTTTATAGAAAAATACAAAAATCAACAGATAAAAACTCCATATCTTTCGCAAGATAAAATCTTACTTAACTAAAAATCTAGTCAATTGGTTTTTGGAAAAATTAAATTGAAATAGAGTCTATATTTAATACAAGACGAGGATAAAAAAAATACAAAGATTTTTATTATTAATCTGTAAGAATAAGGATACTACCGATCCCCATTATTTTTTGATCCAAAAGTTTGATTTGCTCTTTCCTGACCTTGAATTTTTTCCTCAAAAATTCCAAAGCCCTTAAGGGTGATTCACGAAAATTTTCTACCTTTATACCCCATAAGAATTCAACTTATTTCAACCCCTCCGCTACTTCTTATGGCTTCAAAAACGAAATACATTTTTATCACCGGAGGAGTAACTTCTTCCTTAGGAAAAGGCATCATTGCCGCATCGCTTGGCAAACTGCTTCAATCCAGAGGATTAAGTGTCACCATTCAGAAATTTGATCCCTACCTGAATATCGATCCAGGAACCTTGAATCCCTACGAGCATGGCGAGTGCTACGTGACGGAAGACGGGGCAGAAACTGACTTGGATTTAGGTCACTACGAACGATTTTTAAATGTAGAAACTTCCCAAAGCAACAACATTACTACGGGAAGAATTTACAACAATGTGATCACCAAGGAGCGTAAGGGCGAATTTCTTGGAAAAACTGTTCAAGTGATCCCCCATATCACGGACGAAATCAAAAGCAACTTTTACAAGCTTGGACAGGACGGGAAATACGATGTAGTCATCACCGAAATCGGTGGTTGTGTTGGAGACATTGAATCACTTCCATTTATTGAAGCCGTCCGTCAAGCCCGTTGGGACTTGGGGCCAGGAAATTTTCTAGTTGTTCACCTGACCCTAATTCCTTACTTGAATGCTGCGAAAGAACTTAAAACAAAGCCTACCCAACACTCTGTAAAGCAACTTTTGGAAGCCGGTATCCAACCAGATATTTTGGTTTGCCGTACCGAACATCCGCTCCCTCAGGATGTGAAACGCAAGTTGGCACTCTTCTGCAATGTGCAGCTCGATAGCGTCATCGAAGCCATGGATGCCGAATCCATCTACGATGTCCCCCTACTGATGAAAAAGGAGAAACTGGATGAGCGTGTACTTACCAAACTCAACCTGAAGCCCAAATCCAAGCTAGATCTTAAAGATTGGAAAGGCTTCCTAGGCAGATTAAAGAACCCAACCTCCGAAGTAACCATCGGCTTGATTGGAAAATATGTATCACTTCCAGATGCCTATAAATCCATCATTGAATCCTTCACCCACGCGGGAGCAGAAGCGGAATGCAAGGTCAAATTAGTTTTACTCTCTTCCGAAGAAATCAACAACGATAACTACAGCTCAAAATTGAAATCACTAGATGGAATTCTAGTGGCTCCTGGATTTGGCGAGCGAGGATTTGAAGGCAAAGTAGCTACAGTCAAGTATGCTCGTGAAAACAGGATTCCTTTCTTTGGCATTTGCCTTGGCATGCAGGTAGCTGTGATTGAGTTTGCGAGAAATGTAATAGGTCTAGAGCACTCCAACTCTACAGAAATGGATGCTGCTACCCCACATCCAGTCATTGCCCTCATGGAGGAACAAAAGAAAATTGACCAAATGGGTGGAACTATGCGCCTAGGTTCGTATGCTTGTGATCTTAAAAAAGGAAGCAAGGCGGCCTTGGCCTATGGGAAAACTAAAATCCAAGAGCGTCACAGGCATCGTTATGAATTTAACAATGCCTACCTCGAACAACTTGAAGCAAAAGGGATGATTGCTTCCGGAAAAAACCCAGAAACGGGCTTGGTGGAAATCGTTGAACTAAAAAATCACCCTTGGTTTGTAGGGGTGCAATTTCATCCCGAATACAAGAGTACCGTCTTGAAACCTCAACCTTTGTTTGTGGATTTCATTCAAGCCGCTCTCGATAAAAAAAATAATAAATAACTGGATCCTAGCTCCAGTCCTAGCTAACTACCATGGATAAAAATCAAGCAACAGGTTTGATCCTTTTTGCAGCGGTCATTCTTACCTACTCGCTATTTTTTGCGAATAGCCCAGAAACCCCTCCTGCAGAGACTAGCCCGGCTTCAACAGAAGCTAGCGCGGAAGCGCCTAAAGCTGCCCTGACTACCTCCGCATCAGCTACACTTCCTGACAGCGTATTGAATCTAGAGCGCCAAACAAAATTTGGCGAACTCGCCGCTTGGACTATTGGGGAAGAAAAAGAAGTCATCCTTGAAAATGAGGGAATAAAAATTACCCTCTCCAACAAAGGAGGAAGCATCCAAGAGGTACTGCTTAAAAAATATGTCAGCTGGAAGAAAGAACCCTTATTCCTTTTGGACAGTGCGCAGACCAGCCTCAACTACAGCCTGGACACACGATTGGGTCCTATCAATTTGAATGAACTGTACTTTACACCCATTGTAAGTACTGAAGAGGTAGAAGGGGTTAAGCAACAAACAGTAACCTTTACTGCAAGTGGACCCTTTGGGCAGTTGATTCAAAAATACACCTTGAAAGAAGGAGCCTACACCTTGGAAAAGAGCTTTGAAATTCAAGGACTTCAAGGAATTGTAACTGCAAAAGCGCTCAAAATTGACTGGAAAGATGAAATCAAATCCCAGGAAAAAGACCTAGCAGAATCCAGAAGAAAAACTCAGGTAAATTATTACCTAGCGGATGGAACGTATGAAAACCTTGGACTTAGTGACGATCCAGAAGAAGCCAAAGTGGCTGAACCAGTCAAATGGATCGGATTCTCCCAACGCTTTTTTACCGCAGGAATTATTGCAGATTCAGTTTTTCAAGAGGTAAACTTGAGCCAAAGCACTCCCGCCGACTCTTCTTTAGTTCGGTCAATGAGCGCAAATCTTTCCTTGCCAATTTTAAAAGGCCAGGCAAACCTTACCTATTATTTCGGCCCAGATCAATACAAAACGCTGAAAGGGATTACACCTGGATTTGAAGAAAATGTGGACATGGGCTACTTTTTTGTGAGCTGGGTAAACAAGTACATTGTAGTCCACCTTTTCGAATTCTTAGAAAAGTATTTTAATAGCTACGGGATTATTATCATCCTAATCGTTTTGCTCATCAAACTTGCCTTATCGCCTTTGACATACAAGTCCTATATCGGCATGGCCAAGATGCGGGTGATTAAGCCAGAGATTGATGAATTGAAGGAAAAATACGGAGATGATCCAACCAAGATGCAGCAAGAGCAAATGAAGCTCTTCTCCCAGCTTGGAGTAAGCCCCCTTTCAGGTTGCCTACCCTTGGTATTGCAGATGCCATTCTTGTTTGCCATGTTCTTCTTCTTCCCGAATGCGATCGAGCTAAGACAAGAATCATTCTGGTGGGCAGAGGATCTTTCCACTTACGATGAATTCATCAAACTCCCGTTCACCATTCCTTTTTATGGAGCACACGTGAGTTTGTTCACCTTGTTGATGACTATATCGCAGGTGCTCTATGCGCACTTCAACAACCAGTTGACTACAGCTACTGGACCGATGAAGAATCTAGGTTACATCATGCCAGTGATGTTCATGTTTGTCTTAAACTCCTACCCTGCAGGGCTTAGCTTCTACTATTTTGTATCCAACATCTTTACATTTGGACAGCAGGCCTTGATCAAACTCTTTGTGGATGATGCAAAAATCCGTGAAAAGGTGGAAGAAAATAAGTTGAAAAACGTAGATAAAAAGAAATCAAAATTTCAACAACGCCTAGAGGATGCCATGAAAGTGGCAGAGGCTAAAAAGAAAAAGTAAGAAAAATGGAGCTGTAACTAGCTCCATTTTTTTTATTCATTGGTTCAGGATGCATTAAAACAAGTTGGGAGGAGCCCTTAGGATCGGTTATAATTATTTAACAAAAGTCCTTTCCAAAAAAAGAGTATTCCTACCAAAAATGGACCTGAATTTGCTTAATATTGACTTCTAAATACTGGTCATACACACCATGGGAAAAATTATTGCCGTTGCGAACCAAAAAGGTGGAGTTGGAAAAACTACCACAGCAATGAATTTGGCTGCTAGTCTCGCCGTTTTGGAATTCAAAACACTTGTGATCGATGCTGACCCACAAGCCAATACCACTTCTGGTCTTGGTCATGATCCAAAATCTGTAGAAGCCAGCATTTACGAATGTATGGTGGATGGAATTGGGATTGAGACTATCATCGTTAACACAAGTTTGGAGCATTTATTCCTGGTACCTTCCCACATTGACCTGGTAGGTGCTGAAGTAGAAATGATCAACATGGACAATCGGGAAGAGAAAATGAAGGAAGTGATTGCCTCTGTAAAAGACCAATACGACTTCATTATCATCGATTGCTCCCCTTCTTTGGGTTTGATTACTATCAATGCGCTTACGGCTGCCAACTCGGTGATTATCCCTGTTCAATGTGAATATTTTGCATTGGAAGGATTGGGAAAACTATTAAACACCATCAAAATCATTCAAACCCGACTAAACCCAGATCTTGGGATTGAAGGGATTTTATTGACCATGTATGACGTCCGCCTTCGCCTGTCCAATCAGGTAGTAGAAGAGGTTCGAGTACACTTTAAAAGCATGGTATTCGATACCATCATCCCACGAAATGTTCGTCTCTCAGAGTCACCAAGCTTTGGACTTCCTGTGATTTCATTTGATGCAGATGGAAAAGGAGCTATAGCCTACTTGAATTTGGCAGGAGAAATCGTCCAACGAAATGGACTTCAAAAAGCAACGAATTGATCATGTCTGATTCAAAATCACCCAAGAAAAATGCTTTAGGAAGAGGCTTAGGTGCCCTTTTGGAAGATAGCCCTGCCAAAGGCAAGGGGCAAGAAATATTGCCTGAAGGTCAAAAAGCAGGGATTTTCGAAATCTCACTGACTGAAATTCAAGTGAATCCCTTTCAACCTAGGGTACACTTTGATAAAGAAGCCCTTAAAGACCTATCGGACTCGATCAAGGTGCAAGGCATCATTCAGCCGATTACGGTACGAAAGTTAGCTCCGAACGAGTACCAACTAATTTCCGGGGAACGAAGATTTCAAGCCTCCAAACTAGCAGGACTCACCCGAATCCCGGCCTATGTTCGCACCGCCAATGACCAACAAATGTTGGAAATGGCATTGATTGAGAATATTCAACGAGAAAATCTCAACGCACTTGAAATTGCACAATCCTACCAAAGACTTCTTGTGGAGTGTAACCTCAAACAAGAGGAATTGGGAGATCGGGTTGGAAAGAATAGAACTACCGTCAACAATTACCTGCGCTTACTGAAGCTTCCCCCAAGCATTCAGGCCGCTATCCGTGACCAGCAATTGTCCATGGGCCATGCCCGAGCCTTAATCAATATTGAAGATGTGGATAAGCAACTTGCCCTCTTCAAAAAAATTGTAGCTGAGGAATTGAGTGTTCGACAGGTTGAAGCTTTGGTCAAAGCACTCAATGAAGGAAAGCCAGACAAGCAAACTGCCAGTTCAGGCTTAAACCCTGTTCGGAAATACGAATTGACAAAAATTCAACAGCGACTTGCGAGCCATTTTGGAACCAAAGTAGCCTTGAAGGCAGACCAAAAAAACAAAGGTGAAATTAAAATCCCCTTCTCCTCTGCCTCCGATCTCAACCGCATCCTTGAAATCTTAGAAATCATTTAATTGTGGTTGCTTTTTCCTTCCCTACTTCCTCAACCAAAGCTCTTCTTTGGAGCATGTTGCTGGCAGTTTGCTGGTTAGGAATAGCGACTGGTACCGTACTAGGACAAACGGATTCACTAGGAAAAGCTCAAAAAGAGCGGGTGAAAAAGGAGGATGAAAAACTCTCAATTCTACCCAAAGATCCCAAGAAGGCTACTTTACTCTCGGCTGTATTACCAGGTGCTGGTCAAGTTTACAATGGCAAAAGTTGGAAGGTACCCATCCTTTATGCTGGGATTATTACCGATCTCTACTTTGTCAATTACAATCACCGGAGATACGAAAGCTTTCGTGACGCACTTTTCGCCTTGGACAAAAAAGAACCAAACCAATTCCCTTCCCTAAACCGCGCTGCTTTAGTGCGGAATGTGGATTATTGGAGACAAAATAGAGACCTAACTTTACTCCTATTGTTAGGAATCTACGCGCTCAACTTGGTGGATGCCAATGTGGACGCACACCTATCTGGGTTTGACATTTCTGAGGATTTGGCCTTGCAAGTAGCTCCTCATCTTGGCACAGTTTCTGCATCCAACTCCATGGGAGTTTCACTTACACTTCGATTTAAGTAATGAATATTGCACTACTTGGTTATGGCAAAATGGGTAAGCTAATTGGAGAATTAGCGACCGAAAGGGGACATCAGATTGTGGCCAAGATCGACCTTGAAAATCAAGATTTGCGCGATGCGCTAGATCCGAAAACTATCGATGTCGCAATCGAATTTAGCCAACCTGAGGCAGCATTGGACAACATTCGATGGGCGATTACCCAAGGAATTCCAGTTCTATCAGGCACTACCGGGTGGCTAGCTCGCCTACCAGAAATCGAAGCCCTGACCCATCAACACCAAGGCACCTTCTTTTATGCCTCCAATTTCAGCATCGGCGTGAATGTATTTTTCAAAGTCAATGAGCTGCTTGCCCAATTGATGAATGAAACAAATGGCTACCAAGTAGCCGTAGAAGAAATTCACCACACCGCAAAAAAAGACGCTCCTTCTGGTACAGCAATCACTTTAGCCGAAGGAATACTTAAGCATTACTCCAAACTTAAAACCTGGAACTTGGAGGGAGAAACCCCTAACAGCCCAGATTCATTACCAATTACTTCCAAACGAATCGATCCTGCACCCGGCACCCATCATATTCGCTATACCTCTGTGATTGATAACCTAGAAATCACTCACACTGCGCATAGTAGGCATGGATTTGCCCTTGGGGCTATCCAAGTAGCCGAATGGATTTTGGGGAAAAAAGGAGTACTTTCGATGGACGATTACCTTTCTTTTTAAGACAATAGCTACCTAATGAGCAAGACTAAACCAAAAAAATCAGCCTTTCGTGAGTGGATCGATGCGTTGCTATTTGCAGTAGTAGCGGCCTCCCTAATCCGATGGATCCTACTTGAGCCCTTTACTATTCCTACCGCATCCATGGAAAAAACCCTGCTTGTAGGGGACTTCCTATTTGTAAGTAAAATGCATTATGGAACCAGAATTCCAAAAACACCTTTGCAGGTTCCACTTACGCATCAGAAAATTTGGGGAACTGAGATCCCCTCTTATTCCGACTTAATTCAACTTCCCTACTACCGATTGCCAGGATTTACCTCCGTGCAGCGCAATGACGTAGTAGTCTTCAATTATCCTGTGGAATTCAATTTCCCGAACGACCTTAAAACGAATTACATCAAACGAGCTGTAGCCGTTCCAGGAGATCAAATTGAGGTTCGAGAGGGTGAGCTTTTTGTGAACCAACAAGCATCCCCAAAACCAGAGGAGATGCAGTATTCTTATGAAATTACGACCAATAGAAGTTTGACAGTAGATTTTCTGAAGGATTTCGGAATCAACCAAGAGAGCTTTTATGCTGCTCCAGACGGTACTCGCTACCTAATTTGGACTACGGATGCTAATATCGAAAAACTTAAAGCTTCTCCGGTAATCACTTCAGTGACCAAATCCCTTCAACCCAAAGGGCAAGCGGAATCAGGAATTTTTCCTAATGGCTCCAACTTGACATGGAATAGAGACAACTATGGTCCACTGCTAGTACCTGGTGAAGATCAAACCTTGGATATGACTCCAGACAATGTGATGAAGTATGCCTTCACCATTGAAAAATACGAGGGGCATGAAAAGGTAGAAGTGAAAGATGGCGCCTTATTCATCGATGGAAAAAAGGTGGATCGCTATACCTTCAAACAGAATTATTACTTTATGATGGGAGACAATCGACATGACTCCTTGGATTCGCGCTACTGGGGCTTTGTACCCGAAGACCACGTAGTGGGCAAAGCTTGGTTCTTGTGGCTATCCCTAGACAAGTTTGAATCCATGTTCTCCAAAATACGCTGGAATAGGTTCTTCAAAGGAATCTCCTAAACTTAAGGCCCTGCAATGCAGGGCCTATTTTTTTACCAGGAAATTGGGGTTTGACCGGTGGATTCCAGGTAGTCATTGGCCTTGGAAAAATGCTTACATCCCCAAAATCCCCGATGGGCCGCAAGGGGACTTGGATGTGGAGCCTTCAAGATGCAATGCTTCGTGGAATCAATCAGCTCTTCCTTTTTCTGCGCAGAAGCGCCCCACAAGAGAAACACCACCCCTTCCCGCTCACGGCTAATGGTTTGAATGACCGCATCCGTAACCGTTTCCCAGCCCTGATTTTGGTGGGAACCGGCTGAATTCGCACGTACCGTAAGCGTGGCATTCAACAAAAATACTCCTTGGGATGCCCATCGGCTGAGATCCCCATTGGGGGGCATGGGAACTCCTAGATCTGTCTTGAGTTCTTTAAAAATATTCAACAAACTTGGAGGAAAAGGCAGTCCTGGAGCCACGGAAAAAGCAAGTCCGTTGGCTTGTCCTTCCCCATGGTAGGGGTCTTGTCCCAAGATCACCACCTTAACCTCAGGCAAAGGGCAATGCCAAAAAGCGGAGAAAATCTTCTTTCCCGGAGGAAAAACCTGATGCTGCTGGTACTCCTGCTTGACAAATTCAGCAAGTTTCAGAAAAGAATCACTTTGAAAAATTGGGCTTAGGGCAGCTTTCCAACTGGGCTCGAGGGCAACATCCATCTCGTAAGGGTTGATTTGAGAAGTAGAAATTCTAACTTAGTGGTTCAATAGACAATACCATGGTCTCTGCGATTACCAAAGGAATTCAAGTAAGTGTTGAAACTACCTACCAGCCGGATTTTTCGAACCCGCAGCAGCACCATTATGTATTCACCTACAAGGTACGCATAGAAAATAAAAGCAACCATACGGTGCAATTGTTGCGTAGACGTTGGGAAATTTTTGATGCCGCCGAAACCCGAAAAATCGTAGAGGGTGATGGAGTGGTCGGGCAGCAGCCCATTTTGGAACCAGGAGAGACACATACCTATGTTTCGGGATGCAATTTGAAATCTGGCATTGGTAAAATGCGCGGCTCCTTTACCCTTGAAAAGCTACGGGATGGACAACTTTGGGAGGTAGTGATTCCAGAGTTTCAGCTTATTGCTACGCTCTTCCAAAATTAATGGAGCGAAATGCAGGACAAATTGCCATTGCTTATTTAAAGCATTGGCTTGTCAAAGAAGATCGCTACAGTCAACAGTCTCCCTTTATTTTTTCAGTGTACCAAGGAGCACTCGATCTGCTAAAAAAAGAAAAGCCTTCTAGCAAAGCGGAAAAAATAGCCTTACTCGCTGCCTATTTCTGCCAAATCACCCCTGCCAATCAAGTGCTAGAACTGGGTATTGGAAATGAAACAATCACAAAGAGTTTAAATCAAGTTGCTCAAGGAAAATTGTTCAAAATTCCGGCACTAGAATCTTTAGCACAAGAAACGGAAGCTGATTCACAGCAAATTCAGGACCAGCAGTCCTTCGATTTTGTCCTCATCCATCCTCAAAGCTCAGAAAACTACCTGCAGGAAGTCCTCAACCTAATAGTACCAAGGATGCATACTCAAGGAATCCTGTTGCTCGCGGGGATCCACCAAAGCCAAGGGATGAATGCCAGTTGGAAAAAGGTTCAAGCAGGCACTCGAATCCATCTAACCCTTGATTTTTTTGATTTTGGGGTTGCCTTTGTATCCTATTCTGGGCCAAAAACCAATCTGAGTTTATCCTATTGATCTCACCTCGACAGGCATCCTAGATTTTTGCCTGGAGAAACCCGGACAAAACACTAGGTGGGCAAACTTTATCCCTACTTGTCAAGAATTGGCAAAGATATTGATAAAGGGTAGGTAAGGAATTGATTAGCCGGTAGTAGTTGGAAAAACAGCTAGAAACTGAAAAGCTAAAGATTCTGAAAATATAGTTTTCCTATGGACCAACAACTCAAAAATCAAGCTCCACAAAAATCCGAACAGGGGAAGAATTTAATCCTAGTGGTATTGGTACTATTGGTACTGATTAGCGGAGCCAAATTGTACTTGGACCACCTCGAAAAAAGCAAGCAAACGGAAGAAATTATCGTATTGACTGAAGAAAATAACGCATTGAGTACACGGCTAGATTCTGTGGAAACCCAATTGGAGCTTCGCATACAGGAGTTGGAAAAATTGGGAGCCAATGTGACCGAGCTCCGCTTCCTCCAAGACCAGTTGATTCAAGAGAAAAAATCAAATACGCAGCGAAGTGCCCGGGAAATAGCAGCCCTGAATCAGCGTATCAATGATCTTTCTACCCTCCTGGTCCAAAAGGATAAGGAAATCAATGAGCTGCAAGCGCGTTACCAAGCCCTTTCCTCTGAAAATGAAACCTTAAAGAGCACCCAATCCGAAATGGAGAAAGAGGTGGCCGAAATCAATATTCAGAAGCAGGAATTGGCAACTAAGGTAGCGGAAGCGTCCAAACTCAAACTTTCTGGCATCCGTATCTCAGGGGTCAATGCACGCGGCAAGGAATTGGCTGCTGGCAAGGCGTTTAAAAACAAGCAACTCAAAGGGATTCAAGTAGTGGCCAAACTCGGGGAAAATACCGTAGCAGAAAAAGGGAGTAGAACAGCTTACCTGCAGGTACTTGGTCCCAATAAGTTGCCGCTATTTGATTTGGCAAAGGGTTCTGGTAACTTCAATTGGTCTGGAAAAGAGGAGTTTTATACCGTCAAACAAGAGTTTTGGTTTGACACCAATGAACAAACCCTTGTATTTTTTTACGAGAAAGGAAGCCCCTACCCTGTAGGAACATATGAAATCAAATTGTACGTCGACAAGCACTACGTAGGGAGCAGCTCTTTTGTAATTGACTAGGAATAGGCCCAAGGGGTAATTTTTTGATTTATCCCGGTAGATTTTGGCTATTTGTTTGGAGGGAAGGTGGTTTTCTACTACTTTTGCGGTCTGTTTATTTAAATTCCAACAAACACATTAAAAAATGTTCCAAAGAAGTTACGAGACGGTATTCATTTTAACTCCCGTTTTATCTGATGTTCAGATGAAGGATACTGTCGACAAGTTTGTGAACTTGTTAAAAGAAGAGGGGGCAGATGTTATCAATGTGGAAAACTGGGGTCTTAAAAAGATGGCTTATACTATCGAGAAGAAGACTACAGGTTTTTATGTATTGGTAGAGTTCAAGGCTGATCCAACACTAATCAGAAAGTTTGAGATTGAAATCAGACGTGATGAAAAAGTAATGCGATTCCTGACTACTGTATTGGACAAACACGCAATCGTGTATGCCGAAAGAAGAAGAAAAGGAGAATTTAACAAAAAAGCGGAAGCTAAGGAGGAGCAAGCCTAATGACACTAGTAAACGAACCTATCAACAGAGGCGAAATCAGAAAGAAGTATTGCCGATTCAAGAAGCACGGTATCAAGTATATCGACTACAAGGATCCTAACTTCCTTTTAAAATTCGTAAACGAGCAAGGTAAAATCCTTCCAAGAAGACTTTCAGGTAACTCTGCAAAGTATCAGCGCAAAGTAGCTCAAGCGATTAAGAAAGCAAGACATTTGGCTTTGTTGCCATTCGTAACCGACGGTTTGAAATAGGCCCACGGTGTATCGTTCAATCAATAAAGATCATTACAAATGGAAATCATTCTAAAAACAGATATCAAAGG
>JAMNXQ010000006.1 GCA_023653075.1 Algoriphagus sp.
AGCTTGAAGTACTTTTGATTCATTTGGATTAGTTCTCAGGTTTTAAAAATAAGCCTTACTTTTGCCAAAATACTAAAATTTCTAATGGCTACCTATACAACGGAAATTGCTTCAGATAAGTTGATTAGTGACAATCCCATTCATCAACGCTTATTGAAAGCCTATATTGCTGCCAAGCCATGGGTCTCTGGAAATTTGCTAGAGATCGGTTGTGGAGAAGGAAGGGGTGTGGAGGAATTATTGCCTCATGCGGAACAGTACCTAGGCTTGGATAAAATTGGTGAAGTGATTCAAACCCTCCAAAGCAAATACCCAGGCATTGAATTCAAACAAGCAGTGATTCCACCCTTTGAAGGAATTGTCGACGATACTTACGATACCATTGTAAGTTTTCAAGTGATCGAACATATCGCTAACGATCGACTTTTTCTACAAGAGATTTACCGAATGTTGAAGCCTGGCGGAAAAGCAATTATTTCTACCCCAAACAATACCCATACGCTTTCTCGAAATCCATGGCACGAACGGGAGTATGTGCCCCAGCAGCTTATCGATTTGGCAAAGCTAATTTTTGACCGCATCGAAGCCAAAGGAATTGGAGGGAATGACAAAGTATGGACCTATCACGAAGCCAACCGCAAGTCTGTCCAAAAAATCATGCGATTTGATGTGCTTGACCTTCAGCACAAATTGCCTAATTCCGTATTGAGATGGCCTTACGAATTCCTGAACCGTATCAATCGGAATCGCCTGCATCGTAGTCAAGGCACATCGGTGGTAGAAATTTCCCATGAAGATTACCTCCTGGTAGAAGATCCCAAGGATGGACTCGATTTATTTTATATCCTTTGGAAGAAGTAAATCGTCGATAGACGACTGTCCACGGTCCACTGCTCGCTGACTTGAACTTCAAAATTCATCCCTATCCTATTTGGTGATAGCAGCTAACGATAAAAATTAAATCCATAAAAAAGGCCGGCAGAATTAATTCTGCTGGCCTTTTTTTAATGTATCTTCAGGACTTTGAGCCAAAGTAACTAAAGGAGAAGTTCTATTTACTGAGCCGTGGACCAGTGTTCAATTACCTTTTTCTGAGGGTACTAGGCTCCTCACTTTCTTGACCAATTAAACTTTCCAAACGTTTCTTCAAGTCTATCGCTTTTTCTTGGTAGCCTCGCTCTTCCAATAGGGGGATAAAATACTTGATCATCTCAATGGAAACGAGCAATTCTCTATCGTAGCCCAGCTCATTTTCGGTATAATAGGCGATCATCTCCAAGGAGCGCTTCGAAATTTTATCCACAATTTCCAATGCTTTTTCATCTTCCCCAACCTCAAAAAATAGGGGAACAGATTGTCCACTGCTCAGATCGTAAGGAACAGCCTTGTCAGGAATCGTTGCCAATCCAAAATTAAGAAGCTTGGCAGCATCTTCCATTCGATTTTCGTCCAGAAGTGCTAAGGCTATGGAATTGAGCGCACTTCTATGGTTGGAAGTAAATCTTCGGTACTCTTCATCCAAGTACACATCAGGATCATTCATGCCTCTAAAGGCAAAGTTTTCCATGTAATTCTTCAGTGCTAAATCGGTGTTTACCAACTCCTCACGAAGGCTTTCGGGCTTGCTAATGGGAAGCAAGCGATAGGTCAAGCCTTCCATGACTACATGCTCACTGATATTAAGGCCTATAGTCGATAGGGAGGTATTGTTGAAGTAGATAGGTCTTTCCCAATTGTTGCTCACAATCAAATCCAAAAGCATCAAGGTTCCTTTGGTTACATAATTTCCACTGACCTGCAGGTTCATCTGGGAAACAAATAGATTCTTGAATTGTGCTGGAACGATTTCATCATTTGCTAAGAAACTGCTGTCCACCTCCAAAATCAAATTTCGGGAAGGTACCATGTTGATCACGGTTTTTCCTGAAGTCTTCATCTGGAGCAATTCCGAACCGCTATTGATCAGATTGAGGTATTCCTTTGCAGAAATGGCATTCAGTCCTTCTTTTTCCATGACATAAAGCACGTCATTGGTGCCTTTTTGATAGCGCTGTGGTGCCAGTGAGAAAGGAAGCTTCTCGGATTCATTGATCTGTCGGGTCATTTGCTCCACATACCAGTCAGTATCAAAGTAACTCAATACGACTACGCGCACATCCGTCCGGAAATTTTCCACCTCCTGTACATACCAAAGCGGGAAGGTATCATTATCACCACCCGTGAATAGGATTGCATTTGGTGCACAAGATGCCAAGAAATTCCGAGCTGCATCCACAGAAAAATACCTGCCCTTACGGTTGTGGTCGTCCCAGTTTTCGGAGGCCATCAAGCCCGCAATAGGCAAGGTTAGCAGTGTGGCAGCCAATCCTGCTGTCGCTAGGTTTTTAGTAAACTTGTTGAGTCCATGTGCTAGGGCTAAGGCTCCTAATCCAATCCAAATCGCAAAGGCATAAAAGCTACCCACGTAAATGTAATCTCGTTCTCTAGGTTCGATGGGAGGGGAGTTGAGGTAGAGCACCAGCACCACACCCATCATCAAGAAGAGCATCAAATTCACATAAAAGTACTTTTGGTCTTTCTTTGCTTGGAAGAAAAAGCCAACTAACCCTAAGATCAAGGGCAGCATGAGGTAATTGTTGTGTGCTTTATTTTCCTTGATGTAATCTGGGAAGTTGTCCGAAAGGGCATCCCCGAGGCCTATCCAATTCGCATCTGAAAAGTCACTTTCTCGACCAGAGAAGTTCCACAGAAAGTAGCGCCAGTACATGTGACCGAGCTGGTGGCTAAATAGGAAATACAAGTTGTCCCCAAAGGTAGGTTCTTGCCCTTCTTTCAAGCCCAATTTGGCACGGTAAATCCGTTTGTGACTTTCTTGGGTAGAATAAATACGCGGAAGAATGGTTGTTTTTTCTGGGTCGTAGGTATTCTTTAAATCATAGTCTACAATCTCATAAGAATTTTTGCCCTTCATGTAGATGGGGTCTCCCTCTTCTTGATCAGTCAACGAGGCGGTGAAATATTGGCCGTGCAGCAGGGGTCTGTAGCCGTACTGCTCTCGCTTCAAATAAGAGACGTAGCTTATGATGTCCTTTGGTGCGTTTTCATTGATAACCGGGTCCTGATTGGCCCGCACCACAATCAATGCATAGCTTCCATATCCGATTAGAATAAAGGTGAGGGAAAGCAAAATGGTGTTGAAGACCGCCATTTCTCTTTGGATAGAAATTCGGAATGCCACCACGAGCGCACTTACAACTAGCAATCCAAAAAATACGATTCCAGATCCAAAAGGTAATCCTAAAGTGTTGACCATCCAGATTTCCATCGAACCAGCAAGGCTTGGAAGTCCAGGGATGATGAGATTGTTGATGATGATCAAGGCTACACCACCCAGGAACATGGCGAAAATTGAACCTTTAATAGTAGGTTTGGGGTACTTTTTAAAGTAATAAATGAGGGCTAAGGCTGGGAGGGTAACCAAGTTGAGCAAGTGAACCCCGATAGAAAGGCCCACCAAATAGGCAATAAATACCAGCCATCTGTTTTCTTCTTTAGGGTCTCGGATGACATCCCACTTCAAAAAAGCCCAAATCACAATGGCCGTAAAGAAGGAGGACATGGCATATACTTCTGCTTCAACTGCAGAAAACCAGAAACTATCCGAAAAGGTATACACCAAAGAGCCAACCAATCCTGCTCCCATTAAAACGATGGTCTGGCCCTTGGTTTCTTCACCTTCTACTACAGTAAAGAGGCGCTTGCCCATCAAAGTAATTGACCAGAAGAGGAATAGAATGGTAAAACCAGAGAAAAGAGCACTCCCAATATTCATCCAATAGGCCACCTGCAAGGGGTCACCAAGGGCTAGAAAGCCAAACATGCGGTAGACCAAGAGCATAAAAGGGGCTCCAGGAGGATGGGGTACCTGCAATTTGTAAGAAACGGCCACAAACTCTCCTGGATCCCAAAAACTAGCCGTTTGCTCAACGGTAAGAACGTAAACGAGCGTAGAAATGGCGAATACGAGCCAGCCACTAAGGTTATTGATTTGCTTGTAAGTGAGCATTAATTCGGTCAATTAGAACTACGAAACTATGAAATTTTAGACCAACTCGGGAATTTTTGAAATTTTTAACCTCCTAAAACCCATCCATCTTGGTCTTGTGACAAAGATTACTGTTAGTTCCTAGGGCTACATCGTAGTTTTGTAAGGTAATTGGAAAATTAAACCAACATGCTTCCACAAACTAAAACATTTCAAGAACTGATCGAAGGGGATACCCCGGTATTGGTTGATTTCTTTGCCGAATGGTGTGGGCCATGCAAAATGATGCAACCCATTTTGGAGGATACCTCCAAGCAATTGGGCGGTAAAGTAAAAATTCTAAAAGTGGATGTAGATAAAAATCCACTGGCAGCAAGTAAGTTTCAAGTGAGAGGAGTTCCTACGCTTGTTTTATTTTCAAAAGGAAAAATGGTATGGCGGCAGTCAGGAGTAGTTCCTACCCACCAGCTGGTACAAATCATAAAAAATAGGGTTTTGGCTAAAGCTTAAGTTCATGTGACAAAAGTCATTTAACTTAAAAAAGTCAACTTTTAATTTTATGATTATCCGCAATCACTCCAGTAGCTTAAAACATCCTTGAATTTCTGTGGATAATCGTCGACAGACGACTGTCCACAGACCACAGCTCACCTAAAGGAACTTCAAACCTTACTTTTCTTTGGGTACTGGTAACAAAGCGGATAATCAGTTTTATTTTTACTAAAACTATTGAAAACACTACAAGAAAATAGATATGAAAATCGAACAAATCTACACCGGATGTTTGGCACAAGGTGCCTACTACATTGAATCAGACGGAGAGGCAGCAATCATTGATCCACTTCGTGAGGTGCAGCCTTACATCGAAAAAGCGGCACGTAGAAATGCGAAGATCAAGTATGTGTTTGAGACGCACTTTCATGCGGATTTCGTGTCTGGCCACAAGGATTTGGCAGCTAAAACCGGCGCCAAAATTGTATACGGTCCAACCGGAATGAAGATGGGATATGATGCCATAACTGCAGAAGATAATCAAGAATTTACATTAGGAAAGACTAAAATCAAAGTAATTCATACACCTGGCCACACCACAGAATCCGTTTGTTACTTAGTGACTAACGAAGAAGGAAAAGAGGAGGCTATTTTCACGGGAGATACCCTGTTTATCGGTGATGTGGGACGTCCAGATCTTGCACAGAAAGTGGTAAAAGACCTTACACAGGAGAACTTGGCTGGTTTCCTTTATGATTCGTTGAGAAACAAATTATTGCCTCTTTCGGATGATTTAATTGTATATCCAGCTCACGGAGCAGGTTCAGCATGTGGCAAAAACATGAGCAAGGAAACCTCCGACACCTTGGGCAACCAAAAGAAGGTCAACTATGCCTTGCAACCAATGACCAAAGAAGCGTTTATCAAGGAAGTATTGCATGGCCTTACACCTCCTCCCGCATATTTCCCACAAAACGTGATGATGAACATCCAAGGATACGATAGCATTGATTTGGTATTGGAAAGAGGAGTGAAACCCCTGAGTCCAGCAGAATTTGAGGCTGCAGCGAATGAAAGGTCTGCTTTGATTTTGGATACTCGCAATGCGCAAGAATTTGCGAAAGGATTTGTTCCAAACTCCATCAACATCGGGATCGATGGGAGCTTTGCCGTTTGGGTTGGGGCGATGATTCCGGATTTGAAGCAGGAGATTTTGGTTGTAGCAGAAGAGGGTAGAGAAGAAGAAGTGATTACTCGATTGGCTCGCGTAGGGTACGACTACGCAATCGGGTACCTAGCGGGTGGATTTAATGCTTGGAAAAACGACGGCAGAGAAGTGGATTCCATCAACTCCATTACCGTAGATGAACTAGCAAAGATCAAAGAAGGGGATCCAAGTATCCACATTCTTGATGTACGGAAAAATTCAGAATACCTTTCTGAGCATGTGTTAGGAGCTGAAAACGCTCCTTTAGATTACATCAATGATAGCATGTTGAAGGTAGATAAAAACAAAACCTACTACGTACATTGTGCGGGTGGCTATCGATCCATGATATTCGTTTCCACCTTGAAAGCTAGAGGATATGAAAACCTAATTGATTTGGCTGGAGGCTTTAAGGCAATCAAAGAATCAGAAAAGATGGAAGTATCTGCTTACGTTTGTCCAAGCACCTTACTTTAAATTTGACTAACTTGGGTGTAAAGACTTAAAAAGATTTTAACAAAAAAGCAGTAACTTCTTATGAATCAATTTATTGAATGGGTGTCCCAGCCTTGGCCATGGTACGTGGCAGGACCCATGATCGGGCTTACGGTTCCTGCATTACTCGTCTTAGGTAACAAAGCCTTTGGGATTTCTTCGTCCTTGCGCCACATCTGCGCTGCCTGCGTTCCTTCAGGAATTCCTTTTTTTACTTACAATTGGAAGAGAGAAATCTGGAACCTTCTTTTTGTTTTAGGAACTGCTATTGGTGGTTTCATTGCGATGAATTTTCTAGCTAATCCAGAAACTATTGTGATTTCAGAAGCCACTCAAGCGGATTTGACAGCTTTGGGAATTACAAACTTCACGGATTTAATGCCAGTAGAAATTTTCAATTGGAATACAGTCTTCACGGGAAAGGCTGTTTTATTCTTTGTAATCGGAGGCTTTCTTGTTGGGTTTGGAACTCGCTATGCAGGAGGCTGTACCTCCGGTCATGCCATCATGGGGATCAGTGCATTGCAGTGGCCGTCTCTAGTAGCGACCATTTTCTTTATGGTGGGTGGGTTTTTCATGACCCATGTATTGCTTGAGCCTTTAATGAAATTAGTAGGATTTTAATCGCTGGAACCCATGACAACAAATCAATCAAAAATGGATTCAGCAGTGGATCCAAATTGCGTAGCTCCTAATTCGAGCCAGACCCAAGACAAAGGCTTTGCCTTGTTGAAGTATGTCATTATTGGTATTGTTTTCGGAATTGTATTCGTGAAAGCAGAAATTATTTCTTGGTTCAGAATTCAAGAAATGTTCCGCCTTCAGTCTTTTCACATGTATGGAGTGATCGGTTCTGCCATCCTTACCGGCATCATTTCTATTCAGCTTATTAAACGTCTGAATATCAAATCCATTCATGGAGAAACCATAAATATCCCTACCAAAGTCTTTAAAAAAGGACAACTTATCGGTGGCTTTATTTTCGGTTTGGGATGGGCTATTACAGGAGCATGTCCTGGTCCTCTTTTTGCTCAAATTGGTAGCGGGTATACGGTAGTTCTGGTGACCCTAATCTCAGCTTTGGCAGGAACTTGGGTGTATGGAAGATTTGAGAAATATTTTCCGAATTAAAGGAGCAGGAGCTTAGATTAAAAATTTTCAATTTGATTATCCGCAATCATGCCAGTAGCTCAGCTCGACTATTTAAAACATGCGGATAATCGTTGACAGACCACAGCCAACGGTCCACAGCTCATCTAATTGAACCGCAAACCTTTTTTTCTATGGTTAGTGGTGAAAAAGCGGATAATCAAAATTTTCAAAATGCCACTTTTTCAAAAAGATGACATTTTTTAATCGAACACTTTTTTAATAATGAATCGTATAAAAATGATAATGGTGAGCAATATAACCCCTACAATGACAAATTCCATAGTTGTAATTTTTGGTTCAACACCGCATAGTGGGGAATAGTTTTAGGCGTTCAGAGATTGAACCTCTTTTTCTTTTGCTTTCTCTGTACATTTGCTCCGTTTTAAGGCAAGATAGTCTACATGAATTACCTTTCTAAACGTCGAATTGCTCTCGGGGCCATGTTTTTCTTTATGGGCATTTGCTTTGCAAGTTGGGCCGCTCGAATTCCTGATATACAAACCAAGTTTCAACTTTCTGAAGGGGAATTAGGGACCTTATTACTTTGCCTTCCAATTGGCTCCATGCTGGGCTTGCCTATTGCAGGCTGGTCCGTACATCATTACGGGAGTCGAATTGTTATTTTGATTTGCAGTTTTGCCTATGCTTTGACTTTGCCCTTGATTGGGTTGGCACCTAGTATTTGGGTTATCGTTCCTGTTTTAGCCAGCTTTGGACTTTTGGGAAATATCATGAATATCTCCTTAAATACCCAAGCCCTGGGCCTGGAAGATCAGCTCGGTAAAAGTATTTTGGCTTCCTTTCATGGCCTATGGAGTATGGCTGGTTTTACAGGTGCAGGAATTGGTGCAGGGATGATTTTCCTTCAATTTTCTCCAGCGGCTCATTATGGGGTTGTTGCTCTCCTTTCGGTGGTGCTTATTCTTTTTTCACAAAAATATGTGATTAAGGACAAGCGAGAAGAGACTGAATCAGGAGGGTTGGTGCTCAAAAAGCCTGATCAATTGTTGCTCCGCGTAGGACTAATTGCATTTCTGGGAATGATGGCTGAAGGATGCATGTTTGATTGGAGTGGGGTATACTTTAAAAAAATTGTGGAGGCTGAACCGGCCCGGGTGTCTGCTGGTTATGTGTGGTTTATGGGAGCAATGGCTGCCGGAAGATTTGTGACCGATAAGGCGACCAACCGCTATGGAAAATTACCCATCCTACAAGTGAGTGGAGTCTTGATTTTTATAGGCTTGTTGCTGGCTGTCCTTCTTCCAAACCTTTACACGGCTGCATTTGGATTTTTACTGGTTGGTTTTGGAGTTGCCTCTATCGTGCCCGTGGCCTATGGAATTGCTGGAAGATCTAAGTTGTATAGCCCAAGTGTTGCCTTAGCCTTGGTGTCTACCCTTTCCTTTTTTGGATTTTTAATTGGCCCTCCAGTCATTGGATTTATTGCTGAACTGTTTAACCTGAAGGTTTCCTTTGCGCTCATTGCTTTGAATGGAATTGGGATTTTAGTCTTGAGTAGTTTTGGTAAGCAGGTATTCTATGCTCAAGAAAGCCCTTCAGGAACATGAGCTTGCCTGAGAATTTTCAATTTGAAAAATCGTTTGAAGTTGGTGCTTTTCAGGTACATCCCAATGGAAACCTAAGTTTACATGCTTTGGCTGATCTTTTCCAAGAAATTGCTTGGAAACATGCGGATTCTCAAGGGTTTGGTAGGAATTTACTAGATCAACAGTTGATGTGGGTGCTTTCACGATTGGAAATAAAAGTAAGCCAATTTCCCCGCTGGGGAGATTCCCTTCGAATTTTCACGGGTGGGAGAGGACAGGCTGGAGCTTTTGCATTCCGGGAGTTTTTGGTGTGGGATCAACACGAAGGGGTAGTGGCTCGAGCCATGTCTTCTTGGCTACTGGTTCATATCGAGAAAAAAAGAATTCTCAAGCCAGAATCTGTACTTCCTAATTCTCTTTTCGATCCTCAGGCGGCACCTGCTTGGCAGCCTGCCAAATTGGAGGCTTTAGGTCCAAAAATTGCCTGTAGTATCATTCAGGTACAGCATTCAGACTTGGACTTGTACAACCATGTCAACCATACCAGTTACATCCGATGGGTGGAAAATAGTGTTGCAGATCGTGGCCTTTTTCCCAACTCAATTTCGGTTAATTATTTAGCAGAGTGCAAAGGTTTGGATGAGGTCAGTTTAACCCTGATCGGAGATGATTCCTCCCCATTCATCCAAGGCAGGGTGGAGGGTAAATTGGTTTTTGAAGCCCAGGTAAATTTTGAATAGCCCTATTTTAAAAGCTTTTGATCTGGAAAACTTGTTAGTTGGGTGACCGTAGTCACTGGAAGTAATTGGGGTTCTAGCCCAACTTTGTATCTTTCTCACAGAATCTGATTCGGATGATGCAGCCCTTCCTTAAATTAATTGTGCTTGTCCATGCTCTCCTGAGTTTGGCTGTTGCCTTAATTGCTGTGGTGGGGCTTTTATTTTTTCTTTCGGTTTCAGGGGTACAATTGCCAAGCCTTTCCAAGGGTGAGCAAGAAGCTACTGCATTAGAAGTTGAACTCTCTGTAGTGAAAGCTTTAGTGGACCCAGCATCACTTTGGCATGCACCCGATTTTGCCTTGATAGACCAAGAACCCAATTCTGAAGATTTGCATTATGGTAAGGAACTGGTGGTGAATACAGCCGAGTACCTTGGTCCCAAGGGCAAGGTGTTGGCCATGTCTAATGGAATGAACTGTCAAAATTGTCATTTAAAAGCGGGTACGGTTCCTTTTGGGAACAACTATGGGGCTGTAGCTGCTACCTATCCAAAATTTAGAGCTCGGTCTGGAACAGAAGAGGATATTCAAAAGCGAATCAACGATTGTTTTGAGCGAAGTCTCAATGGAAAGGCATTGGAACGGAACTCCAAGGAAATGAAAGCCATGGTCGCCTACATCAATTGGGTCGGCAAGGATGTGCCCAAAGGTGAAATCCCAGCCGGTTCAGGGATTTATGAAGTTCCGCTTTTAGATCGCGCTGCTGACCCAGCCAAAGGTAAAATTGTTTATGAGAATCAATGCGCATCTTGCCACCAGGCCGGTGGCAAAGGAATGGCCAAGGCAGATGGGTCGGGATATGTATATCCTCCGCTTTGGGGTGAGGCTAGTTACAACCACGGAGCAGGTCTCTACCGAATTACTCGTTTTGCTGGTTACGTGAAAGCGAATATGCCCTTGGGTGCCACCTTTGAATCACCCATCTTAAGTGACGAAGATGCTTGGGATGTGGCAGCTTATGTCAACAGCATGGAGCGACCGAAGAAAGACCTTTCCAAGGACTGGCCCGACATTTCTAAGAAACCTATGGATCATCCTTTTGGGCCTTTTTCTGATGAATTCACCGAGGAACAACATAAGTTTGGACCCTTCAAGCCCATCAAAGCCGCTAAATCGAGCAGCAAGTGAGGGGTAAAGTTTTCTTTTTATTCTTTATAGGAATTACATTTTTTCCTGAGGCAGTTCATTCGCAAACTGAGGAGAAAGAAAAAAAAGTAATTTTTCTGCCGGAATTAAGCTTCCGAAGCTTTTGGATGAATACCTCGTATTCCAATGAGGCGCTTCGATCGGATTATGCGCTGGGACTAAGCTCTCTTATTGGGGGGAAATTGACCTTTCAAAAAAAGTGGGAGGTTCAGACAGGCTATCGCCTTTTTGCCAATGCGATCAGTTCTGATTTTTGGGAACCTGATCCAGCTACAGGTCAAGCCAATCGCTACGAATCGGGTTTATTTAATTTAGTAGAACCTAATGACCGATTTTTTGGCAGGTTGGAATTGCTTTCATTAGCATGGATTCAACCGAAGTTTGGTGTTAAGGTGGGTAAAATGGGAATTCAGTCCGATTGGATAAATGCCCAGGATGGACGACTCTCTCCAACCGTAGTGGAAGGGATTCATGCCTACTATGTACCAAAAGCCAATTGGAAAGTTAGTGCTTGGGGGATTACTCGAATGACTATTCGAGGATCTAAGGATTGGCTTCCAATCGAAGAGACGATTGGACTATATCCACAGGGTAGAAGTTACTCAGGTAAATCATCTGCTTATTTTGGAAATACATCGAGTTCTTGGTTGGGAATTTGGGAATTGGAAGGAAAGGTTAAGGGAGGGAAGATGCTACGGTTCTCACAAACCTTTGCAGCCAACTTGTTTTCGACCTACTGGGCGACATTCGAAAAAACAACCAAAATCAACCTAGGGAATTGGACATCAGGAATTCAAGGGGGGTTCCAACATGGATTAAGGGAAGGTGGAAATCCAATTATTGAGAAGCAATACAAGAATCCAAAAGACCTCAACTTTGTAGTTTCAGCCAAATTGAACTGGAAAAAGGATGCCTGGGAGGCGCAACTTAGTGCTACGCAACTAGGAGGGAAGGGGCGTTGGTTAAACCCTCGGGAATGGGGGAAGGATGCCTGGTATACCTTTATTCCTAGAGAACGAAACGAAGGATTTGAAAAGGTCACAGCGGTGGTGGGCTATGCTTCGTATCGTTTTAAAAAACTTCCCCTTCAACTGTACACCTATATGGGGATCCATGTTTTACCTCAACTAGAAGACACTGCTGCCAATAAATACAATTTCCCAAGTTACCGACAGCATACTATAGGCTTAAGGTATGCTCCCAAAAAATTCAAAAATCTAGAATTTCAATTGATAGGGGTTGCAAAAGAGCCGCTGACAACTAAAAAACTTCTTCCGATACAGCAATACAATAAGGTGGACCTGTGGCATTTCAATGGACTTATCAATTGGAAATTCGCCAAAGACTAAATTCGTGTCCTGCCGTTATTTGCCTCATACATTAGGAATTCTCGTTTTATTAGCGCAGCTTTGTTTGTCGGAAAAATGTTTTCGATACTTGTCAACAAGTTTAGCATCGGCGATTCACCTGCCACAAGTAGCAAATCAAGAGTTCTCCAACACAGGTTTTACTTCTTTTTCTTCTACTTTTTTAATTCGACAGAAGATCTTCTTTTTTGAGTTAAAACCTGCAGTTAACAATCTTTAGAGAACCCAGATTTACCAGTACCTACCAAAACAATCACCCCATTAAGACCATTCGATTTTCTGATTCAGCCTTGTCTGAATTCTCCCTCACCCTCAGAAGCAGAGTCAACGCTTATTTCACTTCTACCCAGCAAACCAAGTTTGCTACTACTGAAATGAAGTTCAAGACGGTGTTCATGTTGAGCCTTTATTTCTTGCCCATACTCCTGATTAGTTTAGGTGTATTTGACCAAACATGGCAGCTTTTTGCCTGTTTCGTAGCAAGTGGCTTTGGTATGGCAGGAATTGGAATGGGAATTATGCACGATGCCATCCATGGTACCTATTCGCAGAATTCAAAAATCAATAAATTGCTTGGCTATACGCTCAATCTCGTAGGAGCCAATGCTACGGTTTGGAAAATTCAACACAACGTGTTGCATCATTCGTATACGAATATACCTGAAGGGGACGATGACATCAATGCGCCTTTCTTCCTTCGATTTTCCCCTCATGCTCCCAAAAACAAGATGCATAAATTCCAACATTGGTACACTTGGATCTTTTATGGCCTATCTACCGTGTCTTGGGTTACCTCAAAGGATTTTATCCGATTTGATCGGTACTACAAAATGGGATTGTTTAAGGGAAAGAACATATACCGAAATACCGTCTTAAAAATTATTGCTTGGAAACTGGTATACTACACGTTTATCCTTGGCTTACCTATCGCATTTTCTCCTTTCGGAGTAGGTTCAATTTTGCTCGCGTTTTTGCTCCTTCATTTCATTACTGGTCTCAGCATTTCCCTCGTGTTTCAAACAGCCCACATCATGCCGGAGGTGTCCTTTCCTCAAGCCAATGAACAGGGTATCGTGGAGGGAGAACGCATGCTGCACCAATTGGTCACCACCTCAAATTATTCCGAAAATAGTCCGCTCTTCTCCTGGATGATTGGTGGGTTGAATTACCAAATAGAGCATCATTTATTTCCGGATATCTGTCACGTACACTACCGAAATATCGCTCCGATTGTGAAAGCAACCGCTGCCGAATACAATATTCCTTACTACACAAAAAAGACATTTTTTGACGCTTTGAAGGCCCATGCTAAGATGCTGTACCAACTTGGTCACCTCGAAATGCAGCCTATTAAAGCCTAAAACCTACTTATGAATCAATTTACCAAAAAGAATACCAAATCATCTGCTCCAGCTCGAGGTGCAAACCCTGATCGAAGACAGGTGAAAAAGAAAGAGTCCACCCTTGACCCAAGGCTGTTTGTAAAAAAAGCGCAGCCAAGCGGGCAAGAAGGATTTCGTACTGAAAAATCATTTGCTGAACTAGGCCTAAGCGCCAAGTTGCTTCAAAATATTTTAGCCAAAGGCTACCAAACCCTTACTACGATTCAGGAACAATCCATCGAGCCACTTCTTCATGGAAGAGACGTGATGGCAATTTCAAAGACTGGATCGGGTAAGACTGCTGCCTTTTTGATTCCTATCATTGAACATGCGCTCAAGGATCCTCGGAATTACACCGCCTTGGTCGTGACCCCCACTCGTGAGCTAGCCCTTCAAATCGAAGAGGAGTTTAAAAGCTTGAGCACAGCCATGAACTTGTACTCTGCTACCTTCATTGGAGGAACCAATATCAACTCGGATATCCCTAAGTTGGAGCGTAAGCTCCAAGTGATTGTAGGCACACCAGGAAGGCTATTAGACCTTTCGGATCGCCGTGTACTGGATCTTAGAAAAGTCAACACGCTTGTTTTGGATGAGTTTGACCGAATGTTGGATATGGGCTTTGTACTCGATGTCAACAAATTAGTCAACAGAATTGGAGCAAGAGACCAAACCCTCCTGTTCTCCGCCACGTTAGAACCAGGACAGAAAAAGTTGATCGATGGTTTATTGTCCAATCCGGTAGAGGTGAAAGTATCGACGGGAGCCACTACCAACGAGAATATCGAACAACAAACCATTCGGGTACCCGAAGGTCAAGATAAGTTTGAGGTGATGGCAGATTTGTTTGCTAATCCAGAGTTGGAGAAGGTGATTTTATTCACCGAAACCAAAAGATTAGCCGATCGATTGGCGAAAAAATTAATTCAAGCTGGCATCAAAGCCGGTCAGATTCACGGAGATAAGTCCCAGAATTTTCGAAATAGAATGATCGAAGAATTCAAGAATGGGGAAATTCGGGTGTTGGTAGCTACGGATGTTGCTGCCAGAGGGATCGATGTAGCTGATGTGAGCCATGTGATCAATTATCAGCTACCGATGACCATGGATGCTTACATCCATCGTATCGGAAGAACGGGAAGGGCCGGAAAAGTAGGCCATGCCATCACATTTGTAAACTAAACCACTTGCATGTCAAAAAATCAAAACACATTTATCAAAAAACAGAAGGCGGAACTAAAGAAGAGAAAGCAGAAAGATAAACTTGAAAAGAAACTAGAGCGAAAAGGACAACCCAAAGATGGAAGTCTAGACAATATGATCGCTTATGTGGATGAATTCGGGAATATCTCAGCCACTCCTCCCGAACCACCTGTAGAGAAAAAATTTAATTCAAATCAGTCCAATCAAAACCGAGTAAAAAACAATCAAAATTTCAAAAATCATGAATGAAGGAACAGTAAAATTCTTTAACACAACCAAAGGCTTTGGATTCATTACCCCATCTGATAACAGTGAGGACGTATTCGTTCACCACACTGGTTTGGTGCACGAAATCCGTGAAAATGACAAGGTGGTTTACGAACTAGTACAAGGAAAAAAAGGCATTAATGCCGTTAATGTAAAAGTGGTGAAGTAATCACTACATCCCTTGAGGTAAAATCCCCGGGCGATTTCTGTTCGTTCGGGGATTTTTTATTTTTTTTTTCAAAAGAGAAACTTAGCTTTAGCTTTCAATTTTACCTGTTGTAAAGCGACTGAAGTTTAAGTCGTCCTCGCCTAATTTATTTGCTATGAAGAATTACCCAATCTATCTCTTTGTATTTTTAGTGCTACTTTCCTGTGCCCCAAAGCAGACTGAAGAAGCTACCGATTCAAGTTCTGCATCCCAAACCAGCATAAAAAACCCTATCATGCCTGACTCTGTACTTCGCCATGTGGTCTTGTTTGGATTTAAAGCTACTTCCTCTCCGCAAGACGTAGAGAAAATTGTTGCTGGCTTCCAAGCACTTCCTGGAAAAATCTCTGAAATCAAAGGCTTTGAGTGGGGTGTCAACTCTAGCCCGGAAGGGCTCAACCAAGGCTTGACACATGCGTTCACGGTCACTTTTCATTCCAATGCAGACCGTGATGCCTACATTCCTCACCCTGCCCACCAGGAATTTGTGGGCCTTTTAAGCCCGCATCTGGATAAGGTAACGGTATTGGATTATTGGACCAAAGAATAAACCAATTCATCGGTTTAACGTACCACTTGTCTTGGATTTAACCGAGTTGACTTGAAGATGAGTTGATTGCTATGCAGTATTCGCTTATACCTCAGGAATCCAGTAACCTACTTCCATTTCAAGGTGAAGTAAGTTTTCATCCCCATTTTTTTTCAAGTGCGGAAGCAGATGAATTATTTCAAGTCTTTCATGATCGATTATCCTGGCAGCAGGAACCGATCTGGATGTTTGGTAAGCAAGTGCTCCAACCTAGACTAACTGCGCTGTATGGGGACCCTAAGGTGCCGTATAGGTATTCAGGGATTGCGATGGAAGCAAGGCCTTTCACGGATGAACTAAAACTAATCAAGAACCGTCTGGAAGCCTTTACCAAACAGGAGTTAACGCATGTGCTCTGCAATTATTACCGAGATGGGATGGATAGCATGGGTTGGCATCGTGATAATGAGCCGGTATTGGGTAATAATCCAGCGATTGCCTCGCTGACCTTTGGTGCTACCCGATCTTTTCAATTGCGCCCCTACGGAAAAAAGGAGCCTAAATTGAGCCTTGAACTTTCGCATGGAAGTCTTTTACTAATGGGCGGTGAAAGCCAGCATTTCTGGGAACACCAGCTTCCCAAAACCAAAAAGGTATTGGCTCCTCGTATCAACCTCACTTTTCGAAAATTAATCGCTTAATTGGAGATGAAGTAGGTTTTAGATAGGAGTTAGTTGACCACCCAAAGGTAGTCACCGTATCCTGCAGCTTGCATTTCTGATTTAGGAATAAACTTCATTGCCGCAGAATTCATGCAGTAGCGCAATCCCGTTGGTGCAGGACCGTCGTTGAAAACATGCCCTAGGTGAGAGTTTCCTAGCTTACTACGCACTTCTACACGTAGCATTCCCAGTGTACGATCTACTGGCTTATCAATCACGCGTGCATCGATGGGTTTGGTAAAGCTAGGCCATCCAGAGCCTGATTCGTATTTGTCCTTGGAGCTAAATAAAGGAGCACCTGTAACGACACAAACATAGATTCCCTCTTCCTTATTTCCGTTGTAGGCGTTATTGAAGGCAAATTCAGTGGCTCCCTCCATCGTCACTTCGTACTGCATCTCATCCAACTCTTTTTTGAGATCGCCTTTGGATGGAGCAGGGTATTTTTTGGCACTTAGCTCAGGCCAATGCTTTTGAATAAAAGCATCTCTGCCAGATCCTTTGTGGTACGCATAGTAATCTTGAGGACTCTTTTTGTAGTAATCTTGGTGGTAATCTTCCGCAGGGTAGAAATTCGTAAACTTGATGATGGGAGTAGCTACTGGCTTGGAAAATCGTTTGGATTGATCCAGGCGCTTTTTGCTTTCTTCTGCTACCTTCTTTTGCTGGTCGTTGTGAAAGAAAATAGCGGACTCGTATTGAGTTCCTCGATCAAAAAATGAGCCACCCACATCTGTAGGGTCATAGGTTTGCCAGAATATATCTACCAATTCGGCATAGCTGATGACTTCAGGGTCAAAGGTGATTTGCACGGATTCACGGTGAGAAGTTTTGCCTCCTGATACTTCGCCATAGGTAGGATTTTTTTCCTTTCCTCCTGAATAGCCAGAAATTACTGAAATAACTCCATCTAAGTCCTCAAATGGAGCTTCTACACACCAAAAACAACCTCCTGCGAAGGTAGCAACCTGTTGGGATGCTGAAAAAACTTCTTTTGGAGATTCTTCGGCGCTATTTTGAAAATCAGGTGAGGGAGTAGATCCCCCGCCACAAGCAAGGAAAAGTGAGGCAATCAAAGCGAACATGGGATAGCTGAATTTTGAGTTTATTTTCATTTCCAAGGATTTCCGAGCAGTAGTTGATTTACCCTCCGGTTATATTGTTTCAACACGAAACCAGGTAGGGCTGTTTCAAAAATAGAGGATTATTTTAGGGGAAGCCATTTAAGTCTTTTAAAGCCGCCACTAATTTTTATTTCAGTCATGGATTTTTGATAAAAGAGGGCGAAAAATTGAAGAACTCTTCTAGATTTGTATAAACTGAAGGGTCATCTCCTGCTATGAAATCACTACTCCTACGCAACTTTTGGGTTGTACTTGCGCTGTTTTTTAGCCTTTCGGTAGGTTCATTACACGCCCAGGAACCCGGTTTTGTTTCCCTATTTGATGGACAAAGTTTGACAGGGTGGGTGGGCAACAAAACTTCCTACCACGTCAAAGAGGGGATGATCGTCATCGAACCGAAAGGAGAGGGGGGTGGAAATCTATACACAGCGAAGGAATACGGGAATTTTGTGCTACGATTTGAGTTTCAACTCACTCCAGGAGCAAATAATGGATTAGGAATTCATGCACCCCTGGAAGGTGATGCGGCCTATGTGGGTAAGGAATTTCAGATTTTGGATAATGAAGCCGAAAAATATGCAGGCCTTCAAGTTTACCAATACCATGGTTCCCTGTATGGAGTAATGCCTGCCAGGCGGGGTTTTTTACGGCCAACAGGAGAATGGAATCAGCAGGAGGTACGCATCACTCATCCCTATGTGACCGTAATTTTGAATGGAGAAGTGATCTTGGAAGGCAATTACCTAGAGGCGAGCCAATTCGGCACGCTTGACAAAAAAGAACATCCAGGCCTATCGCGTAGTCGAGGACATATTGGATTTCTGGGCCACGGTGATCTGGTCCGATTCCGAAATATCCAAATCAAAGAATTACCTTAAACCCAAGCCCAAGCCCCCGTTTACCCATGAAAAAAAATTATCAAGTTATCGACAGAAGAGATTTTTTTAAAAAAACAGCCCTAGGTATTGCGGGACTTTCCTTGGCTCCTTCGCTGTTGGCCAATGTTCCCACCTCTGGCAAACTTAGAACCGTACACATCGGTCTTGGAGGAATGGGAATGGAAGATTTAAAAGCAATTGCTAGCCATGCAAGCGTAGAAGTTGTGGGACTTTGTGATGTGGATACCAATGCCTTGAGCAATGCTACAGCCCTTTACCCTCAAGCAAAAACCTACAGCGACTATCGCCTGCTGTTGAAAGAAATGGAGGATCAGTTTGATGCAGTGGTGGTATCCACGCCTGATCATACCCATGCTCCAGCTTCTTTGATGGCGATGGAAATGAATAAGGCGGTGTACTGCCAAAAACCATTGACACACCATGTGACGGAGGCCAGAGCCATGAAAAAAATGGCCGAGGAGAAGAAATTGGTTACCCAAATGGGAATTCAGGTGCACTCGTTTTACGATTACAAATTGGCTACGCTGCTTATCCAATCTGGAATCATCGGTAAGGTGCACACCGTACGTGCCTGGTCACCTAAAAATTGGGGTTTTGATGGAAAAGAACCCAATGGGAAAGATGCGGTACCCAGCAACTTGAACTGGAATTTGTGGCTTGGCACAGCCCCTGAGCGTGATTACAAGGAAGGCGTCTACCATCCGGGTAATTGGAGAAAGCTTCTAGATTATGGCTGTGGAACTTTGGGAGATATGGGTGTACATATTTTTGACACCCCTTACAATGCCCTGCAATTGGATGTACCGCGGACCATTGTCAATCAGTGCAGAAAGCCAACGGGTTTTGGTTTTCCAGAGAATAATATCGTGACCTACGAATTCCCTTCGACGCCGTATACTACGGATACCTTGAAGTGGGTGTGGTACGATGGACCAGGAGCACCTGAACAGCACGAGGATTTGAGGCTTCCTAATGGGGACAAGCTTCCCGACCAAGGAGCGATGTTTATGGGTGAAAAAGGAAGATTATTGCTACCACACTTCCAACAACTTCCAAGATGGATTGTGAATGGAGTGTACAAGCAATTTGATGTGACACCATTCAATTTGGGTGCCCCAGTTAAGGATTATGTGGGCGAAAGCAAGAAGCATTACCACCAATTTGTGGATGCTTGTTTGGGCAAGGGTGAGTGTACCGCTTCTTTTTCGTATTCAGCACGCTTGACCGAAACTATTCTTCTTGGGGTGATTGCGGGTCGTTTTCCAAATGAGACCTTACACTGGAATAGCAAGAAGGCAAAATTTGCGGAGCGGAAAGCCAATAAATTTCTTGGCGGTAAGTACCGTAAATTCTAATTTTCAAGTCGAGAAAGGGGGAGCATTCCCCTTTCTTGAATTTTTTAGCAAAGTAGAGCCTATTTGGCTAAGAATCATTTTTAAACTACCCTGCTGGAGGTTGGGCTTCTATGCAGTTCATTTTTTTTCAACTATGCATACAGAAAAGCGTTTTTGCCGCTCTTGTGGACAAATTCTACATGGGAGATCAGACAAAAAATTTTGTGACGATGGCTGTAGAAATACCTTCAACAATCAGCAAAATTCCATTCAAAATAAGGAGATACGCAATATCAATTCGGTTTTGAAGCGAAATCGAGCAATTTTGTTGGCCAAACTTCCAGAAGGTAAAAAACAATTAAAAGTTTCCAAGGATCAGCTGTTGGTGATGGGGTTTAACTTGAGGTACATGACCCATCAGTTGGTACTGCCAAGTGGCTTAACCGCACAGTTTTGCTACGAACTGGGATGGGTTAGTTTGGATGAAGATTGCTACTTGATTGTACGGGATTTGTAACCTTCGAAAAAAGTTGGGGTTAACATGGCTTTGTAAGTACCTCCTCAAAAAGGTTATCGGTAACCACGGCAATAGCCCCGATTAATCCCACTTCATTTCCGAGTTGATAGAGCGCTAGCTGTGTTTTTTCTCTCGATTTGGCCATGCTGTACACATTGAGCGCCTGCTGAATCGGTGTCAAAATGTACTGATTTGCTTCTGCTACCGCTCCTCCCAAGACGATGAGTTCTGGATTGAGCAACTGGATCAGCATGGAAATGCCTCTACCGAGATTCAGGCCCACATCCGATAAGATGGTAATCGCCCGCTGATCTCCTTCCTTGGCTGCTTGGACTACTAAGTTCGGATCGAGTGGTCCTTTGTAAGATTTTGCCATTCGAGCTAGGATACTATCCTTGTCCAGCAGTAAGGCTTCCTCTGCCATGCGTACGATGGAAGTGCCTGAGGCAATGGCCTCTAGGCAACCCTTTTTTCCACAAGTACAATTGATTTCCTGAGATTCAAATAGGGGGGAGTGTGCAAATTCTCCAGCAAACCCGGAGGTACCTTGGTACAGCTTTCCATCGATGATAATGCCTAATCCGATTCCCCAACCTACAAAAATTCCCAATACGTTTTGTGCATATTTTGCGGCACCAAATTTGAATTCTGCTAGGGTCATCGCTCGCGCATCATTTTCAAGAAATATTGCTTGTGGAAACCTGCTTTCGAGGTGGGCTTGCAAACTTTTTCCTCCAAAATTGAGGTAGGTATGGTTGATTCCTGCTTTGGAATCAATCAGTCCTGGCATGGAAATACCGATGGCAATGATTTTTTGGCTTGAAAGGCCAGATGTTGAAATGTAGGTTTCTAGGTGAAGACAAAGTTGCTCAAAGGTATCCGCTTCATTGTTCAGTACTAGTTTGTGACTGACCTTGTCCTTCACTTGTGTGTGTTGGCAGTTGTAAAGCGCTAGGCTTACGGAAAACTTGCTTAAATCCACTGCTAGTACATAAAAGGCATCAGGTGCCAAGCGGTACAAATCGGGTTTTCTACCGCCTTGGGAAGCTGCTCGACCCTGTTTGATCACTTCTCCTGATCGAATCAAATCCATGAGGAGGGTATTGACCGTCGGTAAGGAAATCCCCATGCTTCCACAGATTTCATTGGCCGTAGAAGCACCTTTTTGATAGAGGTTTTTGATTAGTCGGATCTTAAGTAGGTAGTTTTTTACTTCTACAAGGCCATCAATTTTGGAAAGTGCCTCTTGGGGATGGATTAGGTGCATGGGGCGAATATGTGCACTCAAATACGTTAAAAATTAACGGCTTAAAAAATACTTTCTAAATAAAATCAAGGAAGCTACTCGTAATTCAGTTAAGAAAATAGGGAAGTAGGTAAAGTTACTCCTGCCTAGGGCTTGTGCACGGCATGGATCAATTTTAAGGTCTTCCAATTGAAAATTCTAAAATTGTCTATCTTTGATTTCTTTTTCATGTAAGTCAATGAAACCACTTATTCTTTCACCCAATTTGGGCAAATCCCAGCTTGCGGCTCTTGTAGAGCGCTACTTAATAGATGCTGGATTTTTGATATCCAACAAAGATTTGGAGCGTCCTTGGGGCGGGTTTTTTGTTTTGGATGAAACCCAAATCCGAAAATTTAAGGATACCTTTTTTCCTGAGGTAACCCTTTCAGAAGAGCAATATGCTCAGAAGTTGAGCCCTAAGTTTCTATTGGTTGCACCTGGTGCCCGACTTTCTTGGCAATACCATTTCCGCCGAGCAGAGTTGTGGACTTTGGTGGCAGGTGATGCCGCCATCAGTAGAAGCATGGACGATAGCCAAGGTCCAGTGCTTTCGATGGTAGTAGGAGAGGTGATTTCCTTGCTACAGGGTGAGCGTCATCGCTTGATTGGTACAGAAGAATGGGGGATTGTTGCTGAAATCTGGATGCATTCCGATGCAAGTCAGCCCTCCGATGAAGATGATATTGTCCGATTGCAGGACGATTACGCTAGGAAGTAAGTTTACCCCTTAGGTAGCGCATCAATTTTCTTAGCCACTTCCTCCGCCTCAGCCATCAATTTGTCTGCAGCAGTTCGGTTGCTATGCGACAGTTTATGCGCATCTGACATCATTTTGGCGTAAGTTTCCTGGAGTTTTTCCTTCTCGCTTTTCTTTTTAAATATTCCAAACATGGGTTTCGGTTTTGGTAGTAAACTGAGCCAACCGAGGATTGTTTAACGCAGACTTGTGCGCTCACTTGGATAGCGAATCTCATCATCTTTGAATTGGATGAGGTCTTCTAGTCTACCTGCAGAATTGTAAAATTTCCAAGGCCCCTGTTTCTTACCATCCCTCATCTCACCTTCCGAGGCTTTGCGGCCAGATTCATGGTAATACATCCAAAGGCCGTCTGCTTTGCCCGAGAGGTAATTTCCTTCAGATTCTTTTTGACCAGTTACATAATAGGTGATGCGAGTTCCAGTGCCACCTTTTAAGGTACCGGCATCTCTGGTTTCCTTTCCATCAAAGGAATAGTAAGGGCCTACATTGAGTAAACGTCCATTGTCCCAGAACTCCTCTTGAGTCAATTGCTTGTTGTCGTAAAAAAGTCCCCAAATACCATCTTCAAATCCAAGATTGAATCGGCCTACAGACTTGAGCTGTCCTCCATCGTAGTAGTACACCCATTGTCCATTTTCCATGCCGAGTAAATATTCTCCTTCGGCTATCAGGACACCGATTTTATTGAAGTATTTCCATAATCCTGTTTTGAGGTCATTTTTGTACTCTCCAAGTGCATAGAGTTGTCCATCTGGATAAAAGTTTTTCCATACTCCCACTTTAGCTCCGCCTTCGTATTGACCTTGTACAGAAGGTTTGCCCGAACTATGATTTTCCACATAGTCTCCTTCGGGAACGCCAAGAACATAGGTTTTACGTTTGGAAATTTCTTTGTTGGGAAAGTATTCTTCCCAAACGCCTACAGCTACATTGTTTTCATACCGTTCTTTTCGTGCAAGTCGGCCGGTTTCGTAGTAATAATTCCACTCTCCAATTCGGTTTCCAAAGTCATCGTACACTTCTTCTGATTCGGGGATTTTTGTACCTGGATAGAAACTTTTCCAAGGGCCAATTTTTACTCCATTTTTGTAATTGCCTGTTTGTAGGGGAACATTTGGTAAGGAAAAGGTTTTAAAAACTCCGTCGAATTGCCCTTTTTTGGCCGTTGCTTCTGCCAAGACATTTCCTTCGGGGTCAAATTCGAAGTAAGGACCTTCTCGTAATCCTCCTACGTAAAATTCTCGAACTGCAAGTTCACCACCTGGAAAATAGGACAACCATTGCCCTTCTTTCTTTCCTTCTTGGTAGTTCCCCTCCAACTTAAGTTGACTGGGATCGATGTAGTAATCGCTCGGTTCACTTCCGTAGTATTCGCTGTACTTCCCCACTAAAACGCTGTCCTGAAAGATCATTTCTTTCACTAAAAATCCATTGCTGTCAAAAAAACGTGCCGGGCCGAATAGCTTCCCTTCTCGGTAATCGGCTAGTTCTTTTCGCTTGCCATTGGCATGGTAACTCGTCCATTGCCCATCCCGAAGCCCATTTTTAAAAATTCCCTCTGTAACAAGGGTGTTGGTTTTGGTGGTGTAGAATTTCCATAGACCACTGGGAAGATTTTTCTCCACTAATCCAGTGCCAACAATCGATGAATCACTGGAATAGCGTACAGCAACTTTAGAAGTCTGTGCAGCGAGCGAAAAATGCAAAAGGGACAAGAGTACAATCAGCGCATACTTCATAGCGAATTGGGATTCTTAAGGTAGGTTGGCAACAGTTTTCAGTACTCAGATTTGGATGATTTTTTTATACCTACGTAGAAAATCATTTCCTGTTTAAAAGTACATCAAATCCTTAGATTTTGATTCCCAAATAGGGTTTAACCTGAAGAATTTTATTCACTTCTTCTACCAATAACTGAAGGCCTAGATTCTTTTCAGCTGGAAGTTGAATTCTCTTAACCCATAGGCTAGCCCCTTGCTCATGACCCAGGTTGGACTTGGATTTTCTGATCCATTCCATTTGTGCCGGCAGATCCCATGGGGTATTTGGGTCGCCCAGTTGATATCCCCCTTTCAAAAATGGTTCAGGAGGAAATTTTAAATTTTTCCCAAAAAACACACAACAAAAAAGCCCATGACCAAACCAGCTAACCAAACGAATGTTACAGCCTGAATCCAACTTAAAATCTCGAATTAGATCAAGCACAAAATAGGGGAAACCCTGCAATTGATTTCCTTTAGAGATCTTTTTACCCTTCGAATTTGGAAAAAAATGAGTCAATTCCGCATTGGTAACAGAGTTGCCAAGTTGCTCAAAAAGATCCAAGAAATCAGCCTTCAGTCGGTTTTGCCGCTGAATGAGCGATGGGTCCAACCAAAGATCTAGGTCAATTTCTTTTTGCATGGAGTTTACCAACGCAATACCGCCGATGCCCAAGAAAATCCCGATCCAAAGGCAGCCAAACATATCAGGTCATTTTCCTGGAGGCGACCCTGTTCCCAAGCTTGAGACAGTGCGATAGGGATGGTGCCTGCTGTGGTATTGCCGAGGTGCATGATATTATTAAATACCTTCTGGTCTGGCAATTCCAATTTTTGCTGAATGTACTGGGAGATGCGCAAATTTGCCTGGTGGGGCACCAGAAGATCGATATCGTCCTTGGTCAATTGATTGAAGTCCAAGGCCTCCTGAATCACTTCCATAAATCGAACCACAGCATGCTTGAACACCGCATTTCCATTCATTTTCAGGAAAAAGTCTCCTCGCTCAATCAACTCTTTGGAAATTCGTTCTTTCCCACTGGAGCTTGGAGCGATGCAGTAGAGCTCTTCGGCATGGGATCCTTCAGAGTGCAAGTGGGTGCTGATTATTCCGGCTTGTCCAGCATCCGCTCTTCCTACCACTACAGCTCCTGCACCGTCAGCAAAAATCACGGCACTCGATCTTCCTTCATCGCTTTTATCCAAGGCAGAGGATTGAATTTCGGCACCTACTACCAATATTTTTTGGTACATGCCTGTTTTGATAAACTGATCGGCAATAGAAAGTGCATAAATAAAGCCTGAACAGGCATTTCGAATATCTAGGGCACCGATGGTTTTAAAGCCCATTTCCCGCTGAAGCAGAACCCCATTGCCAGGTAAGAAGTAATCAGGGGTGATGGTTGCGAATATGATAAAGTCAATGTCATCCTGCTGCACTCCTGCACGATCCATGGCCATTTTACTTGCTTTGGCGGCCATGTTGGTTACCGTGTCTACTCCAGGAGTATACCAACGTCTTTCTTGAATCCCGGTACGCTCCATGATCCACTCGTTGGAGGTATTCATCATTTGGGAAAGTTCATCATTGGTGACAATACGATCTGGAACATAATGTCCGGCAGCGAGCACGCGTGAGGTATACATGGGTAGGTGGGGTAAGGTTCTGGCCAACTAAAATCCCTGCAATATCGGGACTTGGGTTTAGTGTACCAACAAAAACAAAGGACTTGGAATTTTAACCAAACAAGGTGTAGTTCCCAAATTGATCCATGGGTGAAGTTTTTCGAAGGACCGATTGGGAATCATTTTGCACAGAATTGACTAGGGGGGATACGGTGAAGCCCAGCATCAATTCAGTTGGGTAGGGGTTCAAAAGTGTCAAAAGTTCAGCTTCAGAACTGTAGCCATCCAGCCATTTTTTTTCATGTTCCCGCTTTAAAATCACCGGCATGCGATCGTGAACTTCCGAAACAACCTCATTGGGGCTCGTCGTTAAAATCAAGAAGGTATGCTGAGATTCCCCTGATACCGTTTCATATTCCTCCCAAATGCCAGCAAAAGCAAAAAGTTCTTCCTCACGGAGTGTAAAGCGATGCGGTATCTTGGTTTTCTTTCCCACTTTCTTCCATTCGAAAAAGCCATCTGCAGGGATCAAGCACCTTCTTTTTTGGAAGGAAGGTTTGAAGGAAACTTTTTCATGGACGGACTCAGCCCGTGCGTTGATCAACTTTGCCGATACGGGTTTATTTTGTCCAAAGTCAGGGGTAATGCCCCAATAAAAAAAGGAGAATCCTTTAGGACTATCGGAAGTGATGACGGGCACCAGCTGCGTAGGAGCAATGTTGTACCGTGGTGAAAAATCTACCAGCATTTCTGCTTGGAAGCGTTCTTCAAGTTCAATTTTACTTTTGGCGAGTGAATATCTTCCACACATGGTTGCAGTTACAGCTAATTTGTTCGAAGTTAGGAATCCTGGCAAATAAATTCAACTGCTCGTGTTTCTGAATAAAGCCTTTTAGTTGAATTAGAACTCATGAATCCCACATGACCTCCATGGCTAGGGAATTCAAAGTATACCTGGTTGAGCGTTTTTGCCAACTCGGTTGGATAGCAGGAGGGACTTAAGAACGGGTCGTTTTTTGCATTTAAAATAAGCGTTGGAACCGAGATTCCAACTAAAAATTGGAGGGACGAATTTTTTTGGTAGTATTCTTCCGCATCACCAAATCCATGCAAGGGCCCGGTAAAGGTATTGTCAAAGTCGCGCAGCGTTCGGATGGAAGAAAATTTAGTTAAGTTGTATTCAGCGGGAAATGATTCCGCTTTTTTTTCAACTTTTTGCCGTAGCGTTTTTAGAAATCGTTGGGTGTACAAGCCAAATCCTGTCCTTGAAATTTGATCACAAGAACTACCCAAGTCCAGGGGTACGGAGATTGCAACCCCTTTTTTGATTTTTTGGGTTCGCTCTCGCTTTTCGCCCAGGTATTTGAGGACCAGGTTTCCACCCAAACTAAAGCCAATTAGAAAAATCTCTTCATACTTTTTGGAGGCATGCTGAATGATCGTTTCTAAATCGTAGGTAGCGCCACTGTGGTAAAAAATAGCCTTACGATTGAGTTCTACCCCACAGCCTCGGTAATTCCATGCCAAGACATCAAATCCATTTTTCAAGGCTTCTTTGGCCATTCCCAAAATGTATGCCCGGCTACTATTACCTTCTAACCCGTGACTAATAACTACCAGTTTTGAGTTTCCTCTTTGATGCCAATCGATTTCTAAAAAATCCCCATCATGCGTTTCTATACGTTCTTTTTGTGTGGGTATGAGTTCTACTTTTCTAAAAATTGCGGGATAAACTGTCTCTAAGTGTCCGTTAAAGAGGTATTTAGGCCTTTGGTAGGTACTGGATTGAAGTAAGGGCATGGAGGCAAGCGGTCGAAACGGATCGGAAAATACAGCATATAAATTTGAATAAAGCGTTTTTAAAAACTATTTTTGGGCACTTTAAAAACTACAAGCGCGAATAGAACATGGCCGAAATTATTAGAATGCCAAAAATGAGTGACACCATGGAAGAAGGTGTGATTGCATCCTGGTTGAAAAAAGTAGGTGATACTGTCAAGCCTGGAGACATTCTTGCAGAGGTGGAAACGGATAAAGCTACCATGGAGTTGGAATCTTACGAAGAGGGGATTTTGCTTTACGTAGGAGTAAAAGAAAAAGATTCGGTTCCTGTCAATGGAATCATCGCAATAATCGGAGAGAAGGGAGAAGGGTTCCAACATTTGCTGTCTGGAGCACCAGCAGATGCAACCAAAGCAGAGGAAGTAAGTCCGGCACTTACACCTTCACCAGCATCCGCAGTGGCTGATGTAAAAGCACCTGCAGCATCTACGGCATCTATTCCTGCCATCGTGGTGACCATGCCCAAAATGAGCGACACCATGCAAGAAGGAACCATCGCAACCTGGTTGAAAAAAGTAGGCGATCCCGTTAAATCGGGAGAAATCATAGCAGAAGTAGAGACGGATAAGGCCACTATGGAATTGGAGTCTTACGAAGATGGGGTCTTGTTATACATTGGTATAGAAGCAGGAGGAAGTGTTCCTGTTGATGGAGTCATTGCCGTGATTGGAGAAAAAGGTGCCGATTACCAAAACCTTTTGGCAGCGCATCAGGGTGGGGGATCTACGTCTGTCCCTGTCGAAGTAGCCAGTCCTGTAGCACTTGCAGCAGTTAGCGCATCTGCTCCAGAAGTACCTCAAGCACCAGTTGTAGCTGCAGTTGCTAGTTTGACTGGAAACGAGCGTGTTAAAGCATCTCCCCTTGCTAAGAAAATAGCCTCTGACAAAGGGGTAGATATCCGTCAAGTAGCCGGAAGTGGTGAAGGTGGACGTATTATTAAAAGAGATATTGAGACCTTTGTACCAGCTGCACCAGCCTCTAGTCCTCAAGTTTTCGCCTCCCAAGCAGTGGCTAGTCCAGTATTGGGTCAGGAAAGCTTCCGAGAAGAGAAGGTTTCGCAGATGCGTAAAACAATTGCCAAGCGATTGGCTGAAAGTAAATATTCGGCTCCTCACTTCTACTTGACCATGGAGATCAACATGGACAAGGCGATCGAGGCGAGAAAGAGCATGAACGAGTTTGGTACTGCAAAGATATCTTTCAATGACTTGGTCATTAAAGCATCTGCAGCGGCATTGCGTCAAAATCCTAAAGTAAACTCCAGCTGGTTGGGAGATAAGATCCGCTACAACGACCATATTCACATTGGAATGGCGGTAGCAGTAGAGGAAGGCCTCTTGGTTCCAGTGATCCGCTTTGCAGATCAGCTGTCCTTGAGCCAGATTTCGAATCAAGCCAAATCTTTAGGCCAAAAGGCAAAAAATAAAGAGCTACAACCCAAGGATTGGGAAGGAAATACCTTTACCATCTCCAATTTGGGCATGTTTGGCATCGATGAATTTACCGCCATCATCAATCCACCAGATGCCTGTATCTTGGCAGTGGGCGGAATTAAGGAAACGGTAATTGTGAAGGAAGGCCAACTGAAAGTGGGCAACGTGATGAAGGTGACGCTTTCCTGCGACCACCGCGTGGTGGATGGAGCTGTAGGCTCGGCATTCCTTCAGACGCTGAAGGGCTTGTTGGAAGATCCAGTGCGTATCCTTATCTAAAAACTACCTGTCAAAAAGTCCTATGCAACGAGGACTTTTTGCTTTTGTATGGTTTTTGAAATGCATATTGAACTTGGGTTCTACACTGGAACACTAGAAATTTAAATTTTCCATGGAAAAAATTAAATCCACGACCGTCGTAGCCATTCGGCACAAGGGGGAAGTAGTCATCGGTGCCGATGGGCAAGCAACCCAAGGCAATACGGTAGCCAAAAGCACAGTGAAGAAGATCAGAGTTCTCCAAGGAGGGAAGATCGTAACTGGTTTTGCAGGTTCCACAGCGGATGCATTTACCCTCCTGGAGAAGTTTGAAGAGAAGCTTGGCGCTTTTGGAAATAACATGAAGCGGGCGGCTGTAGAACTTGCCAAAGAGTGGCGCATGGATCGCATGCTCAGCCGCTTGGAAGCCATGATGATCGTAGCCGATAAAGATGATATTTTGATTATCTCTGGAAATGGGGATGTGATCGAGCCCGATATGGAAATTGCTACTATCGGTTCGGGTAGCGTGTATGCACAGTCTGCTGCACGTGCGATGAAGAAGTTTGCCCCCCAACTTACTGCTGAAGAGATGGTACGCGAAAGCCTGCATATCGCAGCGGATGTCTGTATTTACACCAACCACAATTTGGTTGTTGAAAAGGTTACTACCTGATCTACCCCGTTCACCCTAAAAAAGTCGGAAAGAATTCCGACTTTTTTTTATTTCCAGCAAACCAGATCGGCTGTTTTTAAGTTAAGGAAGTATACTTTACGATTTCAAATGGACACAGCAACTGCAAAAAAGACGGGTAAAAAAGATTACCAACGATTGATTTTAGAAGGGTTTATTTCGCATGTGCTGGAGTATGGCAATGAACCTACTTCTATTTTCAAGTTTGCCAAAGATTTAAAAATCAAAGAAGCAGAGCTTTACACGTATTATACCTCTTTTGAAGCCATAAAATCGGCGATATGGGTAGCCTTGTTTGAAGAAACCAAACGTCAATTGGAGGAGCAAGAGGTGTACAAGGAATATGCAGTACGCGAAAAATTCCTCTCCTTCCTATTTACTTGGGTGGAGGAACTGAAGAAAAACAGATCCTATCTCTTGTCCCTCTACAAGGACAAGACGACTACCTTCAAGAACTTGCCTTCCGACACACGAGACTTCAAGGAACTTTTTAAGGAATTTGCATCTGAACTGATTTTAGAAGGCAAAGGAACGCAGGAGATTGCTTCCCGTCCCTTGATTACTGAGAAATACGACGAAGCCTTGTGGTTGCAAGTGGCCTTTGTGTTTCGCTACTGGTTGGACGACAACAGCCCACGATTTGAAAAAACAGACGCTGCCATCGAGAAGACGGTCAATTTTGCATTCGACTTGATGGGGAAAAGTGCCTTAGATTCTTTTTTAGACTTAGCGAAGTTTCTATACCAAACCAAATAAGGAATGTCTGACAAGGTGAAAGAGCAGGGATCTATTCCTGTTTCTAAAGTTCAGCGTGCGGCTAAATTTATTTCTACAGGAGCGAAGGTAGGGGGGAATTACGTCAAACATTATGCAAAAAAGATGGTCAATCCCTCGCTCAACCGGGAGGAATTGCACCAGGATAATGCTTCGGATATTTACAACTCCCTGAGTGAACTTAAGGGTTCTGCGCTCAAAGTGGCACAAATGATGTCCATGGATAAAAATTTGCTTCCTCGAGCCTATCAGGACAAGTTTACTATGGCGCAATATTCTGCCCCTCCCTTGTCTTATCCTTTGGTGGTGAAGACTTTTCAAAAATATTTTCAAAAAACACCAGATCAGCTTTTTGATACCTTCACTCGCGCCGCAGTAAATGCCGCGTCTATCGGGCAAGTGCATCAGGCTAGTAAGGGGGATAAAATTTTTGCTGTAAAAATTCAATATCCCGGTATAGGACAGTCTGTAAGTTCGGATTTGAAACTCGTCAAGCCCATTGCCTTGCGTATCCTCAATATGAATGCGCAAGAGTTGGATCATTACATGCAGGAAGTGGAGGAGCGCCTCTTAGAGGAAACAGACTATCTTCTGGAAGTGCAACGCTCGAGAGAAATATCTGAAGCATGTGCCCATATTCCCAATATTCGCTTTCCCAAATACTACGACTCCTTGAGTTCGGAACGCATCATCACGATGGATTGGATAGAAGGGAAGCACATCAAAGAATGGATGGATACCCAGCCCTCGCAAGAAGCCAGAAATAAGGTGGGGCAGGCCCTATGGGATTTTTACCATCACCAAGTACACCACTTGAATCAAGTGCATGCCGATCCCCATCCAGGTAATTTCATCATCACAGAAAATGATACGCTTGGCATCATTGACTTTGGTTGTGTGAAAGTAATTCCAAAAGACTTTTACACCGGATACTTTTCGTTGATTAAGCGTGATTTATTGATCAGTGAAGCTGAGTTGAACCAAATTTTCTTTGATTTGGAATTTATCTCAGACAAGGATTCTGATGCTGAAAAAGCATACTTCAGTGCTGTTTTTTCAGAGATGATTGCACTTCTAGGCACGCCTTTCCATGTTGCTAAATTTGACTTTTCGGATAACGAGTTTTTCAACGCGATTTTCCAATTAGGAGATCGGATTGCTAATGATAAAATGTTTAAAAAGTCAAACCAAGCCCGAGGTTCTCGTCATGGGCTCTATGTGAATAGAACCTATTTTGGAATTTATAACTTGCTCAACCAACTTCGGGCAGAGGTGGTCACTACTAAGCCGGCTTGGTTAAGTTAAAAAAGCTTGACTCCAGAACGTGATGATTTCTTAAATGGTCCTTAGGGATACCCATTCGTAGGCGGATTTGTGGGGAGTAATGCTTATCTTGTTTAGGTTCCCTTCCGCCTGGTGGGCAAATTCCCTTACTTTACTCTTCAAAAAATTCACTTATGCTAGACACGCTTACTCTCCTCGCCCAGTTTGTTATTGCTCTCTCTATTGTTATCGTTTGGGTTTTCCGCTTTGACAACATTGTTTTAGAATTTAAACAGTATGGACTTAGTACCCTTATTCGTTCCCTAGTAGGGTTTTCAAAAATTGTATTGGCTACTTTGCTGGTGGTAGGTGCTTGGTACCCTTCTTTAGTAGTAATCCCTGCTCTTTTGATGGGTCTATTGATGATGAGTGCACAATACTTTCACTTCAAAGTCAAGAATCCTTTTCACAAACGAGTTCCTTCTTTGTTCTTACTGATTCTTTGCTTTTTTGTCGCTGCCACTTCCTTAAATTGGTTCGCTTGATGGGAATACATGAAGTACTAGTGCTTAGCTCTAGTTTTTCTTTTTTTGCCTATGGAATTGCGTATTTTAGTTCACCCAAAATGAAGGAAGAGTTTATTCGTTTTGGCCTAGCCAAATTTGGGACACTCACCGCAGTACTCGAGATTTTTGGTGCTTTGGGATTAGTGATTGGCCTTACTTTTACCCCATTGCTTGTCTTTTCCGCAGGTGGACTCTCACTATTGATGTTGCTCGGAGTAGCTGTAAGGTTACGAATCAATGATCCCTTATTGGTGATAGTGCCAGCTTTCTCGTTTTTTATACTGAATGCTTACCTCTTTTTTAAGGCACTTCAATCACTGTAGGGGAGCATCTTGGCTCATCCTCGGCTTGGGTTGTTGCTGAAATCCTTTTAACTGCCTATTATTCCTTTTTACCAGTTAGTTTACGTTGATCGATGACTAATCGTTCACAGACTACAGCTCACCCAAAAGAACTTCAATCCTAAATTTCTTTCGTTACTCGTAACAAATTGGAAAAATCGAATAAGCTAACTGGATACAGCTAGTTGGCAAGTAGTTTTTTATTTTCGAATGAAGGATCTCGTTCAATTCCATCCTATTGCCGGGTGTAGGTTACCCGATAGATGCAGTTGGCCATATCATCCGAGATGAGCAGGCTACCGTCCTTCAATTCCTGGACATCTACTGGTCTTCCCCAGGCTTCCTGACTTTCGGAATCTAGCCAACCCGCTACAAAAACTTCTTGGCCTGTTACTATTCCAGTGGAATCCATTCGCACCAGGACCACCTCGTAACCTGACTTTTTACTTCGGTTCCAGCTTCCATGTTTTGCAATGAATAGTTGGTGCTTGAAACTTGCTGGAAACTGATCACCTTCGTAAAAACGGATTCCCAAAGGCGCAGTATGGGCACCTAATTTGCTTGCTGGGGCGGTGTAAAACGAAGCTTCTTTGCCTTCTGTGCCTACTTCTGGGTCCTGGATCGTACCTGCATGCCAGTAGGGATATCCAAAATGCTGGCCAAGTCTAGTGGCTCTATTGAGCTCGCAATCTGGCATATCGTCCCCAAGCATATCACGGCCATTGTCAGTAAACCACAATTCTTTGCTGATTGGGTGCCAATCCATACCTACCGAATTGCGTACCCCATGGGAATAGATTTCAGGTTTAGCACCTGGCTTGTTCACATCTAATCGGGTGATGCTCGCAAAAATGGGGTCTTTAGACACACAGATATTGCAAGGAGCACCGACAGGAATGTAGAGTAAGCCATCGGGACCAAAGGAGATAAACTTCCAGCCGTGATGGGCTTCCTCGGGATAGCCCTCATAGACCACCTCATAAGTTGGGTTTTCTAGGTTCTTCTCAATGTCTTTGAATCGTAGAATTCGGGAAACTTCGGCTACATACAAGTCTCCATCCTTGATTGCCACCCCATTGGGCATGTTGAGGTCATTGGCAAGGATGTATTTGCTGTCTGCCTTGCCATCGCCATTTTCATCCACGAGGGCAAATACATTTTTTTCTTGTCGATTACCTACGAAGACAATCCCACTTTCGGAAGTCGCCATCGATCGTGCATTCGGGACATCTGCTGCCCATACCTCAATCTTAAACCCTTCTGGGAGTTGGAGTTTGGCCAATTGCACCTCCGCTTTAGTTGCCGAAATTGAGATTTTGGACCCTACAGGAGTAGTAGAGGTGGCTGACTTTTCTTCGCTGCAAGCGAATAGGCTTACTAGAAGAACAGCAGTAAGAGGCGGTAACAAACGAAGAAGTCGAATCATGGGCTTGAATTTTGGGTAAAATTAACCGAATAGTTCTGAGAATGATTCAGATTAGAGTGGAGTATTGGTTATTTTTGCGGCATGTTATCCATCAGTAACCTCTCTTATTTTATCGGCGGTCGTGCATTGTACGAAAATGCCAACCTACACATCAAGCCCAAGGATAAAATTGGCCTAGTCGGTCAAAATGGCACGGGTAAATCTACCTTGCTGAAAATCATCCATGGAGATTACCTGCCTACTACAGGAGAGGTGCAAAAGGCCAAAGACTGCAGCCTTGGATTTTTGAATCAGGACTTGCTTTCTTACCAGTCGGATGACTCTATTTTGGAGGTGGCTTTAGCCGCATTCAAGGAGACCTTGGCGATCCAGGATGAAATCGACAAGGTCTTGAAATTGATGGAAACGGATTATTCGGAGGAAATTATAAACCGACTAGCCCATCTACAGGATCGATTTGAATCCAATGAGGGCTATACGATCAAAGCCAAAGCAGAAGAGGTATTGGAGGGGATTGGATTTCAAACCAACGACCTACAAAAGCCATTACGCCAGTTTTCTGGAGGGTGGCGTATGCGCGTGATGCTCGCCAAATTACTTTTGGAAAAGCCAGCCTTGCTGATGCTCGATGAACCGACCAACCACCTGGATTTACCTTCCATTCAATGGGTGGAGAATTACTTGAAAAATTACGAAGGTGCAGTAGTGGTAGTTTCCCACGACCAGACTTTCTTGGACAACTGCATTAGTACTACGGTGGAAGTGGCTAACCAAACCCTGACTTCCTATCCCGGAAATTATTCCTTTTACAAGGAGGAGAAAAAATTGCGGATGGAGTTGCAGCAGAATGCCTACGAAAATCAGCAGCAGCAAATCAAGCAGACGGAGCGCTTTATTGAACGGTTCAGAGCGAAGGCTACCAAATCCAATCAAGTCCAATCCCGGATTAAGGCCTTGGATCGCATGGAGCGGGTGCATGAGGTGGTGAATGACGAGGCTTTCGTAAACTTTAAGTTTAAATTTTCACAAAAATCGGGACGCGATGTGGTCACCATGGATCAGGTTTCCAAGGCTTATGGGGACTTGACTATTTTGAAAAATACCACAGCCCGCATTGAACGAGGAGATAAAATTGCACTGATTGGAGCCAATGGAAAAGGAAAATCCACCTTGCTTCGGATTATTGCAGGTACGGAGGCACTAGCAGGAAAGCGTACGGAAGGGCATAATGTGATCAAGTCCTTCTTTGCACAGCACCAATTGGAGGCCTTGACCTTAGACAATGAGATCATTCAAGAAATGTCTCAGGCGGGAAGTGGTAAAACAGAAATGGAGCTTCGTGGAGTTTTGGGATGTTTTCTTTTCTCAAATGAAGAGGTGTATAAAAAAATTAAAGTGCTGTCGGGTGGTGAGAAGTCTCGTGTGGCTCTTGCCAAAACGCTGATTTCTGAAGCCAATTTTCTATTGCTAGATGAACCAACCAATCATTTGGATTTTCAATCCGTGAATATTTTGATTCAGGCCTTGCAGCAGTACGAGGGTACTTTTATCACCGTTTCCCACGATCGACACTTTATCAAGGGAGTAGCCAATAAGATCTGGTACATTGAGCAGCATGAAATCAAAGAGTACCCAGGGACTTACGAAGAGTATGAGTTTTGGAGAAGTCAACAGGTAGATCAGCTGGCTGCAGCACCCGTTCAAAAACTAGTCAAGGCCGCGGTGATGGCTCCATCTAAAAGTAAAGAAGAAACTCAGCAAGCCAAAAAGGAATTGAAGAAGCTGGAGGATCAATTACAAAATATCGAAAAAGAAATTCACCAATTGGAAGTACAAAAACAGGATTTGGAAGCCAAATTGGCTGAACCTTCCCTCTACGGAAATGAGGTGGAGGCTCAGAAAATACAGAAAAGCCACCAGCAAGTTCAGGCATCACTTGAAAAAGTAAATGCCACTTGGGAGCAGTTGGTGGATCAAATCTCCTCCTTACAGCAACAAGTGACCCAGGTTTAACTTAGAATAGGCACATGAAAGCTCAGGCACTGCTCTTATTTTTTCTCGTTCTCTCATTTAAGGGAAATGCACAGGTGCTTGAGGACAAGGTTTATGCAGACCATATCCTTTCGGTACGAATGTTTCCTCAAGGGGGAGATGTAGAAAGCCAGCTGAATGCGCCTGTAGTTTCTTTGTCTGATTCCAAATCCTTGGTGGTTTGGTTTGATGATGTATCCTTTGATCCGGAGTTGTATACGGCCAAACTGGTTCACTGCGATACAGATTGGAAGAAGTCGGGATTACGGGATACTGACTTTTCTCTAGCATTCAATGAGTACACTTTATCGGACTATGCCTATTCGGTCAATACGCGGATGCCTTACATTCGGTATTCCTTTACCCTTCCTCGGGTAAGTAAATCCGGGAATTACCTACTTAAGGTGTACAAAAACCGGGATGAAAATGCAGTCATTTTTACGAGGCGATTTATGGTGGTAGAGAATAGTGCTGCTGTAGCAGCTCAAGTGGTGCCCCCTGCTCAGACCGAGGATCGCCGCACTTTGCAGCAAATCAATACCTCAGTCAATTACAGTAATCTGGAAGTGATTGATCCTCAAGTACAAATCAAGGTGGTAATTCGTCAGAACCAGCGTTGGGATAATGTTAAAGTTTTGAACAAGCCCACCTTTTTGAACCAAAATTCCAAGCTTCTTCGGTACGAACCTTTTCAGGGGGAAAGTACCTTCCGTGCTGGAAACGAGTTTCGGTTTATCGACTTACGCTTTATCCGTGCCACAGGAGTCAATGTAGCCTCTGTGAAGGTAGAAGAAACTCTGGTGACTGCGGAAGCACGAGTGGATTTACCAAGGCCAGGTGGAGCCTATGCACAATATTTAGATCTCAATGGGTTTTATGTGGTTCAAACGAATGATCGACCAGGGGGAGACCCTGAAGTAGAAAGTGAATATGTATTTACCACTTTTTACCTCGATGATGTACCAGGAAAAAACATCAAGTTGATGGGAGCGCTCAGTCAATGGGGAAAAGCACCTGAAGCGACGATGGTGTACGATCCCAAAAAGCGCTTGTATTCCACTTCGCTTTTAGTGAAGCAAGGGTGGTACGATTACCAATTTGCTTATGCAAACGAAGATGGCTCCCTTGATTTTGAATCCTTGGAAGGAAGTCACTTCCAAACCGAGAATGAATACGAGGTATTTGTGTACTACAGGGGTCTAGGTTCTCGATACGATCAGTTGGTAGGTTACGTGTACTTGCAGCCGAATAAGCGAAGGCTATAATCCATTTTTTCCCAAAAAATAAACCCCAAAAAGAAGGCTCTTTTTGGGGTTAGCTCGTGAAATAGTCGAAGGGATTAATACTCCCCTTTGGAGGCTTCAGATTCTTCTTCTGTTGGCGCTACATTTTGGCGAACTCGTTCGCCAGCAGCTTTGTAGGGCACGAATCCTTCCCTTTTGAACTTGTAAGGAGTAGTTTTAGTATCAGCAGGATGGGTAGCCAAGTCCATCATACCAAAACCTTTGTGGGTAAAGGCGCCTAGACCACATTTGAAAACAAAATCTTGTACCTCAGGTGCAGCATAAAGCGTGAAGGGTAACGTGTAGCCTCTCACCTCGTATTTTACATCAAGGTCATAGACTGCGTAGATTCGCGCAAATTTTTTCTGTTGTTCTTTCAACTTATTTACATAAACCATGTCTGGTACCACCTGGAATTTAAAGAAGGATTCCATTTGCTCTGCGGTATACCACCCTGATTTTTCCATGCGCGTGAGCGTAGATTCATATAGTAAATCAGAGAACTCGTCGCTATCAGGATTGATAAATCGCTTCCCCGCTTCTTCATTGAAGGCTGGCGTGATGAGCACCAAAGGAGAGATGCAGACAAACTTATTGGAAACATCCAAGATAGGTTCGGTCTCTAGCTCGGTGTATTCTGGGGAAAGAATCAAGTTGCCCAACTCAATTTTTGGGGTCGCAAATACTTGCTCAAGCAAGTAATCGATAAACTCCTCACTCTGAGAGGAAAGGACGAGGGTGACTAGGCTGGAGTAATAGTGCAAACCACTACGACTCACTTTTGTTTGTCCTTTTAATCCAGAGAAATTGAAGAAATTATAGTTGAAGAATTCCTCCTTTCCTCCTTTGACAATGAGTCCCTTGAGGAATTGTGCCAGAATGTACTGGTGGTGAAAAGGCAAAAATGAGCCTTTATTTTTTAAAGAAAATATGATGCGTACTCTCACGGGTTTGAAAAATAAAATGAAACAATCCAATTCTTAGTCTTGCCAAGCCTTGGTAATTAAATAACTAAAGTAAAATTACACTAATTTTTTATCAAAACTCAAACATTGAACCTAAAATGCATGATGTCCCCATCTTGAACCACGTATTCTTTGCCTTCGATCGAGATTTTACCATTTTCTCTACACACTGCCTCGCTCTTAAATTGTTTGTAATCTGCAAGGCGGATGACCTCCGCTTTGATAAATCCTCGTTCAAAGTCCGTATGAATCACTCCAGCGGCTTGTGGTGCTTTCCAACCTTTACGGATCGTCCAAGCACGAACCTCCTGCACACCAGCAGTAAAGTAAGTGATTAAGTTGAGAAGGGTATAGGCACCATAAATCAAGCGGTTAAGACCACTTTCATTCAATCCGTATTCACTTAGAAACATGGCTTTTTCTTCTGGGTCGTCAAATTCGGCAATTTGGGATTCGATGGCCGCACAAAGGACGATAACCTCAGCATTTTCTTCTTTTACTTTTTCCCGAAGTTGGGTTACAAAAGCATTTCCTGTGTGAATGCTTGCCTCGTCGACATTGGCCACATAGATCACTGGCTTGATCGTAAGGAGTTGAAGGTCACGAACGGCATCTAGATCTTCCTTGTCTACTTCGATGGCTCGTGCATTTAGTCCTGTAGTCAAGCCATCTTTAAATTGGAGCAAAGTTTCCAATTCACGCTTGGCTTTAGCATCTCCAGATTTGGCCACCTTTTCGATCCGCTGAATCTTTTTTTCGACAGATTCCAAATCCTTCAACTGCAATTCGGTGTCGATGACTTCTTTGTCAAAAATCGGGTCTACGCCACCAGCGACGTGAACGATGTTGTTATCCTCAAAGCATCGGATGACGTGAATGATGGCGTCCACTTCACGAATGTTGGCCAAAAACTTATTTCCCAGTCCTTCGCCTTTTGAGGCACCTTTTACAAGTCCAGCAATATCTACAAACTCGATGATAGTAGGAACTACACGTTGTGGATTGACCAAGGCTTCCAATTCCTGCAAGCGTGCATCTGGAACGGAAACTACTCCCACATTGGGTTCGATGGTACAAAAAGGAAAGTTTGCTGCTTCAGCCTTTGCGCTAGAAAGCGAATTAAACAAGGTAGATTTGCCCACATTGGGGAGACCTACTATGCCACATTGTAATGCCATTAAGTCGTTGCTTTAATTTTAAATATTTTGTAGGACTTGTATCCTTTGTAAAATTCCATAACCGATACTCTGAAAATGGTGTAAACGGGTATGGCAAAAATCATCCCTAAAATTCCTGCGATTTTTGCACCGGCAAAGATAATAACAAAAATTTCAAGAGGATGCGCTTTTACGGATTTGGAAAAAATAAGCGGTTGCAGGAGTACATTATCCGTAATCTGGACCACTGCAAATACAGAAATGATTTTAAAAAGTAGGAAGCTGTAGTCACTGTCTACCGTATAGTCACCTGTGGATACACCTACGATAATGCCAAAAGCAGTTCCTAAAATCGGCCCCGCATAGGGGATAAGATTAGCAATTGCTGCAAAGAGGGCTATAGTCAGTGCATAGTCCACGCCTGCCAGGGTAAGTCCAGAAGCAGCGAGCAAGAAAATAGCCAATACTTGAAGTAGAAGTCCAAATAGGTAATTGGAAAGCAATTTTTCGACCTTGGTAAAGGTCGCTACCGATAACTCAAAATAGGTATTTGGAATGAGATTCAGGAGATTTCTGCGAAGCAGGCCATTTTCTAATAATAAGAAAAAAGTAATGAAGGCGATGGCCATGGTGCCAATAAACACACTACTTGTCACCGCAATTGCATCAGAAATGAATCCGCCGATGTCAAATTTTTTGAGAACTTCTTGCACAGACATTCTGAGTTCCTCAAGAAGGATTCCCTTTTTATTTTCAATGAGTTGGTACTTCATCAAAAACCGTTCTAGTTTTTCTAAGGGAACTTCTAGTTGCAGGTAAATACTCTCCAAATCCAACTCACTCAAAAGAATAAGTTGGCGATTGATTAGTGGGAAAAATAGGAGTCCCAATAAAAATACAATGGAAATAACTACCCCATATGAGCCAAGAATGGCAATTCCTCTTGGAATATGCTGTCCTACGATGTGTACTTCATTTATTCTATTGGTCAAGGGACGAAGCAGCGCAGCAAGAATCAAAGAAACCACCAGGTACAATGAAATAGAAGAAAAATACCAACCAAAAACGAGGAAGGTGAGAAAGAAAAGAATGAGGTAGATGAAAAACCGTTGCATGGTAGTAAAAAGAAAAGGAGGCAGAAGCCTCCTCAAATATATTGGAATTAGAACGTTATCCCCAATGAATTACCGCTGGATTATTCCCAACGCAAGTCATTATTAACTTCGTTCTCAGATTCTTCATTCTCAAACTGCTCAAAATCGAAGTCAGGAAGCAAATCGATTTTCACATGATCTACGGCTTCATTCAATGCATTGACAAATTTGAAGAAATCCTCCTTATACAAAAAGATTTTGTGCTTCTCATAACTGAAGCTATCGCCGTCTGTTCTTCGCTTGCTCTCCGTAATGGTCAAGTAATAATCGTTGCCACGGGTTGATTTGATGTCAAAAAAATAAGTTCTTTTTCCTGCCTTAACTTTTTTAGAGAAAATTTCATCTCTATCGTATCCTCGGTGATCTTCCAATGTTGTAGGGGTTATTTTTTTGGAACGGTTAAATTGTTGGGCCTAAGATAAAGTAAAAACGGGGTAGAATTCAAAACTAAGACCTGCTTTTTTTCAAAAATCTGTGAAAAAAGGAGTACAAGTTGGACTAATTTCGATACAAACTTGATAAGCTTAAACAGAAAGTAGGAAAAAAAACTCGGTAAATTTGTGCTATGGTATTGATTTTGAATTAAATAAACGGAACGGAAAAAATGCAAAAAGGACTGCTTATTGGACCTTCAAGGGGAGCGTTTCCCCAAGTCCTTAGCCTAAAAAAAGCTGTCTTTTTTCAAAACAGCTTATTTGACTCGTCAAACTAATTATTCTCCGTGTAAGAAGGCTTTCTTAGCAAGTAAGGCTTCTTCACTTTCACGGTGATCTGGATCATCGACGCAGCAGTCTACAGGACAAACAGCCGCACATTGCGGTTCTTCATGGAAGCCATTGCATTCGGTACATTTATCGGATACGATGTAATAAAACTCATCAGAAATAGGGTTTTGCTTTGTAGTGCCGGCTACAACGGTACCGTCTCCAAGGGTCACTTCTTTTAAATTGGTGCCTCCAGCCCAAGTCCATTCTACTCCACCTTCATAAATTGCCGTGTTTGGGCACTCAGGTTCGCATGCACCGCAATTGATGCATTCGTCTGTAATCATTATCGCCATAGGTAGTCAAATTTGAGTTCAAAGTTACAATCTCCTAAACACCTTCGCAATAAAAAAGTTGTCATACTAATTAATTTAAATTTATTCCAAAGGGCATTCTTTTTGGATACCTTTGCAACATGCAATTCATTTTTCCGCTTTCTGATCGAATTTCGGCCTTTATTCGCCTAGGAAACCGTCTGTCTGAATTGGAAGGCGACGAAAAACAAGCACTTTTTCAGCAAGCCCAAAATCAGAATGCTTGGTTTACTCCGCAGTCTCTGGACCAGTCCTTAAAGGGAATCCAGGTTCTCTTGAATGCCCAGGCTTTGGAAAAATGGGTGGCCAACTATTCTTTTTCAGAATCGGACCAACCTCAGCAAATTGGGTTAATGCTTGCTGGAAATATTCCTGGGGTAGGTTTTCATGATATTTTGGCGGTATTAATTGCAGGTCATTCGGCCTGCATCAAACTTAGTTCCCAGGATTCGGCATTACCACTTTGGTTACTCACCCAATTGAAAGCTATTGAGCCTCGTTTTGTAACACGCATTTTTGTAGAAGAATTCTTAAAAAACAAGCAGGCCTACATCGCTACAGGAAGTGACAATTCTGCCCGTTACTTCAATTACTACTTTGGGAAGTACCCACACCTGATTCGTTCCAATCGGACTTCTATAGCCATTCTCCAAGGAAATGAATCTACGGCTGATTTGCAGGCTTTGGGTCATGATATTTTCGATTACTTTGGTTTGGGCTGTAGAAATGTATCCAAGGTATTTGTCAAAAATCAGGAGCAGTTGACACAACTTCTCGATGCGCTACAATCCTTTGAAGGGGTAGCCCATCACCACAAATACTTCAATAATTACGAGTACACGAAGTCTATTTATTTGGTGAATGGAACTCCACACCTAGACAATGGCTTTCTCTTGCTCAAAGAATCGGCAGACTTGGTTTCTCCTATTGGAGTTCTATTTTACGAGATCTACGAAGATGATCTTGAGTTGCAATCCAAACTTTCAACCTTAGCCAGCCAGATCCAATGCGTGGTGGGGAGTTCTAGCCTTGGACTTCCCGGACTGATTCCCTTTGGCCAAACCCAGTGCCCAGCCCCATGGGACTATGCGGATGGGGTAGATACCCTTCAATTTTTGTGTGGGTTAGGTTTTTAGTGAAAATTAGAGCACAGCAAATCTTTTATCTTTCATTCCTACTTTCTAAGGCAGTTATGATTTGACTAAAAAATCTTGGGAGGCAGTATTAGTTAGGCAACCCTTAAAACGCAATGTTCGTTACCATTTTTGTTGCTTTTTCCTATATTCGCAATCGGAAATTTGAACCATTTACTCCATAAACTATACAATACGATGGCTTTTGATATCGAAATGATCAAGGAGGTGTATGCACAGATCCCTGTTCGCATTGCAGCGGCCAGAAAGGTGGTCGGCAAACCGCTTACATTGACTGAAAAAATTCTTTATGCTCATTTGAGTGAAGGAGCTGCTAGTCAAGCTTTTAAGAGAGGAACTTCTTATGTTGATTTTCAACCCGATCGCGTTGCGATGCAAGATGCCACCGCACAGATGGCGCTTTTGCAATTTATGCAAGCAGGTCGATCTCAGGTAGCTGTTCCATCTACTGTTCACTGCGATCACTTGATCCAAGCGGAGATTGGAGCAGATCAAGATTTGAGCAAAGCAAAAGATAAAAACAAAGAGGTCTATGATTTTTTGGCCTCCGTATCCAATAAATACGGCATCGGATTCTGGAAGCCAGGAGCAGGGATTATTCACCAAGTGGTATTGGAAAACTATGCTTTCCCAGGTGGAATGATGATCGGTACGGATTCGCATACTCCCAATGCAGGTGGTCTAGGAATGATCGCGATTGGTGTGGGTGGTGCAGATGCCTGTGATGTGATGGCTGGATTGCCTTGGGAATTGAAGTTTCCAAAGTTGATTGGGGTGAAGTTGACTGGTAAAATGTCGGGCTGGACCTCCGCAAAAGACGTGATTTTGAAAGTAGCGGGTATCCTTACTGTAAAAGGTGGAACGGGTGCAATCGTGGAATATTTTGGAGAAGGAGCTCGCTCCCTTTCCGCTACAGGTAAAGGGACTATTTGCAACATGGGTGCTGAGATTGGTGCCACTACCTCCATTTTTGGTTACGATGAAAAATCTGCCGCCTACCTTTCCGGTACAGGCCGTTCGGATATTGCTACACTTGCCAATGGCATCGCTGCGCATTTGACGGGTGACGCTGAGGTGTACGCAAACCCAGAGCAATACTTCGATCAGGTGATTGAAATTAATCTTTCCGAACTGGAGCCGCATGTAAATGGACCATTCACTCCAGATTTGGCATGGCCGATCTCCAAATTTGCGGCAGCTGTCAAAGAAAATGGCTGGCCTGCCAAGTTGGACGTGGGATTGATCGGTTCTTGTACCAACTCTTCCTACGAAGACATTTCTAGAGCGGCTTCTCTTGCGCAGCAAGCGGTAGATAAAAAATTGGTAGCCAAGTCTGAGTATACCATCACCCCAGGTTCTGAGCAAGTTCGCTTCACTGTGGCTCGTGATGGATTTTTGGACACTTTTGACAAAATGGGGGGTGTGGTCCTTGCGAATGCTTGCGGACCTTGTATCGGTCAATGGGCTAGACATGGAGCAGAAAAGCAGGAAAAGAACTCCATCATCACGTCCTTCAACCGAAATTTTGCGAAACGTGCGGATGGAAATCCAAATACACATGCATTCGTGGCTTCTCCAGAGATTGTAACAGCCCTAGCCATTGCTGGAGACTTGACCTTTAACCCGCTTACGGATTCGTTGACCAACTCTGAGGGCAAGCAGGTTCGCTTGGAAGAGCCAAGAGGATTGGAATTACCAACCAAAGGCTTTGCCGTAGAAGATGCAGGATATCAGGCTCCAGCTGAGGATGGGTCTACCGTTCAAGTGCTGGTATCCCCAACTTCTGATCGTTTGCAACTATTGGATTCCTTTGCAGCATGGGAAGGGGTTGACTTGAAAGGAATGAAGTTGTTGATCAAAGCCAAAGGAAAATGTACCACGGACCACATCTCCATGGCAGGTCCTTGGTTGAAATACAGAGGCCATTTAGATAATATTTCCAATAACATGCTCATTGGGGCAGTGAATGCCTTCAACGATGCCACTAACTCGGTGAAAAATCAGTTGACCGGTGCATACGGTGAGGTTCCAGCTACCCAGCGTGCCTACAAAGCAGCAGGAATTGGATCGATTGTAGTTGGGGATGAAAACTACGGAGAAGGATCTTCTAGAGAACATGCAGCTATGGAACCTCGCTTCCTAGGCGTTCGTGCGATCCTGGTGAAGTCTTTTGCTCGAATTCACGAGACCAACTTGAAGAAGCAAGGCATGCTTGCCTTGACTTTTGCAAACCCTGCGGATTACGACTTGATCCAAGAGAATGATGTGATCGATATCAATGGCTTGACTACCTTTGCTCCAGGCAAGTCCTTAGAGGTGGTCTTCCATCATGCGGACGGCACTTCGCACACGGTGGTTGCCAACCATACCTACAATGAAGGTCAAATCGAATGGTTTAAGGCAGGTAGTGCATTGAACTTAATCAAAGCGGCCAAGGCTTAACTAAACTTAAATTCAAGAAAGCCGTAATGATTTCTTCGTTACGGCTTTTTTCACATCCCTAAGCTATGAGGAGGATTCTTTTGGTTCAGTTTATTAGTAGCTGCTTGACTTTGGCATTTAGCCAATCGCTTAGGGCACAAAATGAATCCGATGAACGATCCTTACTCCAAGTGCAAAAAGGGATTAGTTTCACTAAAGATTCCTTGTATAGTCTGAATTTGCGGTTTCGATTGCAAAATCGAATGGGTTTTCGTACGGAAAGCGGAGAGGATTTGGGTTTTGAGCAGACGGATTTTCGCGTTCGCAGATTGCGGGTTCGATTGGATGGTTTTGTGTTTAATCCACGTATTCAGTATTACGTTCAGCTAGGATTTTCAAAGTCAGACATGGATTTGGATGGGGGAGAGGTAGCCCAACCTATTCGAGATGCCATTCTCTATTACCATTTTAGTCCCAACTTTTATGTGGGGATGGGGCAAGCCAAATTGCCTGGCAACCGGGAACGCGTCATTAGTTCTGGAAATTTGCAGTTTGCGGAGCGATCCCTTGCCAATTCTTTTTTCACACTGGATCGAGATTTTGGTGTTTTTGCCTATTTCACGTTCCCTACGCAGGGAAAAGCGATTTACCAATTTAAGGGTGCAATAACTGCTGGTGAAGGTAGAAATCCTTCGATTGGAGATCGAGGCTTAAGTTACACGGGTAGAATAGAAGTGCTACCTTTTGGAAAATTCACCAATGGAGGAGATTATTCCGAAGGAGATTTGGAATTTGAAACTCGTCCCAAACTTTCCCTTGGAACCAGTTATAATTTTAATGAAAGTGGTGCCAGAGCAAGAGGGCAGTTGGGGTCAGAACTATTTGAAAAGAGAGATCAGCATGTTTTTATTGCGGATATGATGCTGAAATATAAAGGATGGGCTCTTTTGGGAGAGTATTTTTCAAGAAACGCTGCCAATCCCATCACCTATAGCCCACCTGGGTTCCGTCAAGCTGTATGGGTAGGTACAGGCCAAAATCTGCAACTCAGTAAACTGATTTCAAAGCAGGGGGAACTTGCGATCCGTTACGCACAAGTCACACCCAAGCAATCTATCCGAAATTGGGAAACGCAGCGAGAGGAGTCCACCTTGGGCTATACCCATTACGTTGGAGGTCACCGGGTCAAGTTGCAGGGGAATTTGGGATATTCCTGGGCCAACAATCAACCGCTACTTAATCAAACGGCAAACTATTGGTTTGGGCTTTTTCAAGTTGAATTTGGGATTTAAAAAGGGTCATCTCCCCTTTTGAGTCCCTATAGAGCTCTTGCTTTTGTGAGGTATTCCTGCACCAAGTCCATTTCGGGATAGCTGACTGCCAATTCCTCTAGGAAACTCAAGGCCTCCACCTTTTTTCCCATTAGGGCATAATAAATACCCTTATTTCGAAGTGCAAAGGGGTTTTTGTCATCCATCGCCAAACTTTGGTTGATGTAGCTGAGGCCTTCTTCCAATTGATTCAAATAAAGGAGGTACAATCCTTGGTTGTTGTAATAATACGCCTGTCGATTGTCTAGCGTAATTGCTTTCTCCACCGCTTTTAGCGCTTCCCCGTAATTTTTCTCCTCAAATAAAATCATAGACCGCAAGTTGTGTAGGTTAGGCTCTGCTGGATTAATTTCCTCAGCCTTTACCAATATAGATTTAGCGGATTCGTATTCTTTTTGATAGAAATAAATGGTGGCTTGATTGACCAATAAATCCGAATTTTTAGGAGCTAACTCAGTTGCCTTTTGAAAGGATTTCAAGGCGTCAGCATAGGACTTTAATTTCTCTTCCGTGAGGCCTTTCAAAAAGTAGGACCGCCAATCCCTTGGGTTTTGGGTCACCATTCGGTCAGCATCTTCCTTGGCGTTGTAATTGGCTCCTAGGTCTAAATAAGCCAATCCTCTCTGGAAAAGCGCATCCGTATAGTCTGGATTTTTTTGAATAGCAGCACTAAAATCTTGGATGGCTGTTTCCAACTGGTTTAAGCGCATATGTGCCATCCCTTTGTTGTAGTAGGCATCTACAAAATTAGAATCTAGGGCAATCGCTTCTTCATAAAATCCCAAAGCAGTTTTGGGATCATTTTCTTCCATTTTCTTGTTGCCTTTGAGCAGGAACCGGCCTTTTTGGTCTTCGATACTATCACATCCCATCCAGAAAAGAAGGGTTGCAGCCAGGAAGAGATTAGGAATTTGAATTTTCATCGGAAGTAGGTTTGGATGGTGCTGACTTTAGTTCTTCTCCTAGCAGCAAAGCAAAGGGTTTGGTGGAAGAGGACAAGTCAAAGATTTCACGTAAAATGGCTAAAATAGGGATAATTAAAATCATGCCCGCGACACCCCAGATTGAGGCTCCTAGCAAGAGTCCCAAGAAGGTGATGAATGCATTCAAATTGACCTGACTCCCCACTATTTTTGGGGTTAGAATGTTGCCTTCCAATACTTGAATGGCTTGGTAAGCTCCAAGAATCAACAGTGGAGAGAGCAAGTTGTCCATAGTCAAGAGGGCATAACTCATCGGGAGTAAAGCGCCAATTAAGGGACCCACGTAAGGGATGATATTTAGAATTGCTCCAATAACTCCGAAAAATATGGCATGCTCTACGCCAATTAGGGAATAGGCGGTGATATTAAGAAGGGCAAGAATGACCATGACTTTCCCCACTCCAGAGATGTAGTTCAACACTACTTTTCGTAAGCGGATTGTTTGTCCTTTCACTTCTCCAGGATCAGTATCCTGAAAAATGGAAATCAGTACGCTGACCAAGTGATCCCGGTAGAGTAAAAAGAAAAACATAAATACGGGAATCAAAATAAGGCTGCTTAAGGATCCGATGGCATTTATCGCAAATGAAGAAATATTGCTGCTATTTTTGTTAAGAAGGTTAAGCAAAACATCTGGATCCAATTGATCTGCAAGTTTCTGTTTAAACCCGAATTGGGAGCTTGTAAACTGATCTATTTGCTGAATTAGGTTGGTAATTCGTACTGTTACATCTGCGAAATCTGTAGAAAAACTAAGTAAGTTGCTCACAATAAAACTCAGTAAACCAGCTACTAGGCCTATCATGATCACCAAAGAAACGATACTAGACAGGATGCGTGGAAACTTGTATTTTTCTAGAAATAGACTCAAAGGAGTGAATAGTACTGCAAAAAATGCTCCCAAGGCCAATGGAATTAAAATGGCCTTTCCGACAATTAGGATAAACACTACCACTATCAATAGTGACAAAACTGCCAATGCCTTGAGATAGGGTGGGAGCTGTAGGGATTTTGATGTCATGAAGAAGGTCCTAGGTTGTGTAAAATAAGGATTAGTTGCTCACTATTAAGCCGCTGCGCTTCAAAAGGGCATCTGGTTTTGGTTCCCGTCCTCTAAACCGTGCATAGATCAGTGAGGGATGTTCAGCACCTCCAGCAGAAAGGATATTTTTTTCAAAGGAAACAGCGGTATGCGAATCGAAAACACCCTTTTCTTGGAACAATTCAAAGGCATCTGCGTCCAAGACCTCTGCCCATTTGTAACTGTAATATCCAGAAGCATACCCCCCTTGGAAGATGTGTGAAAAACTGGTGCTGATGCGTGTGTTTTCCACGCTCGGAAGGAGTTCGGTAGCCTTAAGTACCTCCTTTTCAAAAGTTTTGATGTCTTCGATTTGATTGGGGTCTTGGCTATGGTAGGCCATGTCCAATAAGGCAAAGCTTATTTGGCGAAGGGTCAAGTAGCCTTGCTGGAAATTGGAAGCTTTCTTTATTTTTTCAACCAATTCGGTTGGGATCGTTGCCCCGGTTTGGTAATGTCGTGCAAACAGATCCAAACATTCTTTTTCATAGCACCAATTCTCAAAAATTTGAGAGGGGAGTTCCACAAAATCCCAAAACACGCTCGTGCCGGATAGACTTTCGTAGACCCCTCGAGCCAACATGCCGTGTAGGGCATGACCAAACTCATGGAAAAGCGTTGTTACCTCATTGAAGGTCAATAAACTCGGGCTCGTTTTGGTCGGTTTGGTAAAATTACATACGATGGAAACGTGAGGTCGGCAATCAGTACCATTTTCTTTGTATTGACCGCGGTAGGAAGTCATCCAGGCTCCATTTCGCTTTCCTTGTCTGGGGAAAAAGTCTGCATAAAACACGGACAAAAACTGATTCTCGCGGTCGTAGACTTCATAAGCAGATACCTCGGGATGGTATACAGGAATCTCTGAATTTGGCACAAAGCGAAGTCCAAACAAGCGCGAGGCGGTAGCAAAGACTCCGGATATTACATTTTCCATGCTGAAGTAAGGGCGAAGTTCCTCTTCGTCAAATGCATACTTTTCCTTTTTGAGTAATTCGGAATAGTAGGCAAAGTCCCATTTTTCCAACGATTCCAATTCATCCAACTTTTTGGCAAGTGCTGCAACTTCCTGCACATCAAGGATGGCTTTAGGCTTGGCTTTTTCCAAAAGGGAATGCAAAAACTCAAATACGGTAGCCGGACTTTTAGCCATGCGCTCTTCCAAGGTGAAGTATGCATGACTTTCGTAGCCCAAAAGTTTTGCCCGCTGCTGTCTTAAGTACACCAGTCGCTTGATGATGTCTTGGTTATCTAGTTCGTCCCCTTTGGCGCATTTGGTATTGAAAGCCATAAACAAGGTTTTTCTCAAGTCTCTGTTTTTGGCATAGGTCATCACCGGGATGTAAGAGGGGTAATCCAAAGAAAATGCCCAACTGTCCGCATGCCCCTTTTCTTCGGCAAGTTGTGCTGCCGCCTCTAGCGATCCTGAAGGGAGACCTTCCAAGTCACTTTTTTGATCTACCAGGTGCAAGAATCGGTTGGTCTCTGCGAGCACATGCTCTCCAAATTGTAGACTCAATTGAGCAAGTTCTTGATCAATTTTCCGCAGGGTCTCCGCATCTTCAGCCTCCAATTGAGCTCCGTTGCGTACAAAGGATTTGTAAGTTTTTTCTAAAAGGGTGGATTGCTCCGCGGTAAGTATGAGGCTTTCTTTTTGCTGATACACCTGAGCAATCTGCTGAAATAGTTCCTGATCCAACAAGACATCATTGGAATGTGCCGTCAAGAGTGGGGAAATCTCCCGAGCAAGACCTTGCAATTCGGCATTCGTTTCGGCTGAATTAAGGTTGAAAAATAGGGCAGATAGTATTCCAAGATGCTTCCCGCTTTTTTCCAAGGCTTCTACCGTATTTTCAAAGGTAGGAAGAGACTCCGACTTGATGGCTTCAATCTCCTTTTTGGCTTCTTCAATCGCGGCGATAAACGCAGGTTGAAAATGAACTGTTGAAATCTCTGAAAATGGTGCTGTTTGGAAAGGTCCGGTAAACGAGGAAAGTAGCGGATTGCTCATGAAAGCGAATGAAGTAATGTGTTGCGAGTAACTAAAATACTAGTGCAAAATTACCGATTTGCAGGGGATTTAAACCTGAATCCTGCCTCAAATTCCTTTCTTATACTATAAAAAACATAGGCCAGTAAAAACCCTGGCCTATATTTCAATTAGTGGAAGTCACAAGTCATGGCTTCCATGCCGATGGGTGCCCCATCTGGAATGCTGAGCACTTGCTGCGGAGTCAATTCCTCAGGAAGACTCAGGTAGGCATCAATCTTTTGCTTTAAGTAATCCCGATGCGCTTGCAGTAAGGTTGAGAATGAACCCGTGTTAGTGCTGAGAAGACGCAACTGATTTCGAACCAATGCACGGACGGTTTGAGATGCTCCTGAATTTTTCGACAAGGCAATCAGGTGATCTACTAATTTGGCTTCAGTCATCAGTTTGACTTCCACACCCAGGCCTTTTGGCATGGAATTGCTAAATACTTGATTGCTCACCTTTTCCAACACGGTTTCTAAACCTGGCAAGGATTTATTTTGAAGTTGCTGCAGGTAAATTCGGTTTGCTCTTCCAGCCTCAAAAAGAAAGGTAAAGGTGGCATCCACCACATTTTCTGCAGGAGCGATGGGATCAAATATGGGTCCGGTACGAGAGGGAAATGTTTCGCGATTTTTGCCATACCCATAAGGTCGCGGTGGAATTAGAGCCAAAATGGATGACGGGATTTCCAAGTGTTCCGTGCTGATGGACAGCAGCAGTGCATCTAAGGCTTCTTTTTGACTCTTAGCGGGAATCCATTCGTGCGCAGTTTGGTTGTCTCCTTTGACCTTGTAGGTGTAGTCTAGGCCACCAACCAACTTGCTGGTTGCTTCCAACTGGTAGCGGTGCATCAGGTAGAGGGGTACAAAAACTTCCTCTAGAATGGCTTGTGGTTCTCCAGTTTTGATGGCATTGAGTCCGAAGGTTTGCATGCGCTCTTGACGCATATCCAACATGCGCTTGAGTTCTTCCGAAGCGGAAGCACCATTATCCCAAAGGTGTGAGCGAGGATGTACGCCACTTGGATTTCTAGAATCTGAATCCGTGATGAATTCATAACCCGCAGCATAGGTTGCTTGCAGGGTTTTTTCTAAAAACTCTTCCTCAGTTTGGTTCGCCGCAGGTTGTCCATAGCCGTAAGTAATCGCTAACTTATCCCATTCTCCGATTTTTAAATCGTAGGCATCTTCAAAATTTACATTTCCCCTAGCATCTAGGCTAATCAAGGGGTGGGGATAGTCCATCACGGAGGAGCGACCTGTAGCTGAGGTAGCATAGCTGTGTGCCAAGCCGATGGTATGTCCGATCTCATGTGCGGAAAGTTGCTTCAATCGATTCAATGCAAATTCCATCAACTTTGGATCTGCCTCATTTCCTTGTTCAAAGGGTTGCAAAAGCCCTTGCGCAATTAAATAATCCTGTCTCACACGTAGGGATCCTAAAGACACCTGTCCCTTTAAAATTTCTCCCGTTCGTGGATCTTGGATGCTAGAACCGTAAGACCAGCCTCGAGTGGAGCGGTGAATCCATTGGATCACATTGTAGCGTACATCGCTGAGGTCCATTCCTTCAGGGGCAAGTTCTACTCGAAAGGCATTTTTGAATCCAGCAGCCTCAAAAGCCTGAGCCCACCAGTTGCCCCCTTCAATCAATGCACTGGCGACGGGTTCTGGGGTACCGCGATCTAAATAATAGACAATGGGTTCTACCACCTCCGAAACAGCTGCTGCAGGGTCTTTTTTCTCAAGTCGGTGTCTGGAGATAAAACGCTTGACCAAGGGTTGGTCGATGGGAGTGGTGTAATCTTGATAGCTAATAAAGAAATAACCTGCCCGCGGATCAAATTTGCGCATAGCATAAAGCGGTGGCAACTCAATAAAGGAATGTCTCATGCGTACAGTTACAGCATCCGGACTTGGGGTGACAGAGCGTAAATTTGCCCCCGCGCCCGATCCTGTAAGCGTGACGATCGCTTCAACCTCCGTGTTTTTAGGGAAATTCTTGGTTGTAGGATAATACAAGGCAGATCGACTTGCATCTACTTTGTACGTTCCTTGCTTAGATCTTGCAAGCGTTTCACTCACTCCATGCATATCTTGTAGGAAAAAATTAGTAGCGTCCACCAAGTTGGTTGCTCCTTCCGTTTTTACCACCTCAAATCCCCAAAGCGTAGATTCTGCGAAAGCATCTTGAATGGATTTGGCTTCGTAAGCATTTTTGGTGTAGGCACGGTAGTCGTAATTTTTATGAACCATCAGGATTTTAGTTCCTGCTTTTCGAAATTCGATTACTCGGGTGTCGCCCAGTTGTCCGCGATCCAATCCAATATCATTGGATCCAATACCGGCTGTCAACGCATTCACATAGAGTAATTCCTGGTTGAGGCCAGTGATTTCCAAGTAAATCTTTCCTTTTTCTTCGTCTAGGTAGAAAGGAATAAATCCTTCTTTCTTAGTCATTTTTGAAAAATCTTGAGCTTGGAGCCAACTAAATTGAAGGAGAAGAAGGAGGAGTAGACCAATTCTTTTCATGGGAGTGTATTTTTTCGTCAATTTATCAAAAAGGATGGCGGGGATACTACCACTCGTGAAAAAAAATACTAAAGCGAATAACGAAGGACCAGTACGGTCTCGGTTTGTTTGGGGCCTGTAATCTCTTGCATGCCCGAACTGATCAAATCTCGATCAGCATAGCGAGATTGTGCAATTCGGAGGTAGCCTGTTAGTTTGGGATGAATTCGGTACTGAACCAAGAGGTATTTTCGGCTTCCTTTTCCAGAAAATGCAGGAATAGCAAAGGTCCCTAGGGCATTGTGTTCGTAGGTATAGAGCCTATTATCAAAAGTTTCGGTATCAAAAAGTGCCATTCGAGCAATTAATTTCCATTTTTCTTGTTTGAAGGAAATGTCTTGAATTAGCATCCAGCCCTGAGTATTCGCTTGATTCAGAATGACTTGATTCCAAAGAATTCGGGACTGGAAAGAGAATTCAGGTGAGACCTCTAGTTCGAGGGTTGCCTGAACTTGGTTTTTCGAAATTGGGAGCAGTGTGTAGGTTGGGGAAGTGGACTCTTTGGTCGTCGAATTTCTCATTTTCCGCTCTTGCTTCACTTGTACTGAGGCCAGTAGATTCTTTTGTGGTTGGTAACTCAAGCGTGCAAGCCATTCCTGTCCTAGGGAAGGAGCGTACATCCGGAATTTGAGCCAGGGAAATCGAAAGTAGTCCAGGTAAGCGTTGAGTTTAACTGTTGAGGAAGGTTTGATTTGTATTCCTAGGTAGGTACCCTGTTCATTGATGGGTCGGGTGCTTTCAGCAAATGCTGTAGCATAAAAACTATGGAAGTCGCGGTCGTAGCGCCTCCAGAATAAGGAAAAATCAACCGTTTTGCTCAGGCTACTGATAAATCCAACCACGGTACCTTGACCTTGACTGCTAGACCGAGCAGATTCTCCAAAAAAGGAGAAGTTCTTCCATAACAAATTAACGTACATACTCCCCACGGTATTGCTGCGGCCTGAAAATTCAAATTGATTGTACCGATTTGGAGTTCGATTCCAAGGGATACTGAATTGAGTATGCAAGGCATTGATTCCAGCCGACCATTTGCCAGATTTGGCTTGGAACTGGATGTTTGTCCCCAGGTTCGTTTCATGAAGTTGGTTTTTGGTAGAGAGCTCGCTTTGGCTCCGGTGTAGTCCTGATTGAGAAAGGCTAGTGAGTTCTGGACTTGGATTGCCGAGAGTATCTGATTGCGTTGCCAATCGCCCGTCTTTTCCAATCGAGGAGAAAAGCAGGGTGCTTTGCCAGGAGCCAAGTTGCCTTGTGATTCCCATGCCCCGAAAAAAGCCCGATTCTAAGCTTGATGTGTAGGGAAGAATGCCCAAGGTGCTTCTTTTTACTGTTGGAACAGTTTCTGCACCTTTACCCAAACTAAATCCAGCCCCAAAGACCAGCCCTTGCCCAAAACTGGCTTGGAAATCCCCTAGACTCAGCGTTTTCCATTTTCCTAAATTGTAGCGCGTATGATGGAAGGATGCGAAATTAAATCCATAGCGACTGGTTTTTGGATCCCAGGCCAAGACTTCTCCTGCATCTTTTTCGAGCAAAAATCCTAGACTAAAATCCTTGGCATGTTGAATTCGAAAACGAAGGAGTAGGTCATTCTGATCTCCAAGGTACCTGTGAGTTGGATTCAACGTGGGGTCGATTTGGTATCCTCTTCGTAATTCAAGGGTGCGCCGATGTCGGAAAAGGAGGTGCCTATTTTCTTCACTTCGCAGGCGATCCAGAAAGGATTTGGGGCTTGATTTCTCAGTTTCTAGGGTAAGAAAAGGAAGGACGATATCCAAGGTAGTAGCATCCCAATGGGGGAGGGATTGGAGTTCGTACAAGGAAAGGAATTCACCCGATTGACTACGGTGGTCCAAAAAAGACTGAATCTGTGGAGGGGAAAGTAGGTAAGTTCCTGCCAACTCCTCCCCAGTTACTCGGTTGATGTCCAATGGGTTTTGATAGAGTTCTGTAAGTAATTCGAAGAGTGCATCGTAATCCACTTCTTCCTCTTGAACTGGAAAAAGTCGCTCCACTAACTGTTGGATATCCAAGGGATTTGGTGTCCTATCTTGACCGATAGTGGGAAGGGAAAAAAGCAGGAGGAGTACTAAATTAAAGATTTGTTTCATGCCTTAATGGGTTAAAAAAATAGAGAGGTGATGTGTACTTCCTAGTGCAGTAGTTTGGCCTAGTGCATAGTCTAAGCCATACTTTTTCTTTCGAATTCCAATGCCGAAATGCAAGGAATTGGGAGTGGAGTGGATGCCAGTACGCAGGAAGATCCAGTTTTCAAGTTGGTACTGCAGCCCAAGTTTAAAGAGGGGAGGATGGTCCAGATCCTTTTCCAGTTCGCTATGGATTTCGAGGTTTTTGGCAGGCAGGTAGGTGATGCCGAGTGTAAGTAGGGCAGGAATAGGTTGGGAAGATTGCTTGCTAACTTTGGCTTGGTTCAAATTGGAAAGGTGTACGCCAAAGAAAAATCTAGGACCTAGTTCAGCCAGGCCACCCAGAGAGAGCAATAGGGCATTACTTGTACCAAATCCTTCGATATGAGTTTGAAACCAGGCTGCTTTTGCACCAAAACTCAGGATGCCTCGGGTGGTGGATAGACCGAATTCCAAACGGTGTTGCTGGAAAAGTTCCCCACCAAAACGAGCGACCCCAAATCCGAAGCTCCCACCTGGTTTTTTGAAAGCCAGGGAAAGGGCGGCAGTGCTTAATTCTTGGATACCATAGCGTTGATCCAAGGCGACTCCTAGTTCGGAATCTTCCATTCGATCCAGGGATCCTACATTGTTAAACAGGCTCCAGGCATCTTGTGAATATAATTTGACTGCTCCTAGGCCTTGAGATTTTGCTCCAAAGGCTTGGGTGGTTAGGTCGATTTGGGCAGATGTAATCAAGGGGAACATCAGCCAGAAGCTAAAAATTAGGCTAAACTTCATGTAAAAAATAGATTAAAAAGTGATTGTTGAATTTATTCGATTTTTTAGAGTTTACCAAAAAAAGGTTGAAATGAAAGTAAAAGAAAATTTCTTAGTTGCACCAAAAATTGAGCACTAGATCGGACCTTTCAAACTCTTAAAAAAAGGCTTTATTTTGATTTATAGGCATGCCGAATATTATTTTGAAAATTTTTCGCAATCGATTGTTTGAAGAGAATAAAACATTTTCTATTTTTCGGAAGTATTCATGAATTGAATATCTACAATAGGTTTAATAGGTTTGAGAGCAGGAAAAGGTCGGAATCATATTCCGGCCTTTTTTTTGTTAGTTGCTGGAGAAATCTTTGTATTCCATGCGATATTTACTCTTAAAAATTCGAGTTGTCTATGCCCCTTGAAAAACTTCGTGCGCAATTGCTTTTGGCCTTTCAAGGTGCACTTCCTGGTCAGGAGGCACAACTGCGCATGGCACCTCAACCCATAGATTCCCGTCGAATTGCTGAAGTGGTGCCTGAGAGTCATCGAAAAAGTGGAGTTTTACTCTTGTTTTACCCAGACGCCTCCACGATCTATTTTCCCTTGATCAAGCGCCCCTTGTATCCCGGTACACATAGTGGGCAAGTGGCATTGCCTGGGGGAAAAGTGGAGGAGAGGGATCCAGATGTGGTGTTTACAGCGCTTCGGGAGGCGGAGGAAGAGATTGGGATTGATTCTACCAAGGTGGAGGTGATCGGTAGCTTAACCGAGATTTACATTCCAGTTAGTAATTTTTTGGTTTCACCGATCGTGGGTTTTCTGGATCACAAGCCCACTTTCGTCCCTGAAAAGCGGGAGGTGGCCAGGATCATTCCTACGGCCTTGAATCACTTGATTCAACCTGAGATTGTCAAAAAAAAACCTCTTTCCTTAGGAGGAGGGAAGTACTTGGAAACTCCTTATTTTGACATTGCTGGGGAGGTGGTTTGGGGAGCAACTGCCATGATTTTGAGCGAACTCATTCAGGTATTGAAGCAAAAAGGAGAATAAGCGTTGGTCTTTTTGACAAAACTGGGTATTGTTGTACCCACTAATTAATTGCTATGGAGGAAAGTGCAAGTCCCTTATTGACCAATGATGCCGTAGTTTTTGGCTTATTGATGGCCACTTTGGCTTTTATTTTCGCCTCTTCCTCGAGCAAGCATCCGTTTTGGCTGAAGTTTTACAGGTATGTTCCAGCGGTGTTGCTATGCTATTTTATTCCAGCAGTTTACAACTCTCTAGGATTGATTTCTGGGGAGTCTTCGAATTTGTACAAAGTTGCCTCTCGTTACTTATTGCCCGCTTCCTTGGTGCTCTTTACGATCAGTGTGGATTTGAAAGGCATTCTTCGCTTAGGTCCCAAGGCTTTGATTCTATTTCTCACAGGTACAGTGGGGATTGTATTTGGTGGTCCAGTAGCCTTACTCATCGTGGGGGCGATTCAGCCAGATTTGTATGCAGGCACAGGTCCGGATGAGTTGTGGAGGGGCTTATCTACGATTGCCGGGAGTTGGATTGGAGGGGGGGCCAACCAAACTGCTATGTTGGAGGTCTTTGGTGCAAGCCCGGTTTTGTTTGGGCAGATGATAGCCGTGGATGTGTTGGTGGCAAATTTCTGGATGGCTATTTTGTTGTATTGGGCAGCCAAACCTGAGAAAATAGATATATTCTTAAAAGCAGATACTTCGGCTATATACCAATTAAGGGACCGAATTGCGAGGGCTAGAGAAGCCCGTGTAGCTATTCCTAGCCTAACAGATATTTTACTGATTCTTGGAATAGGTTTTGGGATCACCGGGTTATCGCACTATTGTGCTGATTTTCTTGCTCCTTGGTTTGAAACCCATCATCCTGAATGGAACCAATATTCCTTGAATTCAGCCTTCTTTTGGATTGTGGTCATTGCCACCGCGCTGGGATTGGTTCTATCCTTTACCAAGGCCAGACATTTGGAAGGGGTGGGGGCTTCCCGATTGGGTTCAGTGCTCCTTTACGTCATGGTGGCTACAATTGGGATGCAAATGGACTTGGGTGCAGTTCTCGACAATCCCATTCTTTTTTTGATTGGAATTATTTGGATTTTATTTCACGTCTCCCTGATGCTTTTCGTTGCTTGGCTGATCAAAGCTCCCTTCTTTTATGTAGCGGTGGGTTCCCAAGCCAACGTAGGAGGAGCCGCCTCAGCTCCCATAGTAGCCTCTGCTTTTGATGCATCCTTGGCGTCGGTGGGTGTGCTTTTAGCCGTATTGGGCTATGCATTAGGTACCTACGGTGCCTACATCAGTGGCTTGATTATGCAGTGGATGTCAAACCAGTAATTCCAGGTTTCAGTTTACTTAAGGTTTATAAACTTTCACAGCGGTGCCACTGACAGTGACCATGAGCATGCCTTCTCGGATGGTTTCGTAGTCTAGGTCTATGCCCAGGATTGCATTCGCTCCCAGCTGCCTTGCTTGCATCTCCATTTCACCCATGGCTGTTGCTTTTGCTTCCCGCAACACCTGTTCGTAAGCCGAAGACCTCCCTCCCACAATGTCCGTGATGCTTGCGAAGAAATCTTTGAAAATGTTGGCGCCAATGATGGTTTCCCCAGATACGATGCCGAGGTAATTTTCTACGTGATGGCCTTCAAGAGTGGAAGTAGTGGAAAGAATCATAAATTAGTTTTTAGTGATTGAGAGGAAAATGAAATTACGAGAAATTTTACAAATGGGTTTCAAGAACGGTACAAGAATTAGGCACATAGTTTGTTAGTTGCTGATATTACCCTAGAATCATCAAAAAATAAACAGGGAATTTCAGTGATTTACCGGTTAAATTGCCATTTCCCCTTAATTTCACCTAGCCTTTTTTGGCAATGCCTTAACCTATGCTGCATAGACTCGTCCTCATAGTTTCGCTATTTCTTGCAGGAGCCAGTCTTCAGGCTCAAGGGTTTTTAACGAATCGTTCCACGCTGTATGCTTTGACGGGTACCTCTGGAGCAAACTTGAGCCAATTCAATACGCTACTCAAGGAACGGGGTCAACTTCCCATTCCCAATCGCTACAATTCCTTTGGCTTGGGTTATCAGGCTAGATTGAATGATTTTATTTTTGGATTAGAAGTCACCCAACACCAAAGCCGAACGGCTGATTTGGGAATGCATCGCTTTCAATACCGAACTTCTCGCGCTTTGGTGAACCTGGGCTATTCGCTTACCGAAGAAGGGAAGTTTCAACTGATCCATTATTTATCCATGGGATTGGGTTACATGAATGTACAAATGCTTCCTCAGGTGCAATCTAAAGATCTGAAAACTTTCCTCAAAGACCCAGGACAAGGGTTTGTCTTGCGAGAGCATGATATCCAACGTGGAACTTCCAATTACGGCAACTTCTTGACTGAAATTGGATTTCAAATCTCCTATGATTTCCCCATTCCCCATCGAAAAGAGGCCTTGGAAATTATAGCCAAGGCTGGGTATTCCTTCAGTCCTTTTGAGAACGGGTGGGACCTGAATGGAATTTCCTTTGATAATGCACAAGCCGGAGCCTTTTTCCGAGTAGGAACCGGTATTAGTCTTCCTGACCGCAATTTTTTCTACAAGGATGCTACGATCGGAGCTTCTCTGATTCGTGGAATCCACTTTTCCAAACCCGAGAAGTTTAATTCCTATTTGAAAGAGCAGGGATACAAGACTTTCGAAGGTAGGCCATCTCAGTTAGGGCTACGAATCTTGGGGGAAACAGATGGCTTCCTCTATGGGATGGATGTATTTAATGTGGCCCTAAATGGACGCGCCAGTAGCACCCAAACTCACAGTTTGAACAGCTTGCGGATCTATGCCAACGTGGGAAAAAAAATCTTTCAATACAAAAATTGGGGGATAGGAGGGCTAGCGGGGCTGGGCTATGGCAACCTGCGTTATTCCTTGCTAAAGGATCAAAAACCAGATTTTCCAGCTTTGCTCGATCAACGAAATTTTGATGGGTACCTCCGGAAGTCCGGTATTTTTCTCAAACCAGAAGTGCACCTAGAATATGGGTTGCCGATGACCAAAGGCAAGTTGTTTGACCTGGTATTCACTACCTCTGCAGGTTATGAACAGGCATTTCCTGGTTTCAAGTTGGGTGGAATCTCCATGAACTCTTACCAGTCGGGTCCATTTGTGACTTTTGGGATGGGAATTCGTCCCTAACAATCTTCTGTTTTTTTTAGAAAAAACTAGTATTTACCAAGTGAAAAAGGAACTACATTCTGGTTTATTCAAATTTTTGCCTTACTTTTACACTAACTTATCGAGAAAGACCGAGGGAAGGGCCCTATGACGTCTTAGCAACCTGTAAACAAGGTGCTAACTCCCCTCCTGGATTATGCCAGGAACAGATGAGATGATTAGTACGAATACCTACTTTTCTCCGTGTTTTGCTCGATTCGTTTTTTCAACTTAAACAACCATGAGACAAAACAGAACGGAACTACTGCTTCAAGCGGTCAATTCCAGGGTTTTAATTTTAGATGGTGCCATGGGTACCATGATTCAGCGTTACACGCTGTCCGAAGATGATTTTCGAACTCCTGGGTTAAAAGATCATCCTAAGGCTTTAAAAGGCAATAACGACCTGCTTTCCCTAAGTAGACCCGATATCATTCGTGACATCCACTTGGAGTATTTGAAGGCAGGTTCTGATATCATTGAAACAAATACTTTTTCCGGAACCACCATCGCCCAGGAGGATTATGGATTGCCTCACTTAGCGTATGCGATCAATTTTGAATCGGCCAAACTTGCACGGGAAGTAGCAGATGCCTACAGCCAAACCACTCCGGATAAGCCTCGCTTTGTGGCAGGTGCCATGGGACCTACCAACCGGACCGCATCCATCTCTCCAGATGTAAATGATCCCGGCTACCGAGCCATCACTTTTGACCAATTGGCCGAAGCTTATGCGGAGCAGGTTCGGGGGCTTTTGGACGGGGGAGTAGATATCATCCTAGTGGAGACAATCTTCGATACCCTCAATGCCAAAGCGGCGCTCTATGCCATCCAAGCGGTGTATGAGGAACGAAATATTCCCCTAGATCCCAAAGAGGGAGGCATTCCCATTATGATTTCTGGCACCATCACGGATGCCTCAGGGCGAACCCTCTCAGGACAAACCACCGAAGCCTTTCTGATTTCTGTTTCCCACGTACCCTTGTTCTCTGTCGGCCTCAATTGTGCCTTGGGAGCAAAGGAATTGCGCCCCTACCTGAAAGTATTGGCACAAGAGGCACCATTCTATGTCTCTGCCTATCCAAATGCTGGCCTTCCAAATGAATTTGGTGCCTATGACCAGGGAGCTAGTGAAATGGCAGACCAGGTACGAGACTTTTTGAAAGAAGGAATGCTCAATATTTTGGGAGGATGTTGCGGCACTACTCCAGACCATATTCGTGCACTAGCAAATCTGGCAGTAGACTATTCCCCACGAAAAATTGATCAGCTAACGGAAGAGGAGGAGCATCATGCCTAAGCAAAATTATTTGAAACTCTCCGGCCTTGAGCCTTTGGTCTTTACCCCTACGCTCAACTTTGTGAATGTAGGAGAGCGAACCAATATCACCGGCTCCAAGAAATTTGCCCGCCTAATCCTCAATGGGCAATACGACGAGGCCCTCGATATCGCCTTGGATCAAGTTCGAGGAGGTGCTCAAATCCTGGACGTCTGCATGGACGAAGGAATGCTGGACGGGGAATTTGCGATGGTACGTTTCCTGAACCTGATTGCTTCTGAACCTGAAATCAGCCGGATTCCCATCATGATTGATAGCTCCAAGTGGAGCATCATCCTGTCAGGATTAAAGTGTGTGCAGGGAAAAGGCATCGTCAACTCCATTTCCCTAAAGAATGGAGAGGAGGAATTTATCCATCAAGCCAAAACCATCAAAAAATTTGGGGCCGCAGTGGTGGTCATGGCCTTTGATGAATTAGGACAGGCAGACACCTACGAGCGACGCATCCAAATCTGTGAACGCAGCTACCGAATCCTCGTAGATCAGGTGAAATTTAATCCACAGGACATCATTTTTGACCCGAATATCTTCCCAGTGGCTACAGGCATGGAGGAGCACCGCAAGAATGCCCTTGATTTCTTCCATGCCACACGCTGGATTAAGGAAAATCTTCCAGGAGCCAAGGTCAGTGGGGGCGTGAGCAACGTATCCTTTTCTTTCCGTGGAAATGACCCTGTACGTGAAGCCATGCACGCAGCCTTTCTGTACCATGCCATCAAGCATGGGATGGATATGGGTATTGTCAATCCAACGCTTTTGGAAGTGTACGACGACATTGACAAGGAACTACTAGAGCGGGTAGAAGATGTATTGTTTGACCGGAAAGAAGATGCTACCGAACGCTTATTGGACTTTGCAGAGACTGTAAAGTCAGCAGATAAAAAAGAAGTAGTCAACGAGGCCTGGAGATCAGCACCTGTAGCCAAGCGAATTGAACATGCGCTAGTCAAAGGGATCTTGGACTTTATCCTCGAGGATACCGAGGCAGCACGACTTGAATTGGTCAATCCTTTGAAAGTGATCGAAGGTCCTTTGATGGATGGGATGAATGTGGTGGGGGACTTGTTTGGGGAAGGAAAAATGTTCTTACCTCAGGTAGTGAAGTCTGCTCGGGTAATGAAGAAGGCCGTGGCCTACCTCGAACCATTCATGCCACTTCCTGAAGAGGGGCAAGCCGCTTCTTCCTTGAAGAAGATCTTATTGGCTACCGTCAAAGGTGATGTGCACGATATCGGTAAAAATATCGTAGGGGTGGTTTTGGCTTGCAATAGCTACCAGATCATCGACCTAGGAGTGATGGTGGATGCTCAAAAAATCATCGACGAAGCCGTCAAAAACAAGGTAGATATCATTGGCTTGAGTGGTTTGATCACTCCTTCCCTAGATGAAATGGTGAATGTGGCCTCCGAAATGGAGCGCCAAGGCCTTAGGATTCCCTTGTTGATTGGTGGAGCCACTACTTCAAGAATTCATACCGCGGTAAAGATTGACCCCGTCTATTCGGGTCCCGTAGTGCACGTGAGTGATGCGAGTAAGTCTGTGCCCATTGCTGGAGAGTCAATTTCTCCAGATACTAGGGATTCCTTCCGCGTGCAACTCAAGGAAACCTACCGACAATTGCGTGTTGAGCATGAGGCAAAGCAAACAATCAAGCAGTTGATCTCCTACACCGAAGCCAAGCGAAACCCAGTTTCCATTCAATGGGAGGGATGCCAACCTGAAGCCCCGAAGGTGTTGGGTAGAACGGTCCTTGATGACTTAGACTTGAACATCATTCGCAATTACATCGACTGGACTCCATTTTTCAGTACTTGGATGCTGGCAGGGAAATACCCCAAAATTTTAAGTGACTCCGTGGTGGGCGAAGAGGCAACAAAACTTTTTGCCGAAGCGCAGACCCTGCTGGATACCTTGATTAAAGAGAAATGGCTTTCTGCCAAGGCGGTATTTTCCTTGTTTCCTGTTCAGCGGGAAGAGGACGATGTCTTTGTATTGAATGAAAAAGGAAATCGAGTGGCAAGTTTCCACTTTTTGAGACAGCAAGGCAAGAAAGGGAAAGACGTGCCAAACCGCTCTTTGGCGGATTACCTGCATCCCCATCAAGTGGACTACCTGGGTTGCTTTGCGGTGACGGCTGGCTTGGGTATGGAAACCAAACTTGCAGAGTTTAAAGCGGCAGGAGACGACTACAACGATATTTTATTCAAAGCTTTGGCTGATCGATTGGCAGAAGCTGCTACCGAATATGTGCACGAGCAGGTAAGAACTACCTATTGGGGCTATTCCCTATCCGAGAAGTTGGATAACGAAGCTTTGATCAAGGAAGAATACTTGGGTATACGCCCTGCACCAGGTTATCCTGCTTGTCCGGAGCATTCCGAAAAGGTGACGATCTCCGAAATTCTTGATTTGGAAAATACGGTAGGCATCACGCTAACTTCAAGCTATGCGATGTATCCTACGAGTTCGGTTTCTGGATTTTTCTTCGCCCATCCCGAGAGCAGTTACTTCGGGCTTGGCAAGATAGGCGAAGATCAAGTGGCAAGTTATGCGACGCGAAAAGGCATCAGCCTCCAAGAGGCGGAACGTCTACTTTCCCCGAATTTGGCCTATTCTCCAACCCCCATTCTTGAGAATTCAATCCTATGAAAATCACCCAACATTTAGACAACGCAAAAGGCACGCTCTTTTCTTTCGAGATTTTACCGCCCTTGAAGGGACAGAGTTTGAAGGAACTTTTGGAGGGCATTGCTCCCTTGATGGAATTTAGGCCTCCATTTGTGGATGTGACCTACCACCGGGAGGAGTACATCTACAAGAAGCACCCCAATGGTCTTTTGGAAAAGGTGAGCACCAAAAAGCGTCCGGGTACCGTAGGGATTTGCGCTGCTTTGATGAACCGATTTGATGTGGATGCTGTACCGCATGTGCTTTGCGGAGGTTTCACCAAGGAGGAAACGGAAAACTTATTGATTGATCTCGATTTTATCGGGGTAGAAAATGTGTTGGCCCTTCGAGGAGATGCACCCAAGGCAGAGCGCTTTGTAGCAGAGCCCAGTGGACATGCGTATGCTAGCGAGCTCGTAGAACAGATCATTCACATGAATCAAGGGAAGTATTTGCATGAAGAAACTGAGCCTAGCTTCCAAACTGATTTCTGTGTAGGAGTGGCGGGTTATCCAGAAAAGCATTTTGAAGCACCCAGCCTTAAGTTTGACTTGAATTACCTCAAAGAAAAAGTAGACAAGGGGGCAAGTTATGTGGTGACTCAGATGTTTTTTGACAATCAAAAGTACTTTGATTACGTAGCTAAGGTGCAGGAATCAGGGATCCACATTCCCATCATTCCAGGCATAAAGCCCATCACTACCTTGGGACAGATTACAGCTTTGCCTCGATCCTTCTTTTTGGATTTCCCAGATGAATTGACCGATGCACTATTCAAGTGTACTACCAATGCGCAAGTGAAGGAAGTGGGCATCGAATGGGCGATCAAACAGTGCAAGGAGTTGATGGATGCTAAGGTGCCTAGTTTGCATTTTTATACCATGAGTAAGGCCGAAACGACCTATAAAGTCGCCAAGGAACTCTTCTAAGTTTAACTGGATAGAACTAAAAAAAGGAGTTTTTGCCCCTTTTTTATTTGGCTTAACTTTGGACGAGTTTCCCCCTTTCAAGGAAAATTGAAAGGAATTCCTTTTGATTTTTCAGTAACTTGCCAGCCTTCTGAATTTGAATTGTTTATCTGCAGTTCTAGTTGCACCGATGATTGAATCACCCATCAATTCTAGAGTAACCCGTCTACGTTTTCTCCGAAAGTTTCACCGCTGGATGGGAATTCCATTGATGCTCTTTTTCCTGGTGATCGGGATAACCTCCATTTTATTGGCTTGGAAGAAAAAGGTGGAATTACTGCCACCCACACTAGAAACTAAGGTGAAAAATGGAACCTGGCTTCGCCCTTCCGAAATAGTGACTATCGGGGAGCAGGAGATGGTCAAATTAGGTGAAGATTCGGAGGTAGATCGAATTGACATTCGCCCAGATAAGGGCACCGCTAAAGTAACCTTTAAGAAGCATTTTACCGAAGTGCAGGTAGATGGGTATTCTGGAGAAGTGTTATCCATAGCCACGCGTCATTCGGATTGGATCGAGAAGGTACACGATGGAAGCATTGTGGATTTTTACACCACAGGGGATGAAGGAGCCAAACTCACTTATTCCACTTTGGTATCCATCGGATTGATTTTGCTTGCATTCAGCGGCTTTTACCTCTGGTACTACCCGAAGTTGATTCGAAAAATGAAGGAATAGGGAGGATTAGCTGGATTAGCCGCAACCGTACTTGTGGGTCAAATGATATTCGATTTATTGCTGCTAATCGTCGAAAGACGACTGTCCACAGACCACAGCCAACCGGAATGAACTCCAAACCTTCTGTTCTTTAGTTTCGAGTGACAAAGTGAATAACCTAATCAATTAGTTAGACCAGTAGTTTATATTTTTTGCCGGGCAAGGATTGGATGATCCCTTCAAACTCCAAGGACAACAGTTTAGCAGACAGTCTACCTAATGGAATTTGGAGCGCATGGGCGAGTTGATCCAATTCAGTAGCTCCTTTCGTTTGAAGGTGGGTTACTATTTTAAATTCCTCTTCTTCTCGGTTGGAAAAATCTTGCAGTGGCTTGGGCTTTCGTTCCTCTCCAGGTTTGGTCCAATGTAGGGCCTCTGCCAGGTCTTCGGGGCCTGTGTAGATGGCCGCTTTCATTTTTCGGATGAGTTGGTTGCAGCCCTCTGAGAAGGTGGCTTGGAGATTCCCGGGAACAGCAAATACCTCTTTCTGGTAGCCATAAGCAAGTTCGGCCGTAATCAGTGCTCCCCCTTTTTCGGCAGCTTCCACCACGAGCAGTGCATCCGATAGCAGGGCAATGATTCGATTTCTGGCGGGAAAATTTCCAGGTAGCATTTTGCTTCCTGGCCCATATTCACTTAACAGGGCTCCATTTTCCTGTACGAGTTGGGATGCGGTACCTTGGTGCGCAGCGGGATAGATTTGTTGGATGGGTGAACCGAGTACTGCAATCGTCGGAAGACCCAAATTCAAGGCTACGCGATGGGCTTCAATATCGATCCCGAAGGCTAGGCCCGATACGATGCTGGGCTGGTAAGGAAGGAGGTCCTCACAAATTTTCTTGGTGATGGCTTTGCCATAGGGAGTGGCGCTCCGAGTTCCCACGATACCAACTGTTCGCGCGGCATTTAAGTTGGCAGCACCTTTAGTGAATAGCAGCACGGGTGCGTCTGGATTTGTATTTAGGCGATTGGGAAAATCCTTGTCAATTGCCGTGAGAAGTCGATATCCAACTTTTTCCTGATTGGAAATAAGGCTTGCAGCCTGGGAGAGTAAGGAATCTCGTTGCAGTCGGATTTCAAGCAATCGACGACCAATTCGAGGGATTTTAGCTACTTGGGCCTGGGAAAAGGAAAAGAAGGCAAGTGCAGATCCAGCGTAGGCTACAATGGCTTTAAACAAGACTGGGCCTACTTTTGGGGCTAAGGCGAGGGCAATAAAGTGTTGTTTGTCCTCAGGTGTTGGATCTTGAATGGAGTTCATGCTTCAGGTTGATTAAAAAATCCTTGAGTTCCTGAAGTTTTTGAACTGCTGCTACCTTATCAAATCCTTGTTTTTTGCCAGAGGCGATGACTTCTTGCGCACCTTGAAGGGTATATCCCTTTTCTTTGACCAAGTGATACACGTAGCGAATCTTTTGGATGTCATCCTTGGTGTAGCGTCGGTTGCCTTTTTTGTCTTTTTTGGGGCGGATGATGTCAAATTCCCCTTCCCAGTAGCGAATGAGAGAGGCCGCTACTTTAAACATGTCGGCAACTTCTCCTATGGAAAAGTATTTTTTCTCTATTTCTCGCTCTTTGTAAGGCACTAGGGGATGAGTTAAGTAGTTCAGTCTTCAGACAAGGCCCCGTAAAGGAGAATGAAAAAAGATATCCCAAAATAGAAAAATGTGAGGGACTTTTGGTATTCCTTCCCCCTATTTTTTTTATTCGAATTCAATAAGCGAAAAAAGAAGCTGATTTTCTTGGAGTTAGTCTACTTCAATTCTTTTATCGATTGAGCACTTGCAGCATTTGAACTGCTGCTAGGCCTGCGGTCTCGGTTCGCAATCGGCTCTTCCCCAAGGAGACTGCTTGGAATCCATGGTCAAAGGCGAGTTGGATCTCTTTGGGATCAAAATCTCCTTCTGGACCAATCAAGATGAGGTACTTTCCGCCTGCTTTGGCTAGGTCCAAGAGGTGGTGGGTATGATTTTCATCCACGTAAGCGATAAACTTCTGGAAATCGGCAAAGTCGGAAGATTTGATGAGTTCACTGAGTTTGGTCGTGCCGTTTAGGCTTGGGGTTCTCCATTTGATACTTTGCTTACAGGCAGCGATCATTTTTTTATGGAGACGGTCCACCTTCAGAAAGCTCCGTTCTCCATGTAGCGTATCCAGTAAGGTGAGTTCATGAAATCCAATCTCGGTGATTTTCTCCACCATCCACTCCATGCGGTCTGGGCTTTTGGTAGGGGCTATGGCCAAGTGGATGTAAAAGGGATCTATGTCGGTTTCCTTGAAAGACAAGACCGTCAAACTTGCCTTTTTCGGATCTGCCTCGTCCAGTACGCAAGTGTAGAGCATCCCTTTTCCATCTGTGAGCAGGATTTGGTCTCCTTGCTTCTTTCGCAGTACACGAACCAGGTGTTTGGATTCTTCCTCGTTGAGAAAGGTAGTAGGAGAGGTGATCGATTCTTGAAAGAAAAGCTGCATACGCGAAGTGATCTTGGAAGACACAAAAAAAGCACATTTCGGGAAGAAATGTGCTTTTATTCCAATTAAGCTGAAGTCGATTAACCCTTGGAGATCTCCATATTGACGGTTCTGCCTTTGATGGTGTTGTTTTTCATCACACGCACCACATGCTCCGCGTCCTTGTGCGGGACATCTACGAAGGAGAAGTTGTCAAAAATATCAATGCCTCCGATGCTCTTTCCGGAAAGACCTGCTTCCCCTGCAATGGCACCGACGATGTCATTGGGACGGATAAAATCTTTCTTGCCTAGGTTCAAAAACAAACGGGTCATGTTGGCATCGCGTGTACGTTCTACTCTAGGAGCAGAGTCACGTACGCCTTCTTTGCGCTCTCCAAATCGGCTTCCACTATCTCCGAAACGGCTTCCCCCTTCTTTTCGGTCTCCGAAACGGCTTCCACGTTCAAAACGGCCACCTTCTCTTCGGTCTCCAAAGCGTTCGCCTCGTCCACCCTCTCTTCGGTCACCAAATCTCGATTCACGTCCACCTTCACGTCCACCTTCTCTTCTACGATCTCCATAAGCAGGGGCCTCGATGCCGAAGTCTTGATCTTTCATTTCTTTCACCGTATCGCCCATGACTAGTTTAAGTAGGCCTAGGGAAATTTGCTCTTGTGTCAATCCTTCAGCAAGCATCTGTCCGATGGTGGCTTCAAATAATTGTGTATCTTCTTCCTTGCTCAAAACACGGTACACGTCCTTGATGAGCTGGGTTTTCTTCAATTCTACCAATTCCGATACGGATGGAGGAGTCATTTTGTTGATGCTTGCCTTGGTGTAACGCTCCAAGTCACGCAACTTCATCATTTCTCTACGACCGGTGATGAAGGTAATGGCTGTTCCGGATTTGCCGGCACGGCCTGTTCTACCGATGCGGTGTACGTAATACTCCTCGTCTAATGGGATGTCAAAGTTGAATACCGCCTCCACGTTGTCCACGTCAATTCCTCTAGCGGCTACGTCTGTGGCCACCAATACGGTGCAAAGTCCTTTTCTGAACTTGCCCATGACCTTATCTCGCTGTGCTTGGGAAAGATCCCCGTGAAGTGCTTCAGCCAAAATACCGCGAGCACCTAAGGATTCGGTAACCTCGTCGGTCATGCGCTTGGTATTGCAAAATACCACGCTCAGTGCATAGTTGTTGAGGTTCATCAAACGAGCCATCAATTCCATCTTCAGGGATTGCTTTACTTCGTAAAACACCTGATCGATTTTGGCAACCGTAAGTTCGTTCTTCGCGACTTTGATGATTTCAGGTTCGGTTTGGTACTTGCGCGTCAAGTCTAGGATAGGCTTGGCCATGGTGGCGGAGAAAAAGACAGTTTGTCTCTCCTCCGGCATCTCCTGCAAGATGGCTTCGATATCATCGCGGAAGCCCATGTCTAGCATCTCATCTGCCTCATCGAGAACGATGATGCCTGCGTCATGTAATTTTAAAGTACCACGGTTGATGTGGTCTTGCACACGACCTGGAGTACCTACTACGATTTGTACGCCTTTCTTGAGAACTCGAATCTGCTTGTCGATGGATTCGCCTCCGTAGATGGCTACTGAATAAATTTTCTTGTGGTATTTGGCCAACTTTTGAATTTCTCCTTCCACCTGAACCGCTAGTTCACGGGTAGGGCAGAGGATAATTGCTTGTGGCTTGAGGAAGTCGGCATCTACCAAGTCAATGATAGGAATTGCGAATGCTGCCGTCTTGCCAGTACCCGTTTGTGCTTGACCGATTACATCGCGTCCTTGCAATACGAAGGGAATGGCTTGTTGTTGGATTGGGGAAGGTTGGGTATAACCCATCTCTTCCACTGCCCGTAAGATTTCTTCCGAAATCCCCAGGTCTGAGAATTTGATTGTGTTTTCCATGATGTTGTCCTTACTTTTTCTTGCCATGGTATCCTAAATCCCAGACAAGCAACAGCAAGGACTCACGGCATGAAAAATAGCTATGTCAAAATTGACGCTGCAAAATTAGGTAGAAATATTTTGTAAACCAAGGGTTGGCCTGAAGTTTTTAGAATAATCTGTAAAAATCAGGGGCTTTCAACGAAATATATTTGGTGGTGAGGAGCTGTACAATGTACAAAGTACCAAATACGAAGTAGGGATTTGTAATCGTACTCGAATTCTGCCCACTTGCCGCAAAAGAAGTACCTACCGGCAGGCGAAATACGAAGTACGACAGGGATTTGCATTAAGACTGGTTTGCTGCATCGAAAGGATCTTGCTACTTGATACTAGTTACTTGATACTTCGTAAATGTCGAATGCCGAATCTCGATTTTTGAATGAAGAAGTAGTACATCCTACTTTGTAGATCATACTTTGTGCTTTGTACCTTGTACTATAAAAACGCCCGATCCTCCATCGCTTCCTCCGTCATCTTCACGGCAAGATCCTTGCCCAAGTAGCGGTCAATCAAGCCATGTGCGATATAAAGCAGAGGAGTGAGTGCCAGAGCCACCGTAAATTTGTACACGTAGTTGATTAAACCTACCGCAGCGATTTGAGGAAGACTCCAATTGCCAAAGACATAAAATGCGATACCCAGCACTACAAATGAGTCGATAAACTGCGATACGAGCGTGGAACCGGTGGCACGTAGCCAGATCATTTTTGAGCCGGTGACTGCCCGCAGCTTTTGAAAGACATACACATCGATCAATTGCCCCAGTAAAAAGGCGGTCAGTGAACCTACAATAATTCCCAGACCCTGTCTAAAGAGGGTATTGAAGGCGTAGTTGATGTCAAAGGAACTTCCGTCAGGCATGCTGGCATTGACCTGGATCCAAAACTCTGCCGGTGCCAAGGCAGTCACCAAGCTGATGACCACAAAGACATAGGTGATCAATCCTGCGGTCAAGAAACTGATTTTACGTACCCCCTTTTTTCCAAAATACTCGTTGATCAGGTCCGTAGTGATGAAGACTACAGGCCAGATCACTGCTCCGGCCGTGAGGTTAAAGTCCAGCACAAACCCACCAAAGAAAGTCCATTGCACCGGTTCAAAACCGAGAGAACGCTCTCCAGAAAAGATCTTCACGCCAATGATTTCAGCCAAGATGGCATTGGTTAGGAAAATGGCTCCTAGAAATACAAAGAGGTTGGTCTTCCGACTTGATGCAGATTCATGCATGGGCTGTAGGGATGGGGTAGGTGATGCCTTCTTCACTTAAGCAGGAATTTGGGAAAATGGTTTTCGCTTCTTCCAACAAATCACTTAAATCAGGGTAGCGGGTAGAGAAATGACCTAAAAGTAATTTTTTGGCTCCACTGAGTGCTGCGATTTGAGCAGCTTGCTTGGCGGTGCAATGATAGGTTTCTGCTGCACGTTGCTGATCTGCTTCCATGAAGGTAGCCTCGTGGTACAGCAAATCCACTCCAGCTAGGTAAGCGTTTAATTCAGGACTGAATGTGGTATCCGAACAGAATGCATAGCTCCGCAAGGGAGGATGTGGATGGCAGAAGTCGACCACATCATAGGAGTTACCCTCACTGTCTCGATAATCCTTTCCTTCTCGAAGGGATTGGATAGCCGCCAAAGGGAGAGAACTTTCGTGGAGTTTTTCCATGATCAGGGAGTGTAGGCCCTCTTTTTCCTCGATCAAAAAGCCCGTTGTAGGGATGCGATGCTGAAGAGGAAAACTGGAGACCCGAAATAGAGGATACTCAAGTAGTAGAACCTTGCCAGAGGTGCTGGTTTCGGTAAAATGCAAGGGATAACTCAACCGGGTATTGCTCCAACGGAAATGGGTGGTAAGGATCTCGTCTAGGCCGCGTGGTCCAAAGATTTGGAGAGGCTCAGTACGCTTGGAAAGGTGGTAACTGGATAGGAGGCCGATCAAACCCAAGTAGTGGTCTCCATGGAGGTGAGAGATAAAAATGTTAGAGATTTTGGAGGCTTTGGCTTTGTATTTCCGCAATTGGAGCTGTGTGCCCTCCCCACAATCCAGTAATAAAAACTCCTGCCCAAATCGAAGGACTTGGGCAGTGTGGTTTCTTCCATGCATGGGGATGGAAGAAGTATTTCCTAGGATAGTGATTTCAAATTCCGGACTCAAGCGCCCTCCTCGTCTTTTCCTCCGTCAATCTCATGCATAAATACCGCTTCACCCGCTTCTTCCAAATTGGCTACAAGGCGTAACTTTTTGTCTAGCATGGAGATCTTGAGCAACTTCATCACGTGGTCTCGAACACCTGAGATCACAAAGATGCCTCCATTACGGCCAAATTCCCGATCACCCACCAATAGGGCACTCAATCCGCTGGAATCCACGTAATTCACTTGACTCATGTCGAGCACAAGGTTGCTGTAGCCCTCTGCATGAATGGTCAGGAGCTCAGACTTTAGTTTGGGAGCCAATAGGGAGTCGATCTTTTCCTCTAAAGGGGAAAAAACTACATACTGCTCTTTTTTATCGATGGTATATTTCATGGGTATGCTTAGTTGGCGAGGTAATCTAAAATACTTTTTTCAATTCGTGAAGCAATGTCGGTCGTTTCTGCACGAACAAAGGATGTTCCGGTAATTTTTTCAAACAGTTCAATGTAGCGATCGGAAATGCTTTCTACAAGTTCATCGCTCATTTCTGGCACTACTTGCCCCTCTTTCCCTTGAAATCCGTTGGCAATTAGCCATTGACGTACAAATTCTTTAGACAATTGTTTTTGTGGTAATCCTTGCTTTTGGTTTTCTTCGTAGCCTTCTGCGTAGAAGTAGCGGGAAGAATCGGGGGTGTGGATTTCATCAATGAGGTAGATTTTTCCATCTGCTTTGCCGAATTCGTACTTGGTGTCCACGAGAATCAACCCCTTTTCCTTGGCAATCTCTTGCCCACGTAGGAAGAGCGCACGGGTATATTTTTCTAGAATCAGGTAATCCTCTTCGGAAATGATCCCTTTGGCCAAGATAGCTTCTCTGGAAATATCCTCGTCATGACCTTCGGAGGCTTTGGTGGTGGGAGTGATGATTGGGGTAGGGAAAGGATCATTTTCCTTCAATCCCTCAGGCATAGGTACGCCGCAGAGGATTCGCTTGCCTAAAGCATATTCACGAGCAGCATGTCCTGCAAGGTAACCACGGATCACCATTTCCACCTTGAAGGGTTCGCAGCGCTTGCCAATGGTGACATTAGGGTCGGGAGTTGCAGTCACCCAGTTGGGCACCAAATCTGCGGTGGCTTTTAGGAAGCCTGCAGCGATTTGATTCAGTACTTGACCTTTGTAGGGGATGGCCCTAGGAAGGACCACGTCAAAGGCAGATATTCGATCGGAAGCAACGACCACTAGTTCCTTTTCAAACATGTAAACGTCTCGTACTTTTCCTTTGTAAAAGCCTTTCTGTCCAGGAAAGGAAAAATGAGTTTCTTTGATGGCTTTGCTCATGAAGAATTCGTTTGGGCAAAAATAGAAAAATCGATCTGGCTAGCGGTGAACTTGTCGGTTATTTATTGATTTTATTTCCAAGGTCGTAGATTTCTGTTCGTTCAAGGATACCATTTGTATCGTAGAGTTCGCGAACTCCATTTAATCTTCCTTTACTAAATCTTTTGATTTCTTGGATTTTACCTGTTTCGTAATAAAGTATTGCCTCGCCTTCTTCTAGGTCATTCAAGAAGGGGATGCTAGCGTACATTTGTCCGGAAGGATAGTAATTTTCCTCCTTAATTTTTTCTCCTTTTTTAGAATAAAACTCCAGCTGCTGTAAGGTGCCCGAATCGTAGTAGCTACTACTAGGGCTATTGGGAATTCCTTTGGAAAAGGTGGTTATTTGTTTAAGGGCACCTCCTGGGTAGTAGCTGAGTAGCTCTCCGTCAGGAACTCCCTTTTTGTAGGTACCTACACGTTCTGGCTTTCCATTCGGATGAAGGAGTAAGTAAGGACCATCTAGTTCTCCGAAATTAAAAAATAGCCTGGAGCGCAAGCTACCATCTGGATAGAAGCTTTCCTCCTTGCCATGTAGTATTCCTTTCTCGTAATTTCCTTGGTATTGCAGGGTACCTGTTTCATGGTATTCTTCCCGTATTCCATGAAATTGGCCTGCTAGATAACCGATTTTGGATTCGATGGAACCGTTGGGATAGTAGCGGATAGAAATTCCTTCGGGTTTGTTGGATTTGAAGGGAGTTTTTTCAGATAGGGTGCCGTCTTCAAAATAGGATAGTACCTCACCTTCCAGTTGGTTGGCTACGAAGTTAGAGCGCTGGCGAAGGCTGCCATCGGGATAGAAGCTCAAAGCTTCTCCTTCACGCTGGTTGTTTTGAAAGGTGACTTGCCGAAGTGTATCTCCTGTTTCCGGATCCAAATCGTAAAATATCCCATGGCGCTGGTCATTTTTTAGACTACCAATTACGACCAATCTTCCTTCCAAATCGTAGCGCTTGACTGGACCGTTTGCTTTTCCGTTGACTAGGATTACCACTTCTTTAACTTTCAGGGTATCCTCAACATGGTAGGTACGAAGCATATCTTGACCAAAGGTCAAAAACGAAATAAAACCAAAGATGAAGGTAAAAGCAATGGATTTGAACATGGGGAATAGCTAGCATAAGAATCAACACCCCGTATTCTGGGGGTATTGGCTTTCTGTGATGGAAAATTACGAAGAAGCAAATTCAAGTCCACATCCCTTGCCGTATTTAGTTGGGATAGGCTAACTTTGAAGTTACAAACCCAAATCGGTATGCTTCACAATCGTTTTTTCTTTTTGCTTACACTTATAGCCCTTACATCTTGTGCATCCAAGCCAGAAGTTACCTTCAAAAATTACGAGGGAGAGATTTTTGGCACCTATTACCGGGTTCAGGTAGGCGATACATCAAGAGACTACCAAGCCAAGTTTGACTCGGTATTTGCTTTAATTAATGCTGCCTCCAACTCCTACATTCAGGAATCTGAGGTTTCGGATTTCAATGCGACTGGATTCTTGCTAAAGCCCTCCTTTACATTTCAGGATATGCTGGATTCCTGTAAGAAATACCATGTCCAAAGCCAAGGCTATTTCGAGCCCACCCTTTATCCGCTTATCAAAGCTTGGGGATTTTCTTTTGAGGAGCGCGAGCAGATGGATAGTACTAAGGTGGCATCGCTGAAGTCCTTGGTGGGATTTGAAGTTCAATTGCAAGTGACAGATACCAGCTATGTAGCCGCTCAAGAAGGAGTGAAGCTAGACATTACTGGGCTAGGCGAGGGTTATGCCATCGACAAGTTGGCTGAGGTTTTGGATCAGGCAGGCGTAGCCAACTATTTGGTGGAGATTGGAGGGGAGATGAAGGGAAAAGGGCAGAATCCCAAAGGCGAACTCTGGACCATCGGCATCGAGGATCCTGCGCAGGCCGAATTGGGAGTGAGCAAAACTATGCTCACCAAAGTGACACTGAATGGTTTGGCTTTGAGCAGCTCGGGCAACTACCGTAAATTTTACATCGATGAGCAGGGCAATCGTCGGTCTCATTTGATTGATCCGAAAACAGGTTTTCCTGTGAGCCATTCCATGGTGTCCGTATCTGTTTTGGCTACCTCTGCCACACAAGCCGATGCCTTGGCTACCGCATTTATGGCTATGGGACCTGAGCAGGCCAAGGCACTGGCCGAAAGCCTTCCGGGGGTAGAGGCCATGTTTGTGTTGGCTGAAAAGGACCGCTTGCGAATGGAATTTACTTCGGGCTTTCCCAAGGAGCTGAAGCAGGAGAAAAAGTAAAAGCTTCGCGCCGCCGCGTGAAAAAAGTATTTCTCCCCGCAATTCTGCGGCAGGACAGAAAGGAGGGAAGACCTAGTGTACTTGATTCTTTTTTTGAAAGAAGCACTTGAACCTAATTTTTCGCAACCAAGTTGTAATTCCATATTAAAAAGTTTACCGTTTTAATTATCTGATTTTGATATACCTATAGTTTTTGAATCTTATTTTTTCGAACGATTTGAAAATCAAATTAATTGTGTTCTAATGATGCGCACTTGTTTTATCAATTAATCCCTGAAAGTGGGTTAGAATGCTAGTATTTATTTTTCGAATGTAATGTTTCCAATCCCAAGGGATGAAATGATACTAGATGAAATAATTAGGAATTGTTCAAGCAAAACCCTGAAAGGGTGGTAGGATTGTGGGGATAATCCCGAAGGGATGAAATAATTCTAGATGAAATAATTAGGAATTGTTCAAGCAAAACCCTGAAAGGGTGATAGGATTGTGGGGATAATCCCGAAGGGATGAAATAATTCTAGATGAAATAATTTCGAATGGTTCCAGAAAAACCCTGAAAGGGTGATAGGATTGTGGGGATAATCCCGAAGGGATGAAATAATTCTAGATGAAATAATTTCGAATGGTTCCAGAAAAACCCTGAAAGGGTGATAGGATTGTGGGGATAATCCCGAAGGG
>JAMNXQ010000007.1 GCA_023653075.1 Algoriphagus sp.
ACCCCTGCTTCTTTTTCCTCCTCGCTGAGGACCGACAGGGAGCTGGCCAAGGGCTCGAGAATCAACTGCTTGGAAGTTAGATCGGCACGCTTGACACACTTGTTGATGTTATTGATAGCAGAAGTCTGGGCCGTGATCACGTGAAAATCCGCCTCCAATCGAGTACCCGACATCCCTACAGGATCTTTGATTCCACCTTCGTAATCGACGGTATAATCCTGGGGCATCACGTGGATGATGCTATTGCCAGGAGGTACCACGATATTGTGCATGTCAGCGGTAAGTCGCTGTACATCCTCTACGGTGATTTCGTCCTCAGTAGGCTGACGCATGATGCTTCCATGCATGATTTTGCTTTGAATGTGCTGACCAGCAATCCCAACAATCACTTCCGCAATGTTGACCTCCGCCATGTTGGCACATTCTTCTACAGCCTTCTCGATGGCATGCACGGTCTTATCGATGTTGGTCACGATTCCTCGCTCTACCCCATCCGATACCGCCTTACCCATCCCTAGGACTTCTAGTTTTCCAAATTCATTCTTGCGGCCAATGATGGCGCAAATTTTGGTCGTCCCGATGTCCAGACCTACAATTAGTTTGTCGTTTTCCATATCCAAGCTTTATTCACAAACGATTTGATTTTTATACTTTACGCTGATCCGCTTGTAAGCATCCCAGCCCTTTCTAGGCAATATTTCTTTGTAGAGTACCGCAATGCGGTTGAATTTGCTTTCAAAGTCTTTGGCATCACCAAATTCAATGACCTGCTTCCCAACCTGCTGGTGAATGCGGATGTCATTTCTCCCATTGATCTCCAACTCAGTCACCTGTGCACTCCAGAATTTGTCATTCGCAATAAAATGAATCAAAGGCATCAATTCTGGTAGTACATCTAACCTGCCTTGGTCCATCAAGGAACCGATATAGGGTCCCTGTAAAATCAACACCCGACTGGTATAAGTCGGCGAGGTAGCAATCAGCAATCCCTCCTTCGTGATGTAGCCATCTGCACTTTCCGGTCGAGCAATTCGCGCGATGGGTTCATGCTGAGTCAGATTTAACTTCAAGATTCCTTGTTGGTCTATGGATGCCTCTACCGTGCGGATAAATGGGTGACCCAACAAACGATCCTCCATGTCTCTTAAGGGCACCTCCTGCATCGGAAGGCCTTTTTTCAATTCTGGAAAAGCGGAGGATAGGATAGTTAAAATCTCCTTTTCTTCCACGAAATAGACTCCACTCACCGCCTCCAAGTTAACCTCTACCTGGCTGAAGGTTTTGGTTTGGTTTTGCTTTTCCACAAATCCAATGTATCCAGCCGCGGTTAGGCAGAGCAGCACAATTCCGAGTACCTTTTTCACCTTAGCCTTATTCATGCGTTCGAGGGGTTAGGTCTAGAATTGGTCCATGCTGCAATACCCGGTACTAGCCGGTCGATATCTCCTGCACCCAGGGTGACTAGCACCTCAGGAGAAGAAGAAGCCAAGAAATCCATTACCTCGGTCTTCTGAATGCACACCTTCTTGCTGGCCTGTATGTCCTCCAAAAGCATTTCAGAAACTACCCCTGGGATAGGAAGCTCACGAGCTGGGTAGATCGGCAATAGCACCACCTCGTCCGCAAGCGAAAGGCTCTCAGAAAATCCAGGTGCGAAATCACGGGTGCGTGTGAAGAGATGCGGTTGGAAAATCACCGTCATCCGTTGGGATGGGTACATGGCCCGAACTGAACTCAAGCAAGCCTTAATTTCTTCTGGATGGTGTGCGTAATCATCGATGAAGATTTTACCCGCCTGCGCGGAATGAATTTCAAAACGACGCTTCACCCCACGGAAACTCTTGATTCCTTCACGGATTTGGGCTTCATCTACTCCATGATCAAGCGCAATGGCGATGGCTGCAAGGGCATTTTCCACGTTGTGGAAACCAGGAATTGCCAATTCAAGGCCCTTGATCTGGTTTTTGCTGCCGATGTAATCGAAAACAAAGGAGTTGGGCTTCGCAATTATATTTTCTGCGTGAATGCCATCTGAACGAAGACCATATTCCCGAAGGCTAGAAGGGGCAATCCCCTGATCTCCCAAGCGGTAATGCGCATGACTTTGCAGGTACACCTTTCCTTTTTTGTCTACCAAAGACAAAAACTGTCGGAAGCCATCCAAGATGGATTGCTCATCTCCATAAATATCCAAATGGTCTGGATCTGCACTCGTCAAGACAGCCTCATTCGGGTGTAGATGCAGGAAGGAGCGGTCAAATTCATCTGCTTCCACCACGACAAGAGCCTCTTTGGACTTGCCTGAAAGGATCAAGTTGCTGTTGTAGTTCTGTGTAATACCACCCAAGAAGGCAGTTACTGCCTTTCCTGCTGACTTCAACAAATGCGCCACTAGGGAGGATGTACTGGTCTTGCCGTGCGTACCCGCTACCGCAATGGTGTACTGGTCCTTGGTAATCATGCCCAATACCTCAGCTCTTTTCTTCAACAGGAATCCCTGCTGGAAAAAATGAAGCAACACAGAATCCTTCGGAATCGCTGGCGTCCAAACCACCAAGACTTCTTCCGGACGCTCCCGGAATTGGGTAGGAATTGCCTCGATCTGGTCTGCAAAAATGACTTCCATCCCTTCTTCTACCAGTGCATCGGTCAAGGGTGAAGGGGTCTTGTCGTAACCCGCTACGGCATAGCCTTCCTGCTGAAACCAGCGCGCCAAGGCACTCATGCCTATGCCACCGATTCCGAGGAAAAATACGCTATGTATCCCTTTCGCTATCATTTGAGAAGCAGTTCAAGTTCAGTTACCAAGGCATTTGCCGCTTCCGGCATGGCCAATTTTTTTATTGCTGTTGCTAGCGCCTGAGCATTATCCTCCTGCTGTAGCAAGTCGTCGATGTATTCTTTAAACTTCGCCACTGCATCGGCATCGGCAAGGAGCACTGCTGCACCCTGCTTCACGCAAGCATTCGCGTTTTTGGTCTGATGGTCCTCGGCCACATTTGGCGATGGGATAAAGATCACCGGCTTCCCTACCAAGCAGAGCTCAGATACGGATAGCGCTCCTGCGCGAGAAACAATCACATCTGCTGCGGCATAGGCCAGGTCCATCTCGCGGATAAATTCCCGCAAATGGATGTGTGTCAATCCCGCTTTTTCCAAGGCCACTTCCATGTCCTTGAAATAAAATTTTCCACTTTGCCACAAGACTTGGTATCCTTCTTTTTCCAAGTCCTCCATGTGCTTGAGCATGGCTAAGTTGAGTGTACGAGCACCCAAGGATCCGCCCAAAACCAAAATCGTTTTGCGAATTGGATCCAGTCCAAATACTTGAATTCCTTGTTCCCTTTTTCCAGCCAAGTCAAGCAAATCCTTTCGAACCGGATTGCCTGTAAGCTTTAGCTTCTCCTTCGGAAAAAAGCGATCCATCTCTGGATAGGCTACACATATCTTCGCCGCCTTCTTTGCCAATAGTTTGTTGGTTAATCCAGCGTAGGAATTTTGCTCCTGAAGTAGCGTAGGAATGCCTTTATTTTGCGCCGCGTAGAGCACTGGCCCACTGGCATATCCTCCTACCCCTACGACTAGATGGGGATTGAACTCTTTAACTATACGAGATGCCATTCGAAGGCTTCTCCAGAGTTTGATGGGAAAACTTAAGTTCGCGAGCGTCAACTTTCGCTGAAGACCTGCTACCGGTAGACCTTTGATGGAATATCCAGCCTCAGGCACTTTCTGCATCTCCATTTTCCCTTGAGCACCTACAAATAGAATCTCCGAGTCTGGATGTTTTTCCATCCAGGCATTCGCAATGGCTAGGGCTGGGTAGATGTGTCCACCGGTGCCTCCACCGCTAATGAGAATTCGATATGTAGCTCCTGTTTTGATACGGTTCAGGTTATGCTGTTCGTAATTGATTTCCTTTTTTACTCGTTTCGCCCACGGCACTTGCCTCTTCTTGGTGATCCCCTCGGCTGACGCTTAGAATGATTCCCAAGGCCGTACCGGTAAATATCAAGGAGGTTCCTCCCATGCTCAGCAAGGGAAGTGGAAGTCCTGTAATGGGACCTAGTCCCACAGCTACGGCCATATTGACCAAGGCTTGTATGACTAGGGCAAAGCTTAATCCCGCGGATAGTAATCCTCCGAAGGCTTTATTGGAATTGGCAACAATGCGCATCCCTCGGTAAAGCAGTGCGAGGTACAAGAAGAGCACAGATACTCCTCCTACCATGCCATATTCCTCCAAGATGATCGCATAAATAAAATCTGAATAAGGGTGTGGTAGCGTATTTCGCTGCTCACTATTTCCCGGCCCTTTGCCCGTAATTCCTCCTGTAGCAATGGCGATGTAAGACTGCTCCGCTTGAAAAGGAACCTTGCTGTCATCATCCTTGGAATCCATAAAGGTTTCTATTCGGGAGATAAAGGTGTCTTTTCGCTGACCCGTAAGCATAGCTATAGAAAGTCCGATCATCCCTACCATCACCACCAAAGCCAAGTGCTGCATGGGCACACGGCCAATGAACATGATTAGCAAACAGGTAATCAGCAATAAGATGGCCGTGGACATATTGGCCATACCAATCAACGCACTGATTACCCCAATGGAAATGATGATCGGAAGCAAGGTGCCTGTCAAATCCTTGATGTTGCTCTGCCGCTTGGCCAACATCGCCGCCAATGCTGCAATCAAGGAAAGTTTGGCCAAATCCGAAGGTTGGAAGGCTTGGTTGATTACGGGAATCATTAGCCAACGATTCGCCTCGTTGATGTTGGAACCAAATAAATAAGTTACCACCAGCAAGGGGATGGAGAGGAACATAAAAAGCCGTGCATAAAGCGCATACTTGCGGTAGGGGATCTTATGTGCCAGCCACATCACCACCAGGGAAGCGAATACGAGTTTGGAATGCTTGAATAGGTATTGCTCAGTATTCACCACTTCGTCCTTGTACACCAAGGTGCCCGTGGCGGAATACACCACCAGAATGCTAAACATAGATAGCAAAATCACGATGGCCCAAATGATTGGGTCACCTTTGAATTGCTCATCTATCCATGTTTTAATCTGGTTCATGCGCTTTGTTTTTGAGTTAATGCCAGCACCGCTGCTTTAAATTGATCTCCTCGATCTTCGTAATTCTTAAATAGGTCAAAGCTCGCACAGGCAGGAGATAGAAGAACTACCTCGTTGTCGGCTGCTAATTCCTGAGCCCAAGACACTGCCTCTAGCAAGTCTTGTGTTTCCAAGATTTGTCCAATGTGCGGAGCAAATGCAGTTTTTAACTTCGCATTGTCCTTGCCCAAGCAGATCAAGGCCTTCACTCGACCCTTCTCCACCAAGGGAGTCAATACCGAATACTCATTGCCCTTGTCTACCCCGCCAGCAATCCATACCATGGGTTCTTTGTAGCTGCCAAGCGCATAGAACGTAGCTTCTACATTGGTGCCTTTGCTGTCGTTTACATAGCGAACTCCATCCAATACACGAACGAGCTCCATGCGGTGCGCAGCATTTTTGAAGGTTTGGTAGCCGCTGAGCAACTGCTCCTCTGACAAACCAGCCAAGAGAGCAGCGACTCCAGCACCCAAGGCATTGAGCAAGTTGTGCTTTCCTTGAATCGTTAAGGAAGCAACAGGAATGGTCACCTGAGCACCTGCTACTTGGAATACCAACTCATCTCCGTCACTAAACCCGCCTTGACTAAGGATCCCTTCCAAGGAAATTCCATATACCGAAGCCTGAAGAGGCGCACGGTCTAGTCCAGTCTTGGAAAAAGGATCTTCCAAGTTGAGAATGGCCACATCTGCCTGATTCATATTTTTGAACAAGGCCATCTTGGAATCGATGTAGCGCTCCATTTGGTAGCCATACCGATCCAGGTGATCTGGAGTAATATTGGTTAAGAGGGCGATATGCGGTTTCAAACTCACCAAGCCATCAATCTGGAAACTGGAAATCTCAATTACCCACCAGGCATGATCTCCCTCGAGTAATTGACCGGCCCAGCTTTTCCCCACATTGCCAGCAAGACCTACATCCCAACCCGCTTCTTTCAAGAGGTGGTAGGTCAACAAGGTCGTGGTTGTTTTTCCATTGGTTCCGGTAATCGCAATCACCTTTCCTTTGCTGTAACGACTGGCAAATTCCAGTTCATCCACTACGGAAATCCCTTGATTGATCGCCTGCTGCACGATGGAAACGGTAGGAGCTATCCCTGGACTTTTGATGATCAAGTCGGCAGCCAAAATGCGAGCCTCGTCGTGTTTGCCTTCCTCAAATTCAATTCCAGCAGTCTGAAGTTGCGCTTTGCGTGCCTCCCCAATGCTGCCGCCATCCGAAACAAAAACGGCATAGCCCTCCCGCTTGGCGAGCAATGCTGCTCCCAACCCACTTTCTCCGGCTCCGAGGACGACTAGGCGATTCATGGTCTTACCTTAGTTTGAGGGTGGCTAATGTGACTACTGCAAGTAGAATCCCTACAATCCAAAAACGGGTAACGATCTTGGATTCGTGAATTCCTTTTTTCTGGTAATGGTGGTGGAGTGGGGACATCAGAAATACCCGTCTCCCTTCTCCATATTTCCGCTTCGTGTATTTGAAGTAGGCCACCTGAATCATGACGCTCAAGTTTTCCACCAAGAATATCCCACAGAGAATGGGGATAAGAAGTTCTTTTCGAAGTGTCAAAGCCAATACAGCGATCACCCCACCTAGCATCAAAGATCCTGTATCGCCCATAAAAACTTGGGCCGGATAGGAGTTGTACCAGAGGAATCCCACACAGGCACCGATAAAGGCAGCCGTGAAGATTACCAGTTCCCCGGAGTTGGGGATGTACATGATGTTGAGGTATTGGGAAAAAATGGCATTACCGCTCAAATAGGCAAATATGGCAATGGTCAAACCAATGATGGCAGAAGTTCCTGCCGCCAGACCATCAATGCCATCGGTGATATTGGCTCCATTGGATACCGCCGTAATGATGAAAATCGCAACAAAAATGTAGAGCACTGGGGTCATGGAATCACCCAAGAACCCAAGGAAGTCTTCGTAGTTGAGCTCGTTGTTTTTGAAAAAAGGAATGGTTGTTTTTAAGGCTTTGGTATCTTGGAAGGAAGGAGTTTCGATCACTCCACTTTCCACCGATACTGGTGTAGAGAACTCTCGAATAACCACGTCGTCATTGTAATATAAGGTTGCCCCCACAATGACTCCAATGCCAATTTGCCCTACAATTTTGAAGCGCCCTTTGAGGCCATCCTTGTTCTTGCGGAATACTTTGATGTAATCATCCAAAAATCCAATCAGCCCCAACCAAACGGTAGTGATCAACAAAAGCTGAATGTAGATATTGTTGAGATTGGCAAAAAGGAGCGTCGGGATCAAGATGGCTGCAATCATCATCAAGCCGCCCATGGTAGGAGTACCTTTCTTTTGGGTTTGTCCTTCGAGGCCCAAATCGCGAACGGTCTCGCCAATCTGACGGTTGCGGATCCAGTTGATGATGTGGTGTCCGAAAGTGATTGTGATGATCAAGGAAACCAAAGCCGCCATCCCTGCACGGAAAGAAATGTAGCGAAACACCCCAGTTCCTGGGATGTCCAACACACGATCGAAGTAATCAAATAGTGAATACAGCATGTCAGGTTCCTGTCAGTTGAGTCAATAATTCCGTCACGACTTCGGCATCATCGAAATGATGCTTTACGCCTTTTATTTCTTGGTAGTCCTCATGCCCTTTGCCGGCAATCAGGACGATATCCCCTTTTTGACAAAGCAGAAGTGCGGTCTTGATAGCCTCTCTTCGGTCTTCAATAGTCAAGGTTTTTCGAAAATCTGTGGGTCCAACACCCGCTTGCATGTCGCGAAGGATTTCAGCCGGCTCTTCAAATCGTGGATTGTCAGAGGTGAAAATGGCTTTGGTGCTTTCTGAAACAGCTATTTTGGCCATGGTTGGACGCTTGGTCTTGTCCCGATTGCCTCCACAGCCAACTACAGTAATTAGCTGCTCATTCCCCGTACGGAAAGCATTGATGGTCTTTAGTACATTGTCAAGCGCATCTGGGGTGTGCGCATAATCTACGATCGCGGTGATTCCACCGATGGAGATTCGATCAAAGCGACCCTTGGCTCCCTTGATGGCAGACAATTCCCGGAGCACTTCATCCTCATCCTCACCTAATAGTACTGCAGTACCGAGTACTCCTAATAAATTGTAGGCATTGAAGGAACCAATCATTCTGAACCAGATGAGTTTTCCATTGACATCCAACTCCAATCCTTCGATGGTGTTGGAAAGGATTTTGGCCTTGAAATCTGCAGCGGACTTGAGTCCGAAGGTTTGTAGGGTACCTCGGCAATTTTGAACCATGACCCCACCTCGCTTGTCATCACCATTGACTAATGCAAAAGCATCCTTTGGCAATTCATCAAATAGCTTTTTCTTAGCCTTGATGTATTCATCAAAAGTGCCATGGTAATCCAAGTGATCGTGTGTGATGTTGGTAAATACTGCTCCTGCCAACTTCAATCCAGCAATACGCTCTTGAACGATCGCATGGGAACTGGCTTCCATAAAGCAATGCGTGCATCCAGCATCTACCATTTTGCGCAGCAAGGCTTGCACACTGACCGCATCCGGAGTGGTATGCGTCGAAGGGATCACCTCTTCGTTGATTTTATTTTCTACCGTAGACAGGAGCCCCGTGCTGTAGCCCATGCGGACAAACAATTGGTGCAATAGGGTAACCGTGGTGGTTTTTCCATTGGTCCCAGTGACTGCTACGACCTTGATTTTTTCAGATGGGTTGCCGTAAAAATTAGCAGCCATAATCCCCAAAGCCTTGGCCGAATCCACTACTTGGATGTAGGTGATTCCTGTCGCTAGGGTCTCTGGAAGTTGTTCGCAAATGATGGTGGTGGCTCCTTTTTCTAGGGCAAGCGAAATAAAGTCATGCCCGTCCACTTGGGTGCCTTTGACTGCAACAAAGGCAGAATTTTCAACCACTTTACGGCTTTCAAAGACCACATCTCTCACCTTTCGCTCCATGTCTCCATAGGTTGCCATCAGTGATACTTTGTACAATATGTCTTTGAGCACGTTCATCTATCCGAGTACGAGGTCAATGGTGGAATTAGGCGCTAGGGGAGTTCCTGGTGAAATCGACTGGGTAAGCACTTTTCCCTTACCGTTGAAATTCACTTTGAGCCCTTTATTTTCTAAAATGTATAACGCATCACGAAGAGACATCCCGGACACGTTGGGTACAACTGCATTTTCTGTTTCTGTCTGCTGTAGTTGAACTTGCCCAGCAAGGCTTGATGCAACCACCCAATCTTCTTGGCTAGGAGATTTTAGAGGCAACTTGAGGTATTCAAAAATACCTTGGAGCTCCTCTCCCTTTCCTGAAGCCACGTAGGGAAACCTAGAACCTGGCATTGCAGCAGGCAGTATTTTGGTTTGATCCACCACATTTAAGTCCAAGTCTTTGGCGAAGATCTTGTCGGCAATCTCTTTGAAAACCGGAGCAGAAACATCCCCTCCAAAAACAGCAACTCCTTTGGGGCTATCAATCACCACCACCATGCTGTACTTGGGTCGGTCTGCTGGAAAGTACCCTGCAAAACTGGTGTAGTAAATCTCCTGGTAGCTCCCATTAATGATCTTTTGGGCGGTACCTGTCTTGCCAGCGATTTTATAGTTCGGGTTCTTGATGTTTCTGGCCGTCCCATTTTCCACCACCCCAAGTAGTAGTTCTTGCAGCTGGGCGATGGTTTTTGAAGAAGCAATTGCATCTCGGATGACCACGGGCTCAAAGGTTTCGAGGACTTGTGCTCCATTGCTGACCGACTTAACGAACAGTGGCTTCACCATTTTACCACCATTAGCGACTGCATTGTACAAGGTCAGCGTATGGATAGGGTTCAATTTGGATTCGTAACCAATAGAGATCCACGGAAGGGAGGTTCCATACCAAGTACTAGTACCTGGCTTTTTGAAAAAGGGCTTCCCTTCTCCGATGAGTTGTAAGTTGAGTGGCTGAGCCAATCCTACTTTATCGAGGTAGGCCAAAAATTTGGAAGGACTGGAGCCAAAATGCCGATCCACCAATTTAGAGATGGCAACATTGGAAGATTTTTCAAATGCCTGGCGAATGGAGATGGTTCCGTACCCTCCGTTCTTGGCATCGTACATGGGTTGACCATAAAAACGATAGACCCCATTTCCAGTCTCAATCATGTCGTTGGGACTAATCTTGTTTTCCTCCAATAAGGCAAGCATGGATACCAGCTTGAAGGTCGAGCCTGGCTCCACACTACCCAGATCGCCCACTGCATAGTTGTAGCTTTCTACATAGCCTGTACCCGTGGCATTTTTTTGTAGGTTGGAAATAGCCTTGACATGGCCCGTCGCCACCTCCATCACGATGACAGAGCCAAATGCTGCATCCGTTTCTTTTAACCGATTGCGTAAAGCTGTTTCAGCTACATCTTGAATGGTCACATCCAAGGTAGTTTGGATGTCGTACCCATCCAGCGGCTTGATATCATCTACATCAAAAAGTGGCTTCCAAACTCCACCAGAAAGTCGCTGAAACAAGGCTTTTCCATTTTGGCCTTTCAGTTGGTTGTTGAAGCTGAATTCAATTCCTGAACCCACTCCGTCTTGATTTAAGGTACCCAAGGTTCGGCTTGCCAAAGAGCTGAAAGGCTGGTAACGGCGTTCGATTTTTTCAAAAATCACACCCCCCTCAATTCTGCCTTCTCTAAAAATTGGCCAAGACCTCAGGCTCTGCATTTCCTGGTAATTGATTTGTCTGCGGTTGACCATCAAATACCGTTTTTGATTGGATCTACCGTCCTGAATCATTCGCTTGTAAGCGGTCGCTGACTTGTCCTTGTAAAAAGTAGCCAAGAGGGTAGCCAAGGAGTCTATCCCTTCTTTAAATTTTTCATCATCCACTACCGTAGGATCGATTGCCACTTGGTAAAAAGGCAAGCTAGTCGCCAACAAGCTTCCATCTGAAGCATAAATATTCCCGCGCGTAGCGGGTACCTCCCGGTATTGGAAATTAACCTCCTCTGCCTTTGCTTTCCACTTCTCTCCATCCACCAGCTGCACTACTGCCACCTTGTACGGGATCGCACAAGCCGCCAAAGCCACCAGGATGAAGATCACCCGAACTCGGATCACTATGGAGCGTTTGATGTTCACTTTTTAGGCAGTTCTATTTTTACCGGAGGTTGATTCAATTCATAGATATCTAGCACAGCCACCCGCTTGGAAACTTCAGATTGCATGCTGCTTTTCATGTAGTCCGCTTCGAGTGTAGTCACATCCGCACGGAGGTCCGCTACTTCTTGCTTTGCTTTGTCGATTTGCCGTATTCTATTTTCTGCACGTAGGTTGCTGTAGATGTAGATCAAGGCCAGTAAGGCCACAAACCCTACCGGAGGCACCAATTGCACCGGTACCCCTTCACCTAGGATACGCTTCACATCCAGCTTTTCCTCCATCCAAGAAAAGATAGTCTTCCCTGAGCGTCCTTTTGGGCTGCTCCCTTCTTTCAACTTGTTCTTGAAGGTGTTCTGACTCATTTTCCTGTTTTTTTGGCTACTCTCAACTTGGCACTTCTGGATCTGGAGTTTCGTGCTAGCTCTTCTTCCGAAGCCGTAATGGCTCCTCGGCTAACTGGTTCAAGTGGACGAAGGAGATTTCCGTAGAAATCCTTCTCCACTTCCCCCTGAAACTTTCCTTTGGTCATCAAACTCTTGACCAATCGATCCTCTAAACTGTGGTAGCTCATCACCACCAGACGTCCTTCAGGCTTTAGGAGCTCCACTGCGCTGAGCAGCATTTCCTCCAAAGCCCCCATTTCATCGTTTACTTCTATCCGCAAGGCTTGAAATACCTGTGCGTAGTATTTGAATTCTTTTCCTCGAGGCGCAAAGCGCTTTAAAAATGCTGTAAACCCTTCCGTAGTGGTAAATGGCTTGACCGAGCGCTCCGCCACAATGGACTGAGCAAGGGTTTTGGCATTTTTGATCTCCCCGTACATTCCTAAGATCTTGTGCAGCTTCCCCTCATCCGCGCTAGCAAGTAGCTCCTTGGCACTGAACTCAGCAGATTGATTCATCCGCATGTCAAGATTTCCTTCAAACCGCGTAGAGAAGCCCCGCTCAGGAGCATCTATTTGGTGGGAGGAAATCCCAAGATCCGCCAATATTCCATCGACTTGTTTGATCCCATGCAATCGCAGGTACCGCTTGATGTCTCTAAAATTGGCTTGTACAAAAGTGAAACGAGGATCTTGCGGCGCATTGGCCAAGGCATCGCTGTCTTGATCAAAACCGAAAAGATGCCCTCCTTCCAAACGAGCTAAAATTTCCTTGGCATGCCCTCCTCCACCGAAGGTCACGTCGACATAAACTCCATTGGGGAGAATAGCCAAGCCTTCAATGCATTGGTCGAGCATCACTGGGATATGGTAAACCGGGGTAGACATCGTGCTTAGGAGAGGTACTTTTCCATCAGGCTAGACAAGTCCGCCGTATCCACAATAATGTTCTTTAGGTACTGTTCAGGATTCCAGAGTTCAATTCGGGTACCCATGCCAACGACCACCACATCCTTCTCCAGGCTAGCATAGGTTTGGTACAGCTTCGGAATCAACAATCTCCCTGCACTATCCAACTCCACCTCGACGATGGAATTGAAAAAAGAGCGCTGCAACATGCGTTGTTCTGCATTATTGATGTTCAGGGATTTGATTTGACTCTCCAGCTTTTTGTATTCTACCAGGGGATAGAGGGCCAAACATTTGTCTTCAGCCATGCGAAGCATGAGCGTCATGCCATTGGCCTGAGGTATTGCCGCCTTAATCTTGGCGGGCAATGCCAAACGACCCTTGGGATCCAGCTTGCTATCGTATTGACTATTGAACATGTTTGGTCTGCTATTCGGTAAAATTTGAAGTAAGCAAAAGTAAGAAAAGAAGTTTTAAAATTTACCACTTTCTCCCACTTTTCACCACTTTGTTTCAAAAGTAGCCAAAAGATTGTGTGTCGGCAATAGTTTTTAGTAAAATATACAAGAAATTTTTAGTGGAATTTTTGGGGTCTAATTGAAAAAATAGTTTCACAAAATCTTGCTTTTTATCAGAAAATCAGGCGTTTAAACATAAAAATTCACCATCACTTTATTTTTTGAATGGGAAAAGAAACTCCACCTAACCACTTTATTTTTTTGCGCTTTGATTTTTCGTCCAAAAGCAGTGTTTTTGACATAAAAAAACCTGTCCGATGGGACAGGTTTTCTAGGTGAAATTCAACCTTAATTTTTTCCTTTTTTGAGTTCTTCTTGTAGGATCATTTGAAGCTCTTGAATTCGGGATTGCTGTTCTTTTTGCCAGACTTCCATTCGCTTTTGGAACTCCTCCATCCTCGGCTTATTGGCCAGTTCCCATTCTTTTATTTTTTGTTCGAACTCCTTTAATTTAGGCCCTTGTGATTCTTCCCAAGCCTTCATTTTGGATTCAAACTCCTTCATTCTTGGTTCATTCGCCTTCTCCCAGTCTTTCATTTTTGACTCAAATTGGTTGAGTGTAGGGGCAAATTCCTTCTGGAATTTTTCTTCCCATTGCGCCATTTTTTCTTTGTAGCTGGCTTCATTTTTCTTCCAATTGGCCTCCCATTCTTTCGCCCTCATCTCAGACTCTTTCTCCCTCATCTCAGATTCCTTCTTTCTCATCTCGGATTCTTTCTCTCTCATCTCAGACTCTTTCTCTCTCATCTCAGACTCTTTCTCCCTCATTTCTAATTCCTTGGACCAATTTTCAGACCCTTCTTTCAACGATTTTCGCCATTTTTCTTTTTCTGCTTTACTCATTTTGGTGGTATCTCCCTGAACGGGTATTCCTTCCAAAACCTGAATGTACAACCCCTCTACCTCCTTGAAACTGAATGCTGGTACTTCAAACCCTACATATGTGGATGGCACCATCGGGGGCATTTCGGGCATTGGAGGCATCGGTGCCATTGGAGGCATTTCGGGCATAGCGGCCATAGGATTCATACCCGGCATTGAAGGCATCGGGGCCATTGCTGGCATCGGGGGCATTAGAGCCATAGTAGGCAATCCCTCGCCTTTCATCTGTATACTTGAAAGCTTTTCTAGAGCCGCTTTTGCTTTTGGACTTAATAAAACGGTATCTCCTCCATGAATCAATTTACCTCCTTTGATCAAGTAGGTTTTCCCATCATCTAGGGTCAAGGTGAGGTCCATTTCCTTAGTGGATTGAACTAGCATGGTCCTTGCGGAATCCATCCCAGATTTGCCGGTGGTGTCTTGAAGATAAACTAAACCGGAGAGTTCTGAATTTTGCTCGAAAGAAGCCCGCATTGGGGCAGGATCTTGAGGTGCACTTGCCACAAGGCCAGCACAAAGCAATAGGGTGAGTACCATAGGAATAGAAATTAGTGGGGTTTGTGGATAGTTTTCAGTTGGGTAACCCAGCATGCGCTTGATGCGAAGCAAGGTTGGATTTCTTTTTTTGCCCGCGGCGAGTGAAAGTTCAGGTGGATGTTGACTTGCAAACTGGAGCACTTCTGCCAAAGCATTCGCCAAATCTGTGGAGTAAATTCCCGCTTTTAGGGCCAGTTCATCGGCAGCATTTTCTCGAAGTTCCTTCACCGTCTGGCTCATCCACCAGTAACAAGGATGAAAGAAAAACAGCACTTCCAAGGTAGAAAGCAGCAAGTTGCTGAGGTAATCATTTCGCCTCACATGCGCGAGCTCATGTGCAATCACCGCTTCCAAATGCGCAGGAGAAAGCTGAAAAATCAAAGCGGCAGGCAGGAGAAGAATTGGAGTCAAGACCCCAAAAGTGACTGGGGAGTGCGCCCTTTCTGTGGTTCGAATTTCTATTTTTCTACGAATCCCAAGGCTGTTCACCAAGCGATCTGTGAGGGTTTGAATCTCCAAATTTTCGAAGGACTGGGAATTTTTCCTCAGATTTCGAACCTCCGTAAGTTGTGCGAACAAGCGAAAAAGGAATAAAATCGCTCCAAAAAACCAGAAATTAACTAGTAGGGAAAGATTTTGCTCGGTCCAGAAGATCACCTGTGCAAGGAACCCCTCCCAATCCATGGAAGGACTTGAAATCACCGGATCTCCAGTCAAAATAAGTATTCCTTCTGGTCTAGTCCAGAGGTACAAAAAGGTGGCTAAGGTAGCTACGAATGAGAGCAGAAGGGCTACTACTGCCATTCCATAGGTGAGCGCAGGAGATGCTTTTCGAGCCAATTTCAAGGCCAGCCAAAGTACACCTGCAACAAGCAACAGTTGCCAAATGGAATGAACCAAAGTCCAACCCAAGGCATGAAGCAGTTTATCCGAAATCCAGTCGTTCCAAGTTGTCATCGGTTCTCTTTTTCAAGTTGATCCAAAAAGGCTCTAATTTCTTTTAACTCTTCCTTGGAGGGCTTCTCTTGTCCCAAGGCCTGCATGGCCAAGGAGGTAGAAGAGCCTCCAAAAGCGATGTAAAGCAGGTTTTTAACCAAGGATTTTTGTGTTTCTCCTTGCTGAACTACCGGCCGATAGCGATGCGTACGGTTTTCTTCGTCTCGTAACAGCATTCCTTTCGCATGCATCAGCTGCATCATTTTTAGGGTGGTGGTATACCCCGTTTCCTTAGTCTCCGCTAGCCGCTCATGGACCTGGCGCACACTAGCCTCTTTCAATTCCCAAAGGATCGATAAGATCTCTAATTCGGACTCTGTTGGTTTGGACATGACGTAAGTACGATTTATTTCGTACCAAAGTTATACGAAGGTTTTCGTATTTTCAAAAAATACTACGATTTTTTTCGTAGATCAAATTGATTTCGATTAGGAACCTACTTTAAACCGGCTTCGGATCGCTTTTTCTCCCTTCTTTTCTAGGGACTTTCGGAAGAGTTCCCCAATCCAAGGCCAAGTCCCTGCGATCTTGGCAAGTAGCCCTCTGGATTCCGGAATACAGACCAGCTCCCGAGGGCGTTCCATCACTCTCAGGATGACCCGCACTACCTCTTCCGCCTCTAGCACCTGCTTGGGTCCACTGAAGGTCAGCTTAGCTTCCTCGGGATACCCCAACTGCAAGTCCAGCATAGGGGTATTCACCAAATCGGGACAAATGACAGTCACCCAAACCCCAAACTTTTTGAGTTCCGCCGCTACAGACAAGGAAAACCCCCGCACAGCAAATTTGGAGGCTGCATACAAACTCAAGCCCGACACAGGAGCCAATCCCGCCAAAGAGGAAATATTCAAAATATGTCCAAAACCCTGATTTTTCATCGCTCTGCCGATAAGGGTCGTGCCCAAAATGGTCCCCTTCGCATTGCAGTTGAGGTGGTAGTCGATGTCCTCTAGCGCATAGCCTTCCAAAAAGCCGGGACGAATCACCCCGGCACAATTGATTAAATGGGATATCGATAGCCCCATTTTCTTAGCTGCATCTAGCACACGCAACCAGGTGGATTCCTGAGCCACATCCCCATCTACCCAGTCGATAGATTTACTACCCTGGGCTAGAGTTTCGAGTTTCCCAGCATCCAAATCCACCAAAATCAGGGGGATTTGACGGGCCGAAAAAGTGGCTAAAAGTTGTTTGCCTATGCCACTTGCAGCGCCAGTAAGGACAATCAGAGTTGGGTTCATGGAAATTGAGAAAAGTGAATATGCACCTAAATAAACTCAAAAATACCGAGCGTTCAAATTTTGTAGCTTTACCAAAATCAGGAACCATTCCGAAGACTTTTGGTGTAAATTTGAACAGGACTTCAACCAAATTCCCATGCAGCAGACGACTTCTAATTCTCCCTACGACCTCTTAATTCTTGGCGCGGGACCCATCGGTCTTGCCTGTGGAATTGAAGCCAAAAAGGCGGGTTTGAACTACCTGATTCTAGAAAAAGGTGCCCTCTGCAATTCGATATTCAACTATCCGGTCAACATGACCTTCTTTTCCACTGCGGAGCGCTTGGAACTCGCTGGCATCCCCTTCATGTCTGTAGGTGCCAAACCTACCCGAACCGAGGCTTTGGACTATTACCGAAGGATTTACCAACTTTTCCAATTAAAGGTAAACCTCTACGAAACCGTCAATACCCTTCAAAAAGAGGGAGCTCTTTTTTCTGTTCAAACCTCCAAAGGAACTTATTTGAGTCGAAAAATTGTCTTGGCAACTGGCTTTTATGACCTTCCCAATCTGATGGAGGTGCCAGGGGAAGAACTTCCCAAGGTGCTGCACTATTACAAGGAGCCTTGGCCCTTTATTGGTCAAAAAGTATTGGTGGTTGGCGGAGCCAACTCTGCGGTAGACGCAGCCTTGGAATGCTGGCGCAAAGGTGCCCAAGTGAGCATGGTACTACTCGGTGAAGAAGTGGATGACAATGTCAAGTACTGGGTCCGCCCAGATATCATGAATCGCATCAAAGAAGGTTCTATCCAAGCCTATACCCGATCCCGAGTCAAAGAAATTCGTGCCCAAGAAGTGATCTTATCCACCCCAACGGGAGAAGTACAAGTCCCAAACGACTGGGTGCTTGCCTTGACCGGGTACAAACCCAACTTTAGCCTGTTGGACCAGCTCGGTGTCCAACTCAGCCTAGACGAAAAGCGACAACCCTGCTACGATCAGACCAACCAGGAGTCCAATGTCTCGGGAGTGTACCTCGCAGGGGTGGTCTGCGGAGGTCTCAACACCCGAGAATTTTTTATCGAAAACAGCATTTCCCATGCGGAGGCCATCATTCAGGATATCTTGAAGAAATAATACTTGCAAAAAGGAGTAAATACTATTGCAAATAAGATTTTATACGTAACTTCCTGAAAACTAAACGAAAATATGGCGGCTGTTTGGAGAATTCGATGGAATGAACAACGAACTGAATCAATTGAGATTCCTCCCAAGGAGTACCATTTTTTCAGTCAGGCCCCTGCAATAGTGGCCGAAAGCCAAGCCAAATACGGGGAGGCTACGCTAGATTTTCACGAGACTAGCCTAATTTTTGACTACCTGGATTTCAATTCCCAGGAGATTGCCGAGCTCCTCGAGGTGGATCCCAGTACGCTATTCCGTTGGAAAAAGGAAGACCGAAAGCTCAGCAAAGGGATTTCCAAAAGCCTTTTGGAGATCGACCTCATCCTAGCCAAAGGCATCCGGATCTTTGGTTCGGAGGAGAAGATGTCCGCTTGGCTACAGTTGCCGAATGAAGCGCTGGGACAGCAAAAGCCGATAGATCTATTCAAGAATCCCTACCAGATCGCCCAAGTGGATCAAGCACTCGAATCTCTTTCTTGGGGGAACGTGAGCTGATGCGCTATTTCCGATTGATCGAAAATCTTCCAGGCCGAGACCCGCTCGGCTTCGGAATGGGTCCTGGTCGCTGGAATGTCAACGGTACTCCAGTAATCTATGCCTGCTCAGTGAGTGCCTTGAATTTTTTGGAGCTACTATCCATCAAAGGCCCCATCGTCACCGAAAGTTCATGGAAGATGGTAAGTCTTGAAGTAGTAGGATCTATTCCCGAATTGGAAGTAGATGACCTTCCCATAAGTTGGAAAAATCGCCCCTATCCTAGAACAACACAAGAATTGGGTTCCATCTGGGCCAAGCGGGAACTATCCCCCTACTTGAAAGTTCCTTCCTGCCGCATTCCTCTAGCCAATTTTGCTCAGGAACACAACCTGCTGATCAATCCCATGCATCCCGAATTCAAACAAAAAATAAAGGTGACTGACACCTGGGATGTGAGTTTTGAAGTCAACCGCTAAATCAAGAATTCGCCTCTGTAATCAAGCGCAAGCCATCCAAGGTGAGGTTCCGATCTACGGCATCGAATGTCCCCTCCAATGTGGTGAGTATAGACGAAAGCCCACCAGTGGCCACTACTCGAAAGGAAAGGCCTGTTTCTGCTTGAATCGCTTCCAGCATCCCCTTGACCAAGCCGGTGTACCCATACAGCACCCCCGCCTGAATGGCATGGATCGTGTCTTTTCCAAGGGCAGATTCGGGCAACTTGAGTTCCACCTCCGGCAACTTGGAAGTATTCATAAACAAGGACTTGATGGCTGTTTGAAGCCCTGGAACAATATTTACACCGAGGATTTCCCCCGAGGAATCGACAGCAGTAAAAGTCAGGGCTGTTCCAAAATCCACCACAATCACCGGTTCCTGGTACCGAGAGTAGGCCGCCATCACGTTACACATTAAGTCGCTGCCTATTTCATTGGGACGATGGGTGCGGATGGGAAGTTTGGTATAACTTTTTCCCTGAATTTGATAGGACAACTTGCCAAAAAACCCTTCACAAAACTGTTCAAGAATCCCGTTGATTTCGGGCACTACCGAACTGTAGCCAATTTTTTCGATCTGATCCACAGCAATGCCGTGCTCCAAAAAATACAAGGGTACCTTTTTGCTTAGCTGCGCGATCAAGCGAGGCGTTTTGGTTTCCAAGCGAAATTGGTTGGTCCACTTTCCGGTTTTGGAATCAAAAAGCGCAAAAACCACATTGGAATTGCCCGCATCAATGGCTAAAAACATCTTGGTATCAAGTTTTGTCTAAATTAGAGGCATAGATACCAAATAATCCACTTTCCCCCCAAAAAACAGATGTATTCCTTAAGAGCAGGCCAGAAATCAGACCTTCCCCGTGTACTTGAACTCATTCAAGAACTTGCGCTTTATGAGAAAGCCCCCGAGCAGGTCACCAATACTTTGGAGCGTATGAAAAAAGAAGGTTTTGGCCCTCAGCCCGTGTACGGATTCTACGTGTGCGTCAAGGACAGCAACCAGGAAATCATAGGAATTGCGGTCTATTACTACCGCTATTCGACCTGGAAAGGGAAGCGACTGTACCTCGAAGACATCGTGGTCACGGAGTCGGAACGAGGAAATGGGGCAGGCAAACTGCTATTTGATCGGGTGATGGCCAAGGCCCTGGAAGAAGACTGCAGCGGCATGATGTGGCAAGTGCTCGATTGGAATGCTCCAGCCATCAATTTTTACAAAAAATACGACGCACTACTGGAGGCAGGATGGCTAAATGCCCACCTCCAAGATTACGAAATCAAGAAATTACTCAACCAATAAACGCCCCCTTTCCCTCCCTGCCTCTCTTCACAAAAAAATTAAGACTACCTTTGTGCCATGAAAACAAAACCGTTTAGCGTAGTCTACGAAGACAATCACCTCCTTGTGGTCAATAAGGCGGCTGGAATCTTAGTGCAGGGAGATAAGACCAAGGACAAAACCCTGACCGACTATTGCAGAGAGTATATCGCCAAAAAATACGATAAACCTGGGGCTGTTTTCTTGCATCCCATTCACCGCCTGGATCGCCCAGTAAGTGGATTGGTGGCTTTTGCACGTACTTCCAAAGGATTGGAACGCATGATGGAACTCTTCCGCAAGCGGGACATTCACAAGGTATACTGGGCTTTGGTCAAACGAAGACCAAAGGAGGAACAAGGCAAGTTGACCCACTGGCTGACCAAGGACGAAGTGAAAAACTTCGTGACTGCTCACGACGAGGAAGTGGCTGGCTCTCAAAAGGCCGAACTAAACTACAAGGTGCTCGGCAAACTCAACGACCACTGGTTGCTTGAAGTACGTCCAATCTCCGGTAGGCCGCATCAAATCCGCGTGCAACTCGCTTCCATGGGCTGTCCCATCCGAGGAGATGTCAAGTACGGATTTGCCAAAGCCAATCCCGATGCAAGCATCAACCTCCATGCCTTTCACTTGGTATTTATGCACCCGATCAAAAAGGAAAAAATCTTCCTTCGTGCGGCATTGCCTGAAACAGAGTTCTGGGAACAATTCCTCGAATTCGAAACCGTCAAAGCCAAGGATCAGCATTTGGATAATACCTTTTCGGGATAAGAAAGGGAAATAGGATTGAAATACGAAGTACGAGCTACGAAATACGGTATTTGAACTAATGTCGAACGCCGGACGCCGAATTTTGAACGCCGAATTCGGGAAAACTTGTTTCTAGTGTTATTAGGCACCTAAGTCTTTAGCTCTTGCTTCTTGGCTCTTGCTTCTCAAATTAGATCACATTTCGATTGTGTTTCTACCAAAATATAACCGCCATGAAAAACTTCATTTTTCTACTCAGTTCTCTGCTAATTCTTGGAGCATGTACTGCCCAGAACTCTCCCAAAACGATCTACATCGTCCGCCATGCGGAGAAGCAACTGGAAGGTAAAGACCCCGAACTTGCCTATGTAGGCGAAGTGCGTGCTAAAAAACTTGCGCAGATTCTAGAAAAGGAAGGAATCAAGCGGGTATTGTCCACGGATTACACCCGAACCAGGAATACCGCTCAACCCACTGCTGCCGCGGCAGGACTGGTAGTGGAATATTATGATCCCAAAAATCAGGAAGCTTTTGTCAGCGACCTTCGTGCCAGCGAAGGCAATGTCCTGGTCGTCGGTCACAGCAATACGGTCAGCCAGTTGGCCAATGCTTTTGTCGATGAAGGGGAGAAATTTGCAGACTTGACCGATCTGGAGTACGACTTTATCTATATAGTAACCTTAGAAAAAAACGGGGCTAAAGTGGTGCGGAAAACCTACAAGGATTTTTAAGCCAGTCAGCTCTTCGTTTGATGCAACCCATAAGCAAGGCAAAGTCCTTGCTTTTTTTGTAAGCAATTTCCACCTCCTTCTTTTTGTCCCCTTTCCTGATTACATTTCGTCTAGGGGTCAATCGCATGAATCGAGAAAAAAATCTACAGCAGCTGCAAGACAAAACCAAGATCTGGGACATCGCCGTCATCGGGGGTGGAGCATCAGGCCTAGGCGTAGCGCTGGATGCTGCATCTCGAGGCCTTTCCGTACTGCTGGTAGAAAAGGCCGATTTTGCGAAAGGCACTTCCAGCAGAAGCACCAAATTGATTCATGGCGGGGTGCGCTACCTCGCACAAGGGCAACTCTCCCTAGTATTTGAAGCACTCAAAGAGCGTGGGCTGCTTCTCAAAAATGCCCCTCATCTCACCCACAATCAGTCCTTTCTGATCCCGATCTATACCTGGTGGGACAGAATCCAATACAGCATTGGGCTGAAAATCTACGATTGGATGGCAGGCAAACTCAGCTTGGGATCCTCCAACTTTATCTCCAAAGAGGAAACCCTTCGGCGCATTCCTACCCTCCAACCTACCCGGCTCCAAGGCGCAGTAGTCTACCAAGACGGTCAGTTTGACGATGCGCGACTGGCCATCCATCTGGCACAAACAGCCGATGAACTCGGAGCCTGCCTCCTCAACTATGCCAAAGTCACCGGGCTCAGCAAAGACCCAACGGACAAACTCACCGGATTGACCTTTCGTGACGAAATCCAAAAAGAAACCCATCGCATCCAAGCCAAAATGATCGTCAATGCCACGGGCGTCTTTGCGGATAAAATCCTGCAATTGGACAATCCCAGTGCCGCCAAAACGATACAGCCCAGTCAAGGAATCCACCTGATTCTAGATTTGAGTTTTTTAGGAGGCCGGGATGCACTGATGATTCCCAAAACCAAAGATGGGCGCGTGCTTTTTGGAGTTCCTTGGCACGACAAACTCTTGCTTGGTACGACCGATACGATTCGAGAAAAAGCCAAACTTGAACCCGAAGCCTTGCAACAAGAAATTGATTTTGTGCTGGAAACTGCTGGAGGCTACCTAACCAAAAAACCAAGTCGAGAAGATGTGATTGCTGTGTTTGCCGGCCTCAGACCACTTGCCCGACCCAAGGAAGGCAGCACCAAAACCAAGGAAATCTCCCGCTCCCACAAAATCATTCTTTCTAAAAGTGGGCTGGTCTCGCTCACCGGAGGGAAGTGGACCACCTACCGAAAAATGGGAGAAGATACCGTGGCCTATTTCACCCGGATCAGCGGCCAAGCCCTACCAAAAAGCAACACCTCCACTCAAAAAATTCACGGTTGGACAGCAAGCCTTCCGGCAGGACACTGGCGTATTTATGGTTCGGATGCCGAAAAAATCAAAGCCCTAGCAAGCCAAAACCCCCGTTGGCAGGAGCGCATCCATCCCCAGTTTCCGAATATTCTAGCAGAGGTAGTCTGGGCCTGCGAGCAGGAAATGGCCCTAACGGTAGAAGATGTACTTTCTCGGAGAATCCGAATGCTCATCCTGGACCCAGAAGCCGCGTTAACCGCCGCAGAATCTGTGGCCCGAACCATGGCTACAATACTCCACAAGGAGGAGGACTGGATTACCACTGAATTAACTAATTTTAGAAAGATCGCTGCAAAGTATTTGATTTCGAAACACTAAATTCAAACCACCATTACCAACCCAATCGCCCAAAATGCCTGTTGACAAACCCTATATTTTGGCCTTAGACCAAGGCACTACGAGTTCCCGAGCCCTTATTTTTAACCAAAAAGGAGAGATCGTCTCCGTGGCTCAGAAGGAATTTACCCAATACTTCCCACATCAAGGATGGGTAGAGCACGACCCAGAAGAAATCTGGTCCAGCCAGTCCACTGTGCTCATGGAGGCGCTACTTCAAAAATCCATCCGGCCCGACCAGATAGCTGCCATCGGCATCACCAATCAGCGAGAGACCACCCTAGTGTGGGATCGGAAGACGGGCAAGGCCCTCTACAATGCCATTGTCTGGCAGGACCGGCGGACCGCAGCCTATTGCGATGCACTTAAAGAAAAAGGGGTAGGACCTCAAATTGCGGATAAAACAGGATTGGTCATCGATGCCTACTTCTCTGCCACCAAAATTCGCTGGATTCTGGATCATGTCGAAGGGGCTCAGCAGCGAGCCGAGGCGGGGGAACTGGCTTTTGGAACAGTGGACAGCTGGTTGATCTGGAAGTTGACCGCTGGAAAAAGCCACCTAACCGACATCACGAATGCCAGCCGCACGCTGATTTTCAATATTCATACCCAACAATGGGATCAGGAGCTGTTGGCCTTGTTCAACATACCTGCTTCAATGCTTCCAGAGGTAAAAAGCTGCAGCGAGGTATTCACCGAGACGGCGGGAGATGTGCTCAACACCAAAATCCCAATTGCCGGCGTAGCCGGTGATCAGCAGGCAGCCCTGTTTGGGCAACTCTGTACCCAGCCAGGCATGGCCAAAACCACCTACGGCACCGGTTGCTTCCTGGTCATGAATACCGGCAAGGTAGCCGTCCGCTCACAAAATCAGCTGCTCACCACCGTGGCTTGGAAGATTGGCAATGAAATCAACTACGCCTTGGAAGGATCGGTATTTATTGGCGGAGCGGCAATCCAATGGCTTCGAGATGGGCTGAAGTTGTTTGCCGACGCTAAGGAAACCGAAAAGCTGGCCACCAGCGTTTCGAGTAACGATGGGGTATATTTTGTGCCTGCACTCGCAGGACTAGGTGCGCCGCACTGGGACCAACAAGCGCGAGGGGCCTTTTTTGGAATTACCCGAGGCACGACCACGGCTCATTTCACCCGAGCCGCCTTGGAGGCCATCGCCTACCAGGTTTACGATGTACTTAAGGCCATGGAAAAAGATTCGGGCAAGCCCACTCAAGAACTCCGAGTGGATGGGGGAGCTACGGCCAACAATTTCTTGATGCAGTTTCAAAGTGACCTGTTGAATTGTGAAATCAAGCGTCCCATGATTATTGAGACCACGGCACTGGGCGCCGCATTTTTGGCGGGCTTGGCAGTAGGCTTCTGGAAAAATCAGGAGGAACTCCAAAAACTATGGCAGCCAGACCAAACCTTTTCTCCAGCGATGGAGGACAGCAAACGAGAAAAATTAGTACATTTTTGGCATAAAGCAGTTGAACGAACTAAAAACTGGGAAGAATGAATACACTTGTAGCAGAATTGATAGGCACCGCAGTGGTGCTTCTTTTAGGAACAGGCGTAGTTGCCAACGTGATCTTGCCCGGCACCAAAGGGAATGGGGGCGGACTCATCGCCATCACCACCGCCTGGGCATTTGCCGTGTTTTGTGGAGTAGTCATCGCTGGGCCTTCCAGCGGAGCGCACCTTAACCCAGCTGTAACCATTGGATTGGCTGCTGTGGGCAAATTTGACTGGGCCTTGGCTCCAGGGTACATTTTAGCACAATTTGGCGGAGCTATGCTCGGTTCGGGATTGGCCTGGGCCATGTACAGACACCATTTTGACATGACGGATGATCCTGGATTGAAACGAGGGGTCTTTTGTACTGATCCTACCGTACGGAATTTTTCAACCAGCGTAATCTCTGAAGCGCTCGGAACTTTTGTGTTGGTTTTTGTGATCCTCTACATCGCAGGAGCCAAACTTGAAGACTCGGACAATACTGTCGTTGGATTAGGTTCCATCGGAGCGCTTCCAGTAGCCTTGCTCGTTTGGGCAATTGGCCTTGGGTTAGGAGGACCTACGGGCTATGCCATCAACCCTGCCCGTGACCTTGGTCCAAGAATCATGCATCAACTTTTGCCTATCAAAGGCAAGGGCGACTCGGATTGGGGCTATGCATGGGTTCCTGTAGTGGGTCCCATCCTAGGCGCGTTAGTAGCTGCCGGCTTGTTTCTTGCAGTAGGAAATTAGTTTAAACTCGAGTAGACCATGACCAAAGAGACTGCCATCAAACTGTTTGAAGAAAAGGAAGTGCGCAGCATTTGGGATGCCGAACAAGAGAAATGGTATATCTCGATTACTGACGTAATTGAAATTTTAACTGGTAGTCCAAGACCGAGAAAATATTGGAATGCTCTAAAAACGAAGCTAAAAGCTGAAGGAAGTGAGTTGTCCCAAAAATTGGGACAACTGAAAATGCAATCAGCCGATGGAAAGTTCTACAATACCGATGTTGCAGACACCGAGCAGCTTTTTCGTTTAATTCAATCCATTCCATCGCCCAAAGCAGAGCCTTTTAAACTATGGCTGGCACAGGTAGCAGCAGAACGATTGGATGAAATGCAAGATCCAGAATTGAGCATAGACCGGGCTTTGGAGCAATACCTTAAACTGGGGTACTCTGAAAACTGGATCAACCAACGATTGAAAAGCATTGAGATACGCAAAGAACTCACCGATGAATGGAAAAAACGAGGCTTGAAAGAAGGGGTGCAATTTGCTACACTCACCGATATTATCACCAAAGCCTGGAGCGAGAAAACCACCAAAGAGTATAAGGTGCTTAAAGGATTAAAAAAGGAGAATTTGAGGGATAATATGACCAATACCGAGTTGATCTTAAACATGTTGGCAGAAGCATCTACAAAAGATATCTCGGCTGCCACCAATCCAAAAGATTTTGAAGAAAATAAAGAAGTGGCCAAGCAAGGCGGAAATGTAGCCAAAGTGGCAAGGCTGGAATTGGAAGACAAAACAGGTAAAAAAGTCGTCACCTCTTTAAATGCCAAAGATACTTTGAAAGCACTGCCTGAAGAAAAGAATAAACCCAAAAAGGATAAGGGAGAATAGCAGACTATGAAAGCCAACGAACTACAAAAAAAGCAGCAAACAGGAATTTAGTAGTTCAACTCCTTAAAAATTAAACTACATAGGAGGCACACAGAAAAAAGAGGAGGGCTCTAAAGGTTGGCTTCAAACTTGAGTTATGGGTACCAAGTAACCCTATTGTGCCTAGGTGGTTTTTCGAATTTCAGTGGCTAGATTAATAAGTTAAACCACCAATAAAACAACCACAACTAGAGAAACCTATTGTGTGGTTTTTTTTAAAAATGGTTGAAAGAAAAAGCCAAAATAGGTTAACCCCGTACCTGCTCTCCGATCCAAAAAATTCCCGTACTGGAGAAGGTAGAAATACCTTCAGGAACTTCTAGTTGGGTTAGGTAGCACACGGGAAAAAGCAAGGATCCCTCGGCATTGGACACTTCCACAGGTTGATTCTCGGAAGCCAAAAGGCGGATTTCAGCAGGAGCAAACCACTTAGAAAACTTCCCTCCTTTGACCGGATAGTATTTCCAATCCCCATCCACGAGTGTTAGGTCCAGATGAAAAATCTTTTCTTCCAATTGCTGGTGTTTTTGGTGATCAAAACCCACCAGATGCACTCCTTTGTGCTGGGATGCTAGCAAGTAATGGATGCCTTCCTCCAAAGCAGTTAAAGACGAAACTGTCAAAAAGCGTAGCGGATACTGTTCTTCAAGCAAGTGCCTATTTTCATTTTGGAAGTCCATTGTACCCAAAACCACATCGATTTTTATCCCCCAACTGAGTACTACCTCCACCGCTTCTTGAGCGACAAGGAGAGTTGGGGACCATTCCAAAAGTGGGGCAACCGTTTCAAAGGAAATTCCCTCCACCTCCAAGATAAACACGGCAGGCTCCTGCTGCTCTTTTACAAAATGATGGCTTGACATCAGCTCCAAAGGTTTTGGTAAAAGCGAAACACATTTTCATGGGCCAGTTTCCGAAGCTGCCCCTCAGACAACTCCTGACTCAGGCGCTCGAGAATGCTTGGGTATTTGCTTGCATTTTCCGCCAAGGGAAAATAAATCGGGTGACGGCTAGGGTCTGGGAAATCTTGGGTATAGAAAAAGTCTGCCCCAAAGGCGATCGCCTGATCACTGAGTTTGGAGCCATAGATTAAGTGTTCAAATAGTCGCTCAGGCTGCTCACTATCCAAAAAGGCGCGAAGAAAATTGACCCCAATGATCCCTCCACGCTGGATAATTTCTTGAGCAAATTCATCCGTCAAATTTCGCTTATGGTTCCAAATAGACCGGAAATTGGAGTGGCTAGCGAGAATGGGAATGGGCAGGTGATGCCGGTCAATGTGATGTAAAATACCCTCCGCCAACAGGTCTGAGGTATGGGAAAGGTCTACTGGAATCCGCTTGCCTGCTAGGTAGTCGAGCAGCCTCTTTCCATCCTCTTTCAATCCAATGCCTTCCGTGTAGTTGCCTCCACCAAAACGATTTTCGGTATGATGGGTGAGGCTGATGTAGGCGAGTGACCCTACTTTTTCTAGCAGGGCATCGAATTGGGCATAGATCTCAGCCCAAGTAGCCGTCGAAGTACCGATCCCGGCAGCATTTTCAATGGAAGCAAGAATTCCCAATTGTTCGTTAGCCTCCAGATTCTGCTGAAAGGCTGCATCCCAGCGGCAAACCGTCTCGGGATGGTCTTCAAGAAGCTTCACAAAAAGGTCTGCTTGCTGACTTGCCAGATCCATGCTTTCGGGATGCACATCGGTGTAAATTGCCAGCACTTGGGCTCGTACCCCTCCAGCTTTTAGCCAAGGAAAAGCACAAGCAATTTGATCCGGATCAAAGGGATCTGCCTTTGGAACCTTCGCCATAAAGGAAAGTAAATCACAATGAAGGTCCGCGACGGGAAAGTGCATAGTCGATGGGGTCTTGATGCAAATTAAGCCAAAAAAAGGACAGCATGGCTGCTTCGCTTAGGACTTTGAAACAGTTTGTAGGTATCTTTCGAAAAAAACTAGAAGCCGAAGATAGTCCTTAGAATTTAATTCAGCTTGCAATTCTGTACAGATTGAGTCCCGCTTCCCAAACAAAACTCGAGTAGCATTGATTGTAAGAATAGACACCCAATATCCCTTTCCAAAATGACCCCATCCCCCAACTACCAATACAGCGAATCTTTTGCCAAAGAACAGGATACATTGGACCCCTTGTCCCAATTTAGATCCCGCTTTCACTTCCCTAAGATCGAAGGAAAAGATGCCCTGTACTTTTGTGGCAATTCGCTAGGTCTACAGCCAAAAACCGCAGCAGCCTACCTAGAGAAGGAGATGGCCGCTTGGGCAACTATGGGAGTGGACGGGTATTTCCATGGGGAAGATCCTTGGTATTCCGTAAGAAAGAAATCAAAACCCATTTTAGCTCAAATCCTAGGCGCCTTGCCCGAGGAGGTGGTAGCCATGAATTACCTTTCGGTCAATTTGCATCTCTTGATGGTGTCCTTTTACCAGCCTAGCCCTACTCGATTAAAAATCATCGTGGAAGGCGGAGCTTTTCCATCGGATCAATACATGCTAGAAACCCAAATCAAGTTTCATGGACTAGATCCCAAAGACGTATTGGTGGAGCTTCAGCCTAGATCTGGTGAACACACCTTGCGGACCGAGGATATCGTAGCAGAAATCAAAAAGCAAGGCAGCGCATTAGCTATGGTCAACATGGCTGGAATCCAATATTACACGGGGCAACTTTTCGACATCCAAGCCATCACTCAAGCGGCTCATGAAGTGGGCGCGCTTGCAGGATTTGACTTGGCCCATGCGGTAGGGAATGCCCCCCTCCAACTGCATGACTGGAAGGTGGACTTTGCCACCTGGTGCAGCTACAAGTACCTGAATTCTGGACCAGGGAATGTATCCGGGATTTTTGTTCACGAGACCTATGCCGACCGGGCAGACCTTCCTCGATTTGCAGGATGGTGGGGACATCAGGAAGACGAGCGTTTCAAAATGGAAAAGGGATTTCAGCCCATGCATGGAGCCGACGGTTGGCAACTCGCTTGTTCCAACGTCCTCGCTTTGGCAGTGCACCAAGCTTCTTTGGATATGTTTCAAGAAGCAGGCATGCCTGCCATTCGTGAAAAAAGCATTCAGCTGACCGGCTACTTGGAATATTTGATTGAAGAGATCAGCGGCACTTCAGGTGTATTGGAGATCATCACCCCAAAAAATCCAGAAGAGCGAGGATGCCAATTGTCCTTGTTGATCCACAAAGGAGGCAAAGCCGTCTTTGACGAATGGTATGGACAGGGAGTGGTGGGTGATTGGAGAAATCCTAACGTGATCCGCCTAGCTCCAGCGCCACTCTACACCAGCTTTCAGGATGTGTATCGCTTTGCTCGAGTGCTGGAGGAATCGCTAAAGAAATTTGCCTAAAAAAGCACATCCCAAGCCTCGGCCTTATCCAACAAAAAGCCCCAGTTCAATTCATGAACTAGGGCTTCTTTTTTAACTATCAAACAGGGTTCCGCTGGTCCCCGTTGGTTTTATTTTGAGGTGCTTGTAGGCAAGTTCGGTGGCCATTCTTCCCCGAGAAGTCCGCTTGAGGTAGCCTTCCTGAATCAAGAAGGGTTCGTAGACTTCCTCTATCGTTTCAGCCTCTTCCCCGCAAGCGGTAGCAATGGTCCCCAATCCTACAGGTCCGCCTTTAAATTTCTCGATGATGGTCAACAGGATGCGGTTATCCATTTCATCCAAGCCATTTTCATCCACATCCAAGGCATTCAAGGCCATTTTGGCGATCTCCAAGGTGATGGTGCCATTGCCCTTGATCTCGGCAAAGTCGCGGGTACGTCGAAGAAGCATGTTGGCGATACGAGGGGTACCCCTACTTCGACGGGCGAGTTCGAATGCTGCCACTTCGTCGATGGGTGTCTGCAATATTCCTCCAGAGCGAAGGACAATATCGGTTAGCAACTTGGCATCGTAGTATTCCAAACGGGAATTGATACCAAAGCGAGCTCGAAGGGGAGAAGTCAACAATCCAGAGCGGGTGGTGGCCCCGATAAGGGTAAAGGGATTGAGTGAGATTTGAACTGAACGGGCGTTGGGACCGCTATCCAGCATGATGTCAATGCGGTAATCCTCCATTGCCGAGTAGAGGTATTCCTCCACGATGGGATTGAGGCGGTGGATCTCATCGATAAATAGGACATCCCCCTCTTCCAAGTTGGTCAGTAGGCCTGCCAAGTCAGAAGGCTTGTCAAGCACGGGTCCTGAGGTGATTTTGATGCCAGCCTGAAGTTCGTTGGCGATAATATTACTGAGCGTGGTCTTGCCCAAGCCGGGAGGGCCATGTAGGAGTACGTGATCCAGGGGCTCATTTCTTTTCTTGGCCGCATGCACGAATACCCGAAGATTTTCGATGATTTTGGCCTGTCCTGTAAAATCTTCAAAGCTAAGCGGCCGCAATGCACGTTCAAACTCTCGATCCTTAGGACCTAGATGTTCTTCATCGCCTGTCAAATAATCTTCTCTCATGGGATATGCGCTAGTTACAAATATAGACAAAAACCGATGGAGGAATTGGCTTGAATCTTTCCAGTCAGGATAAAAAAAAGGTAGTAATTTTGTTTTCAAATTTCTCCATCCAAATGAGCCCGAACGCAAAAAAAAATACCATCTACTCCTTAGTCTTGTTGGGCTTGGTGCTGATTGTCTATTTGTACAGAAACGTGACAGGCAACCCAAGTAGCAGTGAGGACATAGCTCGACAAAAGGGATTGATTACCTGGAATGGGGAATTTATGGATCAAGCCTACCTCTTTTTATTCTATCCAGAAAAACCCAATTTAAAAGACAAATTAGATTCCCTGCTTACCTACCAGGAACAGTTGTATTTGATGGAATCTCCGAGGTCCGAATTGTATCAGCTTAATCGGCAAGATTCCTTGCCTCAACCTTCCAAGGAACTCCTTTCCTTACTAAAACTGGCGACTCAAGATGCGAGCAGTTCGGAAAATACCTGGGACCCAAGTAGCGGAATTCTTTACCAAGGCTGGACATTTTCATCCTCTCTTGCCGCGATAAAGGATAGTGCAAACATTCCTGCACTGCTAGAAAATGTGGGTATGAATAAATTTATACTCAGCGATACCATCATCCAAAAATCAAAATCAGAGTCAAAAGTTGATTTTTCAGACTATGGCAAAGCAATTGCCTTGACTCAAGTAGTACGTTTACTTGAAAAAGAAGGTGTTCAAAATTATTTCTTGCAGCTGGGTCGACATACCGTAGCCAAAGGGGTGAATGAGCGAAAAGAACTTTGGAAACACAAAACCCAATACCCAGATAGTTTGGGGAAAGCCCAGGAGGGATTAATCGCGCTTCAAACGAAAGCCGTAGCCACTGCGGGAAATTTCACCCAATCCTACCCACAGGATTCGATTCGAAAGGCTTGGGTGTTGGACCCTCGTACAGGCTATCCTCTTAGCCATGGTCTTCTTCAAACGACGGTCTTTGCCAATGATCCAAAGGCGGCCGCCATTTTATCCGAGTCCTTACTCGTTCGTGGCTGGCAAGAGGCCATCCGAATTGACTCTGCGAGGAAGGATGTAGAGATGGTCCTGGTGTACTATAAAAAAGGCAAGGGATTGACCACCTACAGCAGCCCCGAACTCAAATCATTCCTCTCTTTTCCAATTCAATAAAAAGATAAATGCAACATTATTGAATTTATCTTACCTTTGTAAAAAAAATCCCTCTTGCCTAGTATCAAGGAAGAGGCTCAACCCATGGCGCTAAACTTTATACTTCTTTTTTTAACAGCGTTTCTGGCAGGGCTTCTGGTGTTTGTAGCGCCTGTATTCAAGGAGAAATACTTCAAATTGATGCTGGTCTTTGCAGGATCTTACCTTTTTTCCATCACCATCCTCCATATCCTACCTGAGCTTTTTGCCGGAAATTACAACCCTGGTCGAATGGGGGTCTACATTTTAGTAGGCTTTCTTCTACAGCAACTTTTGGAGTTTTGGTCGGCAGGCATCGAACATGGCCACATCCACAAGCACCAAGCCGCTTCCTACAAAGGGGTGTTTACCCTGATGATAGGCCTTTTCATTCATGCCTTTTTGGAGGGAACTTTGCTTTCTCACAACGTCTCTTCTTTGCATCAGCATAGCGATAAAACTATCCTACTCGGCATTCTGATGCACAAAGGCCCTGCAGCATTTGCGCTAGCAGCCGTACTTTCGGCCTCCCTGTCCAAAAAATGGACCCTTGTACTCCTGACCCTTTTTGCACTAGCCTCTCCCTTGGGTATGATTTCTAGTAATTTCTTTATCAGCCAAGGATTGCTTTCTACCGAAGGAATTGGAATTCTATATGGTTTGGTAACTGGTGGCTTCTTGCACATCTCAACCACCATCTTCTTCGAAAGCAGTCCACACCACACCTTTCAACTCAACAAACTTGCTGTTACTTTTTTGGCCGCTGCTTTGGCCATGGCCTCAGAATATTTCATCTGATTTTTTGAAGCCCTTCGTTTAGGGGCGCGTTTACAAACAAAAATATAGCTACGCCTTCTATCCAAAACGAATCCCATCTTTGGAAAAATAGTCTTTTCCTCCTATTTTTTTGGTTAAATTACTCCCAACAAAAAATCAGGTTTCCTTTTGTTGATTGGAAGCTCAATTAAACCCACACTAACCTACTTGTAATGTCATCCTCCCCTACAAAAATGGAGCGGTATTGGAAAAAAAACCTCCAAACGCTCGCCTTACTCCTTTTCATTTGGTTCGTAGTCTCCTTTGGCTTTGGGATCCTCTGGGTAGAAGAACTCAACACCATTCGCCTAGGTGGCTTCAAGTTGGGATTTTGGTTTGCGCAGCAAGGATCCATCTACTCTTTTGTGGTCCTGATTTTTATCTATGTAATCCGAATGAATGCGCTGGATCGGGAATTTAAGGTAAACGAAGACTGATATGGATTTATTGACCTGGACCTACCTACTCGTCGGGCTGAGTTTTGCGCTCTATATCGGCATTGCTATTTGGACAAGAGCAAGTTCTACCCAAGAATTTTACGTGGCTGGAGGCGGGGTATCTCCCTTAGCCAATGGCCTTGCAACTGCAGCAGACTGGATGTCTGCCGCTTCCTTCATGTCCATGGCGGGCATCATTTCATTCTCTGGCTACGATGGATCGGTGTACCTGATGGGCTGGACGGGAGGCTATGTATTGCTGGCCTTGCTGCTTGCCCCCTACCTTCGGAAATTTGGCAAATTTACCGTTCCTGACTTTGTAGGCGACCGCTACTATTCCAATAAAGCACGTGTCGTGGCGGTGATCTGCGCCCTGTTTATTTCCTTTATCTACGTTGCAGGACAGATGCGTGGAGTAGGAATCGTGTTCTCCCGCTACCTCGAACTTCCCATCGAATGGGGAGTAGTCATTGGCATGGCCATCGTATTTTTCTATGCGGTCTTGGGCGGCATGAAAGGCATCACCTACACCCAAGTAGCCCAATACTGTGTGTTGATTTTTGCCTACCTGGTTCCTGCCATATTTATCTCCATGCAGCTCACCGGCAACCCAATCCCTCAATTGGGATTGGGTGGTAATGTAGCCGATGGGGTTCCGCTCTTGGACAAATTGGACGGGATTTTGGCTGACCTAGGATTTGAAGAATATACCTCTGGCAAAAAAAGCGCTTCGGACATGTTCATGATCACGTTGGCTTTGATGGTCGGTACCGCCGGACTGCCCCATGTGATTGTTCGGTTTTTCACGGTGCCACGTGTGCGGGATGCGCGCCTTTCTGCAGGCTATGCCCTGGTATTTATTGCGATCCTTTACACTGCTGCTCCCGCAGTGGCTGCTTTTGGAATTTACAATACCATCCAATCTACCTCCGAAAAACCCATCGATACCCTGCCAGCATGGGTGACCAATTGGCAGCAAACCAACCTCATCGGGATCGAGGATAAAAATGGGGATGGAAAAGTGCAGTACCTAGCCGACCCAGCCACCAATGAATTGCGCATCGACAAGGACATCATGGTCTTGGCTAGCCCAGAGATCGCTTCACTCCCCAACTGGGTGGTGGGTCTTGTGGCCGCTGGAGCCATGGCAGCAGCCCTATCTACCGCAGCAGGCTTGCTCCTTGTGATCTCTACTTCAGTATCTCGGGATCTATTCAAAACTTTCCGACCTGAGATCTCGGAGAAAAAAGAATTGCGCATCGCGCGAATCGCAGCCGCTGGAGCCGTGCTGCTTGCCGGATACTTTGGCATCAACCCTCCAGGTTTTGTGGCTGAAGTAGTGGCATTTGCCTTTGGCCTAGCCGCCTCCTCCTTCTTCCCTGTGATTCTGCTGGGCATCTTTTCTACTCGGATCAACCGGGAAGGCGCCATCGCTGGGATGCTTGCAGGTCTCGTGTTCACCATCAGTTACATTTCTTACTTCAAATTCATTTCTCCCGAACTGAATACTGCTGACAATTGGTGGTGGGGAATCTCCCCAGAGGGAATTGGAACCTTGGGTATGGCGCTCAACTTCTTAGTTTGCTTTGGTGTCTCTTACCTCACCCCTCCTCCGCCCAAAAATGTTCAGGACCTCATCCAAGAAATCCGAATTCCAAAAGGTGCAGGAAAAGCGTACGACCATTGATTTACAACTTAGACTACCCCACTCATGAGTGATCGATTACATACCCTCAGCGGATACTTCCACGAATACCAAAAAAGTGTGGCGCAGCCCGAGGAATTTTGGGCTAGAATCGCCGATTCATTTCATTGGAAAAAACGCTGGTCAAAAGTTCTGCAATGGAACTTTGAAGAGCCCGATGTGCGCTGGTTTGTGGACGGGAAACTCAATATTACTGAAAATATTTTTGAGAAAAATCTCTACACCCTAGGCGATCGACCCGCCATCATCTGGGAGCCCAATGAGCCCCACGAGCAGGGTCGAACACTTACCTACAGCGAACTATTTGTGGAGGTGTGTCGATTTGCAAACGCACTCTTAGCCAAAGGCATTGGCAAAGGGGACCGAGTGATCATCTACATGCCCATGGTCCCTGAAGCTGCCATCGCCATGCTGGCCTGCGCACGCATCGGCGCCATCCATTCCGTGGTCTTTGCTGGTTTTTCTAGCAGTTCTTTGGCTGACCGAATTCAAGATTGTCAAGCCAAAGCCATTTTGACTTCAGACGGCAACTACCGGGGCAACAAGAAAATTAGCATCAAAGAAATCGTGGACGAGGCCTTGGAGAAGGTGGCCGTAGAAACCGTCATTGTATACCGCCGAACCGGTCAAGAAACTGCCATGCAAGCAGGTCGCGACTATTGGTGGAATGAAGTTCTGGAAGGACAATCCGACCTCCACAAAGCCGCTGAAATGGATAGCGAAGACATGCTATTTATCCTCTACACCTCTGGTTCTACGGGCAAACCCAAAGGGGTGGTGCATACCACCGGAGGCTACATGGTTTACACCAAATACTCCTTTGAAAATGTATTTCAATACACTCCAGGAGACGTGTACTGGTGTACTGCTGACATCGGTTGGGTTACTGGCCACTCCTACATCGTATATGGCCCCCTTCTCGCGGGTGCGACCACGCTGATGTTTGAAGGGGTACCCACTTATCCACATCCAGGACGTTTCTGGGAAATTATAGAAAAACATCAAGTCAACATTTTTTACACCGCCCCAACGGCCATCCGAGCCCTTCAGGCATTTGGAACCGACCCCATCCAAGGACATGACTTGAATTCTCTCAAAGTCCTCGGCTCCGTGGGCGAACCCATCAATGAGGAGGCTTGGCACTGGTACCACAACCATATCGGCAAGGGGAAATGCCCCATAGTCGATACCTGGTGGCAAACTGAAACTGGGGGAATTCTAATCTCTCCCCTCGCAGGCATCACGCCCACCAAGCCCGCATATGCCACACTCCCCTTACCCGGCATCCAACTGAGTATTGTGGACGCCGAAGGAAATGAGTTGCGCGGCAATTCAGTAGAAGGCAACCTCTGCATCAACTTCCCTTGGCCCTCCATGATTCGCACCACTTACGGGGATCACGAGCGCTGCAAGCAAACCTATTTTTCTACCTACAAAAACAAGTACTTCACCGGCGACGGGGTCAAACGGGATCACGATGGCTACTACCGCATCTTGGGTAGGGTCGACGATGTCATGAACGTATCTGGCCATCGCCTAGGAACTGCAGAAGTAGAAAATGCCATCAACGAACATCCCAAAGTCATTGAATCTGCAGTAGTCGGCTATCCGCATGAGGTCAAAGGACAAGGCATCTATGCCTACGTGATTTGTGATCTAAGCAATCGCAGCGAGGAGAATCTCATTCAGGAGATCAAGGAAACTGTTTCCAAGATTATCGGCCCGATTGCCAAGCCTGACAAAATCCAAATTGTACCGGGATTGCCCAAAACCCGTTCAGGAAAAATCATGCGCCGAATTCTTCGCAAAATTGCCGAGGGCAGCCTAGACGGCATGGGAGATATCTCTACGCTCTTGGACCCAGAGGTGGTCGAAAAAATCAAAGCGGGGAGAAAATAAACTTGGATTATCCGCAATCTTTCCAGTGGCATAACATACTTATTTACCACTGCGGATAATCGTTCACAGTCGGCAGTCAACAGTCAACAGCCCACTTAATTGAACTTCAACCCTTTTTTACTTGGTCAATGGTAAAAAGAGGCTTAGCAAAAATTACAAAAGTCTTACTTCCATTGAATGGCTGTGGTTCCCGTAGCCTGCAGCGGGATGGCCAAGCCTGTAGCCGTAGGATAAAATCCGAGCGGTGCGATTTGCAAATTCTGAATGGACAGGTTAGCCACTGGAGTTTGTAGTGATAGTCGCTCCTGTAGCCCTTGCAAACTCTCGGTGATCGTCTCCCCCAATGGCATTTTCATGCGTTGACTGAGTTGTCGATGGATTTTCCCCTTTTTGATCATGGTTCCCAACATCGCTTTGGCGCTACCACTTTTCATCACAAAATCCAGATCTACGACCTGCAGCACGCGCGTAGCCGGATCGTAAACGGGTCTACCCACTAGGAATAGCTCCCCTTTCAAATCACCCCCTTTGGTACTTACTGCGGTAAAGGCAACCGTGATGCCCAATCGCTCTCCATAGGCTTGCGTACGGAATTGAGTGGCATTGAATCGGTAGGTTTTATTCATTGGGATAGACTGCCCACCAAAAGATTTTTGGATCAACGCATCCAGCTCCCCATAGGTAAACTCCAAGGGCAACTGCAAGTCGATCCGATTGCTCGCGTCGGTATTGGGTGAAACTTTGGGAATTGGAAAGGCACGGCTAGGAAGTGCGTTGGACGGATGTACTTGAACCTGCCCTTTTACGCCTAAGTCTAGGTGCAGTCCTTTGTTGGGCTGAAGGTATTCCCGAATCTTCACGGAATCTGGTCGAATGGAAAGCCCAGTTTTCTTGCCTTCCATGTCCACGAACATGGGCTGGCCCACTTGATTCCAGATGGACTCCATGAGTGGCTTGAGTGGAAGCAAGTTAGGCTTGGAGGTAAGTTCCTGCTTTGCAAATCGCCGAATCTCCTGGCGGACGATTGGGCTTAAGTCCAGTTCTATTCCTAGTACAGAAAATCCCAATTTGCCCCCCAAATCCAGTAATTCAAATTCCGGTATCGCCAAATACCAGTTGGGCTGTAACTCAGGATTGAAGACAAATACAGGCGCCAAACTCGTATTGATGGGTACCTTGGACTGAAGCAGGTTTCGAAGCCCACCTGGCTTAAGACCAACTTCCCCTTGGATTTTTAGCGGGAAGACCACTTCCAATCGCTGCTGATCTAGGGCGCGAAATTGGATTCTTCCATTTCTAGAAAATTCAAAATCTCCCACCAAGCCATTTCCCAAATCCATCCCACGCTGCTTAAATAATACATTCGGCGTAGACCGGTTGGCCACTGCAGTCAAGGTAGTGAAAGGAATGTCTAACGGCACATTGACTACCGAACTGGTTTTGGGAACTGTAGGCAAGGGGAGGCTCGCAGATGGATCTAAGGTTTTGCAGGACAAAGCAAGAAGCCCTAGAACCAAGCAAAAAAGTAAGGATCTTTTAGAAGGGGAAAAGAAAGTTGGCACAGTCATTGGATTTGAGAGTTCAGGTTAACTAGGTTACCTTTGTGGATGCAACTACAAAAGTAGCGAAAAGAGGACATGAACTGGAACAAACTCACTTCAGAAGCGCAAATCGATCAGCTGATCCAAGAAAGTGCCGAGAAGCCTGTGCTTATTTTCAAACACAGTACCCGCTGCTCAATCAGCAGCATGTCCTTGGATCGACTGCTTCGCAATTGGAAGGAGGAGGACTCTTCCCAAATTACCCCCTACTACCTGGACCTAATCGCCTACCGTTCCCTTTCCAATTTGGTAGCCGAGCGCTTTGGTATTCCACACGAATCTCCCCAAGTATTGCTCCTGAAAGATGGAAAAGTAACCTACCACGAAAGCCATTACGGTATTTCTTATGCCGAGATCAAGACGCAAGCTGCTTGATTTGGGATCTTTTAGACTGAAAATAAACCACTTATCCCTTAGAATTCCCATTCTAATTTTACTACACACATCAATTAAACCTTTTCCTGCTCCTTGGAGTCAAAGAAGGTGAACTACAACCAATTTATGAAAAGCTACCCCGTTCTAATTTTTCTTTTTTTATCCTTGTTCGTGACGCTTTCCTCTTATGGACAGCGCCCCACCGACCAAGCCCGTCCTGAACGAAAGTTTACGGGCCAAGTAATCGATGGAGCGATAAAGAAGCCCATGATTGGCGCCAATGTCCTAATCAAAACCGTCACTGACTCCCTACTTCGAGGCACCGTCACGGGTGCGGATGGAAGATTTGAAATTGCAAGACCCTTTATCCCAGAAGTGAAGGTGGAAATCACCTTTTTGGGCTACAAAACCATCACCAAAATTCACAGCATGCGGGAACCAGTGGAACTTGGGGAACTAATCCTCCTAGAAGACACGAAGGTGCTCGGCGAAGTTTTAGTACAAGGTGTAAGTGTAGTAGGAGAGCAAAAAGGAGACACCACCTCCTTCAATGCGAATGCCTTCAAAACGCAAACCAATGCTCAGGCAGAAGACCTGATTCGAAAGATGCCAGGCATTACCTTCCAGGGAGGGCAAATTCAAGCCCAAGGGGAACAGGTACAAAAAATCTTGGTCGATGGACGTGAATTTTTTGGTAGCGACCCAAATATTGCGCTTCGCAACCTGCCCGCAGATGCAATTGATCGGGTAGAGGTACTAGATCAGCGCTCGGACCAAAGCCGCCTCACCGGATTTGACGATGGAAGTTATACGAAGACCATCAACATCATTTTGCGCTCTGACAAGAAAAATGGCTCCTTCGGCAGAACCTACGCCGGATACGGAAACGATGACCGCTATGCAGCGGGAGGAAGTGTCAACTTCTTCAAAGGGGATCAGCGAATCTCCGTTCTGGGCCTTTTCAACAACATCAACCAACAAAACTTCTCTAGTCAAGACCTTGCAGGATTGACTGCCAATGCTTCTGCTGGAGCTGGTCGTGGTGGACCAATGGGTGGTGGTATGGGTGGAGGTGGATTTGGAGGCGGCCAATGGGGTGGCGGCGGAGGAAATAGCAACTTCCTAGTCGGCAATTCCGGAGGTATCGTGACTACGAATGCGATGGGCTTGAACTACTCTGACAAATGGGGTAAAAAAGTCAACGTAACTGGTAGTTACTTCTTCAACAATACCGCCAACTCACTACGCCAAATCAACAACAGAGAAACGGTTGTAAACGCCAACCTCCGTCAGTTTTACGAAGAAAATCTGATCAATACGGTAAAAAATAACAACCACAGAGCCAACGCGCGAATCGAAGCAGATCTCAATGAGAAAAACTCCATCGTGCTTACGCCAAGCCTTTCCTTCCAGGACAACAGCACTTTCAGCGACAGAGATGCGCTTACCCGCAATAGCTTGGGCGATTCGCTTTCCGCACTTCGATCCATCAGCAATGCGACCACCAAAGCAGTCAACTTATCCAATAACTTGACCTACCGCTACAAATTCGACAAAAAGGGTAGAACGCTTTCTACTGAAGTATTTACCGCCTGGTCCAACCGTGACCAAGATTCTGACCTTTTGGCTGCAAGCCGTGAATTCCGTAGAAATCTAGTGGACACTGCTACACAAGAAACCTACTCCTTGAATGAAGGATTCAACTACCGGGTCAACCTGACTTTTACGGAGCAGTTGAGCAAAAATGCAATCGGTACCTTTGGCTACCAGATAGGTAACAACGCCACGGCATCGGATCAAAAAACCTATCAGATTGACGAAGAACGCAAAGCCCTTCTAGACACGGCATTGAGTAATGAGTTTGACAACAAATTCATCACGCAACGACTTCGCTCTGGCTATGCCTACAACAAGGATGCCTGGTCGGTCAACGTGAATATGGATTACCAAAATGCACGACTGGACAACGAGGCCTTCTTCCCGGTACCAGGCACCTTCAATCGTAGTTTCAACAACATACTACCGAGCGCAAACTTGAATTACCGTAACCGTGAAACAGGCTTTAGCTGGAGAGTGCGCTATAGAACTAGCACCAACGAGCCTAGTGTCTCTGAACTTCAAAATGTGGTCAACAACCAAAATCCACTCAACCTACGCGTGGGAAATCCAGACTTGGGACAGAGTTACAACCACAACATCTTTGCAAACATCAGCAAAATCAACCTCGAGAAATCCAGAACGCTATTCCTCTTTGTGACCCATTCGGTCACTTCTGATTTTATCGGAAATAGCACCTTCTTGACTACCCGGGACACCCTGATCAACAACGAGATTTTGCTACGTTCTGGAGGTCAGCTTTCTCGACCAGTGAATTTGGATGGCAACATACGCTCCAGTTTCTTCTTGACCTATGGCGCCCCACTCAAAAAATTGAAAACTCAGTTCAACATCAATACGCGGGTAAGTTTCAACCGTACGCCAGGTTTGATTAATGGAGTTTCCAACCTGAATGACAACACCACACTAAGCCAAGGACTGACCTTCAATTCAAACATTAGCCAAAATGTGGATTTCTCGATCAGCACTACGGGTTCGTACAACATTGTCAACTCCTCCCTGCAGCAGAATCTAAACAATAACTACTACCAGCAGGAATCCACCATGCGTCTCTACTTCTCCTCCAAGAATGGCAAGTTCTTTATGGGAAATAATGTCGCACACTCCTTGTATTCCGGACTTTCTGAAGGCTTTAACCAAAACTTTTGGCTTTGGAACATGGAAGGAGGATTACGATTTGCAAAAAACAACAAAGCAGAAATCAAGGCAGTCCTCTTTGATGTGCTGAACCAAAACAACAGCATCAGCCGTACCATTTCGGATGTGGCCGTGACCGACGTATTTACGAATGTGCTCACCCGCTACGGGATGATCACCTTTACGTACATCCTAGGCAACTTCAAGCAACCAGCAGCTGAGCCGCAGCAACCGTGGATGATGGGAAGACCACAGGGTGGAAGAACTTGGTAAGCATAATTTGGGGTAATCGCTAAAGGAAACTCTTGAGCGATTACCCTAAAAATTTAGAAATTGGTACCTTTGCCACAGGATTAACAGGCAACTCATGTATCAGGAGAAAATCGAAGCAATCAAAGCTGCCATCGCCGCAGCAGACGCAAGTACCCCAGACCAACTGGAGGCATACCGAATGGAATTTATTTCCAAGAAAAGCGTCATTGGTGAATTGATGGGTGCCATGGGAAGCATTCCAAATGAGGAAAAGCGAGCCTACGGCCAACTTGTCAATGGCGTAAAGCAACTTGCTGAAGAGAAATTTCAAATCCTGATCGAGAAAGTAGCCGCCTCCAACAAAAAAGAAAAAACTGCTGACGTAGACCTCACCTTACCTGCCTCCAATTATCCTCTTGGGGCGATTCACCCACTGACGGCTACCCGCCAGCGCATCATCGAAATCTTTGAGCGCATCGGCTTCAACCTTTCTGAAGGTCCTGAGATTGAAGATGATTGGCACAATTTCACCGCACTCAACTTTCCTGAAAATCACCCTGCTCGAGAAATGCAGGATACTTTTTTTATCGAGAAAAATCCAGACATCGCGCTACGGACCCACACTTCCTCCGTGCAAGTGCGTGTGATGGAAAATCAAAAGCCGCCGATCCGAACCCTTTCTCCAGGACGCGTGTACCGAAATGAAGCGATTTCTGCCCGAGCACACTGCATCTTCCATCAAGTTGAAGGACTTTATGTGGATGAAAATGTAGGTTTTGCCGACCTGAAGAATACCTTATACCACTTCGCCAAAGAAATGTTTGGTAAGGAAACCAAGGTACGTTTCCGTCCCTCCTTCTTCCCCTTTACCGAGCCCAGTGCAGAGATTGACATCTCCTGCCTGATCTGTGGCGGCAAAGGTTGCAACGTATGCAAGTACAGCGGTTGGGTAGAAATCGGTGGAGCAGGCATGGTAGACCCGAATGTCCTCGAAAATTGCGGCATTGACTCTACCAAGTACACGGGATTTGCTTTTGGGATGGGCATCGAGCGAATTGCCATGCTCAAAAACCAAATCAAGGATTTGCGTCTCTTTACTGAAAACGACGTCCGCTTCTTGAAGCAATTTAGGCCCATTTTATAGGCTAAAGCAGCCAGAATTTCACAGAATCTGTGTTTTTCACACAGATTTCTAGAGAAAAAACACGCAGATTTATTTTTCTTGGACTATTCCCACTCTTTAAATTTTTAGGCCATGAATGAAAAGCGAAAAATTACCTTAAAGGACATCGCTAAGGAACTCAAGCTTTCCCCTTCGACGGTATCCAGAGCACTGAATGGCTACCCTTCCCTTTCAGAGGAAACCATACAGCTGGTCAAAGAATACGCGGCCAAGCACCAGTATGTACCCAATACGATGGCAGTCAATTTCCGTAAAAACCGGACTTCCATCTTGGGGATGATTGTGCCACAAATCGTCCATCACTTTTTTTCCACCACCATCAGCGGGGCCTTGGAGGCCGCCAAAAAAAGAGGCTACAGCATTCTCCTCGCCCAATCCTACGACCACCTCAAAGATGAAGTCTTGGCCAGCCAATACCTCCTGGGTATGGGCGTGGATGGGCTCTTAATTTCAGTTTCCAACGAAACCAAAGAAGCCGAGCACTTGCAGGCATTTTTAGATGAAGGCAAGGCAGTGGTACAATTTGATAAAATCACGGAATCCTTATCCAGCCTGAAACTTGTGGTGGATGACTTTGAAGGTGCCTATCAGGCTACCAGCCACTTGATCCGTCAGGGCTATCGAAAAATCGCGCACCTCAGCGGAAGGATGGAAGTAAAAAACGCGGAACAGCGCTTTTTGGGCTATAAAAAAGCCCTCGAGGACCATGGCCTTGAGCTCCAAGAAGAATGGGTGAAGCCTTGCTTTGAAATCAGCGAAGAAGAGGGATTTTCCTTTGCCAAGGCCCTGATGGAAAGTCAGAATCCACCAGACGCCTTATTCTGCATCACCGATTTGGTGGCTTTGGGTGCGATGAATTACCTCAAGTCAGCCAATTATTCCATCCCAAACCAAGTAGGACTTGTAGGATTTAGCAACTGGATGTTTGCCGAGTTTACCAGTCCTACACTCAGTTCAGTAGACCAGTTTGGGGAAGAAATGGGCGCCAAGGCAGTGGAAATGCTACTCGCCCAACTCCAAAATCCTGAATTGAGCAACACGGACACCGTCCAACTGAAAACCAAACTCCTGGTTCGAGGATCCTCTAAAAAGTCCTAAGCAAGTCCTTATCGAGGTTCCAGAATCCGGAAGCCATAAGGTTCAATCACCAAATGCTCGTGATCAGGTCCTACCGTATACGTCGACTGCGTCCAGGAATCCAAAAGTTGGGTAGCAGACTCTCCTTGTTCACGGAATGCATACCAGGTAAGCCCAGCAGGCTGATCACTGAAGTTGAACAAGCAGTAACGCCTCTCCTCTCCTTTTCTTCGGATCAATCCCGCGATATGTCTGTTGTGTGGAGTCATCCAGGACAGGTTGCTCAGATCTGCAAATAGGTCCTGAGATTTCCGGATGGCCAATAACTTCTTGGTTCCCTCAAAAAGTTGAAACTCCAAGGTACCTTCTGTTTTTCGACGATTGACCTTTTCCCAATCCAGTAGTGGGCGATGCATCCAGCGGTTGTCGTAACTCTTAGAAGGATCCTGTTGGAAGCGGTAATCGTTGGTGTAGCCTACTTCATCTCCGTAAAAGAGCATGGGTAGCCCTCCCAAAAAGATGGAATGGGCTTGCATGAGCAAGATTTTTTGGATGCTCTGCTCAATTGCAGGTCCATTGCCCTCAAAGAGTGCCTTTTCCAAGCCGCAAAGTGAGGCGAGCGTGCCGCTGATGCGCGCATCTCCAGTCTTGGGATTGGAGGAGAACAACGCCCCCCGGGCAGGACTCATCCATTGGTCTCCAGAATAGGAATAGTATTCCTTCAAAAATTTACGGTGCAAGTAGGGATCCTTTCCTGTTTGCGCAATGCTGGCGTCCTCGTATCCGAGCCCGATGTCATCGTGGCAGCGGGTGTAGGTAATCCAAGAGGTGCCGTAGGGCTTTCTGAGAATATCTCCTTGGGCTTGGAGCATAACGCTAGTATCCCCAGAGGCTAGCATGTCCCACTGCAGGGCCATCTGGGTGGCATTGTAGGCAAAGTCGCATTCTTGGGCCACAAAATCTCCTGTTCCAAAGTAATTCATAATGTCTTTGGGCGCTACGATCGCCTCTCCGAGCAGTGCCATCCCAGGCGTAGCCACATGAACACATTGCTTGATCAGTCGAAGGAGTGTGTGTGCTTGGGGAAGATTTTGGCAGGAGGTACCTGTTTGCTTCCATATAAAGGCGGGCGCATCAATTCGGAGCAGGTCTACCCCGAGGTTGGCATAAAACAGCATGGTCTCCACCATCGCCTGCAAGACTTTGGGATTGCTAAAATTCAGGTCCCATTGGTAATTGTGAAATACCGTCATCACCCAGCGCTTCATCTCCTCATTCCAGGTGAAGTTGCCCGGGGCACTTTCCGGGAAAATCTCCGGCATGGCCTGCTCAAATTCGTTGGGAATCCAGCGGTTTTCGTAGGTGTAATAGTAATTCTGGTATTCTTGATCGCCTGCCTTGGCCTTCATGGCCCAGTCGTGTAAGTGTGAGGTATGGTTGAGCACGATATCCAGCATCAGGTACATACCTTGGGAATGCATGGTCTTGCGTAGGTCCATCAAATCCTCCAAAGTCCCGAACCGTGGATCTACCTTTCGGAAATTGGAAACCGCATAGCCCCCATCACTTTCTCCTTGTGGGCTCTCGAAGAGCGGCATCAAGTGAAGAAAATTTACCCCCAAATCCTGCAGGTGCGAAAGTTTGGAAGGCATGTTTTTGAGGCTGCCTGCAAAGCGGTCCACGTACATACTCATTCCTGCCAGGTTTTGACTCAAAAACCAATTGCCTTCGGCGGCCTTATTTCGATCTCGCTCTAGAAGCGATTCTTCTCTCGCTTGGTAACCCAGAATCAGGCTTCGCAAAAGTTCGAGCAACTGAGATTCGGCTTCCTCATGAACCCCATAGAGTTCTTGGAATAAGCCCTGAATTTTGGGAAGGCTATTATGAAATCGGGTTACAAAATCCCGGTCTGCTCCCTGGGTATCTAGGGAATGGGCCTGGAAAAGTTGGTCAATTTTTTCAGTACGCGTGATTTCTACCGACATGGGTGTAGGCTAGGGTGGTGGTGATAGGAATAGGTTAATGTCCCGAAGGGGCTTGTGAAGGTGAAGCGGTGGTGTTACTTCCTTTGATTCGAAGCGTTGCGACCGCAGCGATAAGCAGCAATACCCCTCCAAAGAGGATGGCCTGCCCCGCATCGTTATTCAAGAAGTTTTTGGAGATATAGCCAAAGGTCAGCGTCTGGAAGATCATGGGAATCACAATCATCATGTTGATGATGCCCATGTACACCCCGTAGCGTTCTTTGGGAATTTCGTTAACTACCAAAAGGTAAGGGATCCCCATCATGCTCGCCCAGGCAATGCCAAAACCGGTCATAGGGATAAATAAGGCGTATTTGTTTTCCAGCATGGGGAAAATCAACAAACCGATTCCAGCAAGCAACAAGCAAATAAAGTGTACTCGCTTGGCCCCGTGTTTTTGGGCTAGCGTAACTAAGAAGAAAGCTGAAAGGAAGGTCACAATGTTGTACCAGCCATTCACCAAGCCTGCCCATCCTACTGCTTCTTCGTAGGCAGCAGGATCAGAGGAAGGCGTTACTTTCCACACGGAAAGGGCGATACTCTTGGCGGAATTTTGCCAGTAGCAAAACAGCGCATACCATTGGAAAAGGTATACCAAAGCCAATTTCCACATCACGGAGGGCATGACTAAAATGGCCTCTACAATCTCTAAATTTTGAGCAAAAAGCACCCGTAAGGCAGGCTTTGAATCCACCCAAGACAGTACTTTTCGGATCAGTCCACGATCTAGCAGCGTGAACGGTAAAAGGATTAAAAAAGCGGCATAAGCCACTAAGGTGCTCAGAACAGAAAGAAAAAACTGAATAGCCGGATGGGGCATGCCCTGATTGCGAAGACGCAAGGCGGCCAATTCTTCTTCTGATGGAGGGTATTCCGGGGTCTTGGACATACTCCAAAGCACAGAAGTGATGGAGCAGACAGTTCCTAGGAAGAAGGAGGCATAGACCCAGACTGGGAGGGCGCCCCAGCTACCTTTGAAGTAGATTTGAAAAAAGAAGAGGGATAGATTGGCTAGCGTAATGCCTAGGCCGGTGAAGAAACTTTGGGTCAAGAATCCTTTGCCATGCTGTTCTTCGGGCAAGGAATCAGCAATCAAGGCGCGGTAAGGCTCCATAGCGGTATTGTTGGCTGCATCCAGCACCCAAAGCAAACCTGCGGCCATCCACAAGGAGCTGCTGAAAGGATAGAAAAATAAGCAGATGCTGCAAAGTAGCGCCCCAATAAAGAAAAAGGGCTTTCGTCTCCCGTAGCGATCGCTCCAAGTACTGTCACTCAGCGCACCAATAATCGGCTGAATCAAGAGCCCCGTCATCGGTCCAGCAAGGTTGAGTAGGGGAATCTCATCTGGGGCTGCGCCCAGCATGTCGTAAATGGGATTAACAGCACTTTGCTGAAGTCCAAAACTATACTGGATCCCAAAAAAACCAACGTTCATGTTGATGATTTGGGAAAAGGACAAGGCAGGCTTTCGCATGGGCGATTTTGGGTTTTGGTCTTTTGGGCAATAATCCCTCAAAAAATACGAAGATTCGTTTGCTAAAAAACAGAAAAACGTACCGAAGTGCCCGCTATTTTTAGAAAACCCATAGGAAATCGATTGATTTCCATCCCTCTGAACTAAAAAAATGTTGTAGGTGGCTAATCTTATTTTGGAATTTGATTTTAATTCTAAATTGATCCGCTTCGGCGGATCTAACTTTGAATAGCCGCGGGTCCACCTACCTCAGTAGGTGAATCCGCCGCGGCGGAAAAATAGAAATGATAGATTTTCCCGATCCGCCGAGGCGGATCGAACCATCTTAACCTTGGGATTAATTTTCGATTATGTTCAATCCGCCGCGGCGGATCAACCCGACTTGGCGGGTTGTGCGAAATACTATGATTATATCCCCCAGGTTTCACCTGGGGCTATTTAAGGTTTGATCCGCCGCGGCGGATCAGGTTTAGAAACAACAATTCTTAAAAATCGATTTTCAATGTTAACTCCAGGCCTTTTTCAAAAAGCGAAGCCAATTTCCATGCATCACCTTTTGGACATCTTCGTCCGAGTAGCCTCTCACCCGAAGTAGGTCGGGGATTTTTTGCAGGTCAGCGATGCTTTCCAAATCCGAAGGGCATTGTTCTTTTCCAAAGGCTCCATCCAAATCAGAGCCAATACCGATGTGGTTGGCATTTCCTGCCAACTGGCAGATATGATCCAAGTGATCAAGAAGGGTAGCTAGAGTTACGTTTCGCTCCTTTGGGGTACTTTTACCACGTATCCAGCCGGGACTTAGCATCCAGGCATCAAATACACCACCAATTACTGCTCCACGAGCGATCAAGGCTTTGATCATCTCATCAGAGAACTGTCGGTTGTGATCTACAAGCGCTCGGCAATTGTTGTGGCTGGCCCATACTGGCCCTTGAAAATGATCCAATGCATCCCAAAATGCCAAATCACAGAGGTGAGTAGCATCTAGAATAATGCCCAACTCATCCATTTTGCGTAGTAAGTCCCTCCCCTGTTGAGATAATGGCGCAGAAGAATCGGTGCCATAGGCATAGCGACCTGGACCATAGTGGGCAGGACCTAACGCTCTCAATCCATTTTCGTAGGCTGTCTCCAGGTAGTCGAGGGACACGATGGAATCGGCTCCTTCTAGAGATGAGATGTAGCCAATTGCTTTTTGACTTTTATCTTCCCCAGCATTCCAGTAGGCCAAATGCGTCTCCAGCTCCTGCCAGTTCCGAATTTGCTTCAATTCGCCTTGCTTTTCCATCGCCCGATACCAGGCAAGTTGCCCTTGGGTATGTGCCCAAGCTTGCTGCGGCGAGTGCCAACCCGGAAGCGGATTGTCTGTCGCTACAAAGCGAGCTATTTGCGTAGCGACCACCAACCCCACATTCCCTTTGCGAAGCTCTGGTAGGGAGACCGTCCCATTTCCTCGATCGGGTTTGTCGGTCATTCCCTGCTCTCGGGCATTGATTTCCGAAAGTGGACGGGTGAGGTCCCGATTCCACTCCATCGCATTCATGCTCAGGTCCAGGTGTGCGTCGATGGTAAACATGCTAGAAGGCTTGTAGGATAAATACGGCAGGAACTTTGTGTAGGTCTAGGGGGTGATTTTTCCAATCCGCGATGGTTTTGGTTTGGATCAACTCATCCGCAGCGGTGAGGTTTTTGGCGATGCACAACTTGGTGTGTGGTGCCAGCATAGACAGTGCATCGGCTAGCAATTGATTGTTGCGAAAAGGCGTTTCCATAAAGAGCTGGGCTCTTTTTTCGCGGATAGATTCCTGCTCCAATTTTTTTAAAGTGGCTGCTCTTTCTTTTTTATCGATGGGAAGGTAACCATGAAAAGCGAAGGATTGGCCCGAAAAACCAGATCCCATCAGCGCCAGAAACATGGAACTCGGACCTGAGATGGGTACCACTTGAATTCCTTTTTGATGTGCATAGGCCACAGCAAGGGCTCCAGGGTCGGCAATGCCAGGGCAACCCGCTTCAGAAATCACCCCGATGTCGGCTCCATTCAGGAGAGGCATCATCAAGCGAGACATTTGCTCGGGCTGGGTATCCTTATCCAAAATTTCGAGATGCAGTTCTTCAATGTTGATTCCTAGTTTTAAACTAGAAATGTAGCGCCGTGCCGATCGAGGATTTTCAACCAAAAAGATCTTGGTGTGGGCTATGACATCTTGAACTTGAGGAGAGATCACCCAGTGGGCCGTATTTTCGGCCAGTACATTGGGAATTAAAAATAATTTTCCTTGAGGCATGTACGTGAGAAATTGAATTCGAAAGTTAAAATTTAATGTGCGAAATCCGTACCTTAATCGGGCATATACTTTCTCCAAATCCAGCCATGCTCAAAAAATCTCTCCTCTTCGCCTGCTTACTTTTGCTTAGCATCCCCTCTTTTTCCCAACAAGTCAAAGCCCTAGTAGGGGGAACCTTGATTGATGGCTTTGGAGGTACGCCTATCCGCAATTCGGTAATTATTGTGGAAGGGGAACGAATCAAGGCCATTGGACAGGTGGGAAGCCTAGCCATTCCCGCTGGAGCGGAAGTGATTTCCACTGAAGGTATGAGTGTCTTGCCTGGGCTTTGGGACATGCACGTGCACCTGATGCTCAATGGGCACAGCGACTACACGCATTGGGACAGTACCTACATCGATGTATTTGAGTCGGTGATCATGCCTTCTTCAGCACACCAATTGCTGATGGCAGGTGTGACCTCTGCCCGAGACTTGGGTGCTCCTCTTGAGGCCAGCATCAATGTCAAAAAACGAATCCAAAAAGGAGAAATTCCAGGTCCCACGATCTATGTATCTGGGCCTTTTATCCAAAAAGCACCCTATCCCAACACAGAAGCCTTCCGCTGGGGGGTAAACGGTGCAGCAGACGCCCGAGCAAAAGTCAAAAAACTGATCGATGCAGGAGTCGATGTCATCAAACTCATCGACCAAGACCAAATGACCTTGGAGGAGGCCAAAGCCGTGGTGGACGAGGCACACAAGTATGGGAAAATGGTGGTAGGCCACTCCCACCGTCCTGAAGAAATTCGAATCGGACTCCAAATTGGAGTGGATAATTTTGAGCATACGGGTTTGAGCAGCGCCCCCGAATATCCAGAAGACATCATGAAGATGATGAAAGAGCGCGCCGCGAAAATGAACCTAGGTCCACTTTTCTGGACTCCAACCGTAGAAGGGCTTTTCAATTACGAATTTGTGCGCGACAATCCAGAAAAACTAGACGATACTTCTTGGCATTTGGGGCTACCGGACTCTATCGTAAGAGACATTCGCGCCTCGCTACGATTCCCTGGTAGAATGTCCTACTTCCAACTTACCCCTGTACGTAAACCTACCTTAGACCGTAAGTTTGCCCAGCTCAAAGAAAGTGGCGTGGTGATGCTCGTCGGCACGGATAGTGGAATTCCGATGAAATTCCATAGCCAAAGCACCTGGAATGAATTGGATGTATGGGTCAATCAGTTTGGAATGGACCCCTTGCTCACCATCAAAGCGGCTACCTATTGGCCAGCCGTGGCCATGAAAGTGGAAAAAGATTACGGGACTATCTCCGAAGGAAAATATGCCGACATCATCGCCGTAAAGGGAGATGTGTTGCGCTACATCAACTTGCTACAGGATGTGGATCTCGTGATGAAGCACGGGAAGAAGGTGAAGTAAAATTGTCGAAGGACCACCGTCCACAGTCGACCGCTGCCCTATTTGAACTCCCAACCTAAGTCTCCTTTGGTACAGATTTAATAGCGAATAGGCACACCGGGCTAAATCTGCGTGTTTTTTCCATTCAGATCTGCGTGAAAAATAGTTTCACGCAGATTTTTTTTGAAAAAAAGCGCAGATTAAAGGGTAATCGTCCAAAGACGATTACCCTTAGATCACCAAATTGAAGTTCTAACCTTGGTTTCTTGGGTACAGATTTAAAAGCAGATAGACCTAATGAACTAAATCAGCGTGTTTTTTCTTTTGAAATTTGCGTGAAAAAAATTAGCCTAAAAACTTTCGCATCTCCGCTACCACTGCTTGCGGCTGCTCGGCATGTAGCCAGTGCCCTGCATTGGGAATAGAAACCCAGGTGTTGTGTGGAAAATGTCGATCCATATCCGGAACGTCTTTTTCTTGAATGTAGGAGGAATTGGCACCACCCAAAAATAAGGTAGGCCCTTCAAAAACAGTTCCTTCATCCAAAGCTTTCCCTACCTCTTCGATGTGTTGGGTAATCACCGGAAGGTTGATTTTCCATGCAAATCCGTTCCCGTCTCTACTTAGGCTTTTGAGCAAAAATTGGCGGATTCCCAGTTCTGGAATGTAAGGAGCAAGTAAATCATCCGCTTCTTTTCTAGACTGGAGTTGGGAAAGATTCAACGCATTTAATCCTTCCAAAATCACTTGGTGGTGAATCGGGTAATACCTCGGGGCAATATCTCCAACGATGAGTTTACGTACCCGCTCCGGGTAGCGCACCGCAAAATTCATCACCGTCTTCCCTCCCATGGAATGCCCCATCAAGTACACGGAATCCAAGCCCTCAGCATCCAGCAGCTCACGTAAATCCTCCACCATGACCCCATAGTTCCATTCATTAGAATGGGGCGAATCCCCATGGTTGCGCTGATCTACGAGATACAGGGTATAGTGCTCCACTAGTTCCTTGGCAATGGAAAACCAGTTGTCTAATGAGCCAAAAAGTCCGTGAAGAATTACTAAAGGTGGGCCGGAGCCGGTTTTTTTGAAGTTTAATTGCATATACATTTAGTCAACGGTCCACTGTCGACAGACGACAGCAGATTCGAAGTGATATCAAGTTTACAATTCAAATTTAAATTAGCATTTCATTTTCGAAGCACTTATTGCTACGAATATCAACGGTCCACAGTAGACAGACGACAGCAGATTCGTTGTGGTACCAAGTTTAGAATCCAAAATTTAATAACTCATTCCTTACTGGAATACAATTGACTGTGGTCTGTATCTGTAGTGGACAGACAATAGCCGATCACTGCCAATAGTAATTCTTGAATCTAGAATGAGTTCCGAAGCGCTTGGATTTTTACAATTAAAGATTCATAAGCCGTGTAAAGCCTTAAGAAATCGTGCTCATAAATAAGACTTCTTTTCTTTCCCAGATATAGGCAACTGATGACTTCAATCCCAGACCGAATTGAATATCCAAGAAATTTTTTGAATTCTGCGTTGGACTGACCGGTAGAGCCTTCTGCAATATTTAATGCTACAGAATCTGCAGCCCGTTGAACTTGTGAACTAAGCACAAATCGTTCCTCCGCAGGGAATGTTTTAACCAAAACATTCACTTCTGCTGAAAGATTTATTGCCATTTCCCATACTCTTAATTCTTCAAATTTGAATGCCATAACCTAGGTGTAAAAATGGTAAAAACTAAAAAAATGACGTAAAGATTTAATTGTATAAAAAGTCATTTCGTCAATGGTCGACTGTCCATAGTCGACAGCAGATTCGAAAGAATATCAAGTTTAGAATCTAAATTTTGATTCGCTTTTCATTTACGGAGCGCAATTGACTGTGGTCCGTGGTCTATTGACATTTGGTCAACTGTCAACGGTCTACTGTCGACAGCCAATTCGTTTTGAAACGGATGTTAGAATCAATTCTTTAATGCGTTTTTTATATTTAAAGCACAATTTACTGTGGACCGTGGACCGTGGACTGTGGACTGTTGACAAAAAAATTTACAACTCCAATTGGCGACGGTACAGTTGAATGGTGTTTTCCAAGCCGTAGTATAAGGCATCACAGACCAGCGCATGGCCTATAGAAACTTCTTCTAGCTGTGGGATTTGCTGCTTCAAAAAAGCTAAGTTGTGCAAGTCCAGATCATGTCCCGCATTGAGACCTAATCCGAGTTCAGCGGCCAACTTGGCTACCTCCACATAAGGTTGTACGGCTCTTGCTCGATCTATTGGATAGCCAGTTGCATAGGGCTCTGTATACAATTCTACCCGATCCGTGCCAGTTAGTTTGGCAGGCTCAAAGAATCTAGGTTCAGGATTGATAAAGATGGAAACTCGGGTACCCATTTCCTTCAGTTCAGCCACAATATCCTGGAGCATGGATTGATGCTGGATGGTATCCCAACCGGTATTGGAAGTAATGGCCGTCGGTGGATCAGGGACTAGGGTGGCCTGAGCGGGCTTCACGGTTCGAATAAGCTCCATAAATCGCGCATCCGGGTAGCCTTCTATATTGAACTCGGTTCGCACGACTTTTGCCAGGTCCAACACATCCTGGTAGCGGATGTGCCGCTCATCGGGGCGGGGATGCACAGTGATTCCTTGCGCACCAAATCGCTCACAATCCAAAGCTACCTGTACCACATTGGGGTTGTTGGCACCTCTTGCATTCCGCAGAGTGGCGATCTTGTTGATATTTACACTTAATTTTGTCATTTAGGCACCAAAAAAAGGTATTTTTACTTTGTTGTCCTGGTATAACACAAAACTAAACCTTATGGCTTTAAAGCAGCGAATAGAAACTGAAATAAAATCGGCAATGATTGCCAAAGACAAGGTGCGCTTGACCGCCCTTCGAGCAATCAAATCCTTAATCTTATTGGAAGAAACCAAGGAAGGCTACTCTGGAACTTTGAGCGAAGAAGAAGAACTAAAATTGCTTACCAAAGCGGCGAAGCAGCGCAAAGATTCGGCGGAAATCTACGAAAAGCAGAATCGTGCCGACCTCTTAGAAGTGGAATTGGCGGAGTTGGCTGTTATTCAGGAGTTTTTACCCAAGGCCTTATCAGAGGAAGAATTGATCCAGGCCATTCAAACCATCATCGATACCTGTGGTGCTTCTGGGCCAAAGGATATGGGGAAAGTGATGGGGCTGGCGAGCAAGGAACTGGCAGGGAAAGCAGATGGCAAAGCCATCGCTGAACAAGTCAAAGCCCTTTTATCTAAGTAAGTTGGAGCCGATTGATGTAGTCATCCTTGTCCTACTGGGTTTAGGAGCCTACGAAGGCTATAAGAAAGGTCTCTTGATGAGTGTAATCGGGATCTTTGGCTTTGTGTTAGCCATTGTGCTCGGCATTTACTTCATGGAGTTTGTAGGCAATTGGTTGGCTTCAGAAACCGACCAAGAGGCCTTAGCACTTCCAATAATTGCTTTTTTGCTGATTTTTTTTGGCACCCTTTTTCTGATCAATATCGCTGGCCGGGCATTAAAAAAAATGCTTGGACTAGTCCTCCTAGGTGGTCTAGACAGCCTCGGAGGAGCAGTGCTAGGCATTGTGCGAACTGGGTTTTTTATCAGTTTGCTGGTTTGGGTTTTGGGAAAACTGGAACTGGAATCACTTAAAAAATGGCAAACCGATAGTGAGTATCTGGCCTTCATCGAACCCCTTACCCCAGAAGTCCTTGAATTATTAGACCCTATTCTGCCTTCCGTCAAAGAAGCGAGCCAAGAGTTGATTCAAAAGATTGAGGGAGACACCAACTAAAAAAGGCTTTCTCTCGAGAAAGCCTTTTTTTTGTAGAGTTCATTAATTTACCTTAAATCAATCACTTCAATTCCTGGGTATTTTTTAAGATCGAAGGTGAAGTAACTCAAGGGAAGGCTGGGTGCAGCTTTCAAGTTTTTGAAGGAATAGGTAAATACGCCACCCTGACCATCGAGCATTTCCCATCCCAATAGTTGCTGAGTCGCTTTTTCAATGAGCAAGCGAACTTGCTTGAAAGGGGCATTGGATTTCAACGCAGTCAATTCCACCGTGGAAATGGGCTTTCCCTGATACGTTTTGTCTGCCAAAAGCTTGTAGTTAAATCCAGATTGGTACAGGGTATAAATATTGGAAGGGGTCAACTCGCCCTCCATCCCGGCCGCATCGTTGATGGTAACCTCTTTGTATCCACCTGTCTGGATAAAGGTCCAGACGGTCTTGCCGTCGTTGTAAATTTCTTGATCAGGAAGCTTGAGGCGGTACTTATCGCCCAATACCGCTACTTCTCCACTCTGCCGGTCACCAGCTCCGGCTTCATCTTGGAAGGTATATTCAAAGCTAGCCGTGAAGCCCTTCATGCTCTGAAATTTTTGGCTCATGGCATCCAAGACTACTTTTGCCTTGGGGTCTTTTTGAGCTTGGCTTGGAGCCGCAAAAAAGCAGGAAGCTAAAAATGCAAAAAAAAGAATTCTACAATTCATGGATTGGTCTGCCGTAATCAATAAGCATCGCTTACAAACTACTCAATAACCGTTCCAAACTTACTTCGTCCTGGATTAAAACCTCCCGAGCCTTGGATCCTTCAAAAGGCCCAACCACTCCTGCAGCTTCTAGTTGATCTATAATTCTACCAGCTCGATTGTATCCTAGCTTCAACTTTCGCTGAATCAAAGAGGTACTCCCTTGTTGGTGCAACACAATCAGACGAGCTGCCTCATCAAACAATGGATCTCTATCAGACAAGTCTATGTCCGATCCTGAGCCTTCCCCATCTTCCCCAACATATTCTGGAAGTAAATAGGCAGAGGAATAGCCTTTTTGCTCACCAATCCAGTCGCAAACTGCATCTACCTCTGGGGTATCTAGGAAGGCACACTGGATACGGGTCATTTCAGAACCTACCGAAAGGAGCATGTCTCCCATACCGATCAATTGATCTGCCCCTCCAGCATCCAAAATGGTGCGTGAGTCAATCTTGGAAGTGACACGGAAAGAAAGTCGAGCTGGGAAGTTAGCCTTGATCACACCCGTAATCACGTTTACGGAAGGACGCTGGGTGGCGACTACCAAGTGAATCCCAATGGCTCGAGCGAGCTGCGCCAAGCGCGCAATAGGCGCTTCAATTTCCTTGCCAGCCGTCATCATCAAATCCGCCAACTCATCGATGACCAGTACGATGTAGGGCATGAAGTAATGTCCATTTTGCGGGTTCAACTTCCGTGCAACAAACTTGGCATTGTACTCCTTCAAATTACGTACCCCCGCTTCTTTGAGCAAGGTGTAGCGGTTGTCCATCTCAATACACAAGGAATTGAGTGTATGGATTACCTTCTTGGTATCCGTGATGATCGCCTCCTCCGCACCAGGGAGCTTGGCAAGGAAATGCCTTTCAATCTTATTGAAAAGGGTCAATTCCACCTTTTTCGGATCAACCAGGACAAACTTCAGCTGAGAAGGATGCTTCTTGTAGATCAGGGATGCCAAAATCATGTTGAGTCCTACCGACTTTCCTTGACCTGTCGCACCAGCCATCAACAAGTGTGGCATCTTGGCCAAATCGGCGACGAACACTTCGTTGGAGATGGTTTTACCCAAAGCAATCGGCAAGTCCTTATCGGACTTCATGAATTTTTCAGTTCCTAGCACCGCGCGTGCAGGCACTAGTTCTCGGTTTTTGTTGGGTACTTCAATGCCTATGGTGCCTTTACCAGGGATAGGCGCAATGATTCGAATGCCTAAGGCAGCCAAACTCAAGGCGATGTCATCTTCCAAATTTTTGATCTTGGAAATTTTCACACCCGGGTTGGGTACAATTTCATACAGGGTGACGGTAGGACCAATGGTCGCTTGAATGCCTTGAATGCCGATCTGGAAATTCTCCAAAGTCGTCACAATCTTGTCCTTGTTTTCTTCGAGTTCCTGACGCGATACGGTGACCTTCTTCACATCGTATTCGTTGAGCAAGTCAATCGTCGGATACTTGTATCGGGGTAGGTCTAAGGTCGGATCATAGGGATCCAAATTTTCCACCTCTTCAGCAGTCTTTTCTTCTTCAGGGCCCTTTTGTACGGTGAAATTCCCATCTCTGAGTACCACCGGCTCGTTTTCATCCTCCAGCAAATTTAACTGAGGCACATCGAAAAGATCCTCTTCCAAGTCATCTGTCACTAGTAAAGGAGGGGTAGCAGGTGCTACAGGCTCATCCGCCATACTGAATTCTACCTTATCCCCAGCCATGGGCAGGCTAGGATCGTCTGATTTTACTTCCCACTCGGATCCATCATCTTCAATCTCTTCCTCCGATCCAGAGGTGCCAAAAGGGGAAGGAATTCCAGATTCAACCCCATCCTCAAGATTCATGTCATCCGAAAGTTTTGGTTTCGGTGCAAACCAATTGAGTTGCTGGATTCCATAAAATAGGATGATGAAAATAAATAGGGTACCCCCAATCAGGATCCAAGTTCCCATCCCTAAAAAGTCGAAGGAAAGTCTAGCCAATTCGTAGCCCAACCCTCCGGACAGAAAACTCCAATTTGAATAGCCATCCACCAGTATGCCGGCATAGCCCGTCACCAATCCAATCCAAGCGGTAAAGAAAAGCGCAAATAGCGCATAACGTGTCAACGAATAGAGGGAGAGTTTGAAGGTCCAGCGAAAGCCTAGTAGAAACAAAAATGGCGGAAACAAGAAAGCTGCAACCCCAAACCAACGGAAGATCATCCAATGAGCAGCTTGAGCACCTAGGTAGCCCAACCAATTTTTAGACTCCTTGGCTGCATCGCGGACTGCCTGATCTGGATTGTTCATGACCAAACTCTGGTCTTGGGGTCCATTCATCAAGTAGGAAGCAAAGGCCACCACCAAAAAAATGCTGATTGAAATCAAAATAATTCCAAAGGTAATCCCTACCTGCTTGGTCTCGATTTTTCCAAAGGAAAAGGAAGGCTTTTTCGGTTCCGGACTTGCTTTGGGCGCGTTTTCAGCTTTTTTTCGAAACGTATTGGTCTTGGGTGATTCAGATGCCATTTGCAGATAAAATACGGAGGTTAATGTTAGCCAAAAGTGAGAAGAATGCCAACTTACTTCGAGAATTTGAGCAGGAGACCCTTCTTGATTTTTTTGATTAAGGAAGGTCCCTCATAAATCATGCCCGAGTATACTTGAACTAGACTTGCGCCAGCTTCCAACTTCTCGATAGCGTCTTTAGCGGAGAACACACCCCCCACCCCTACAATTGGAAATGCACCTCCAGACTGCTGGTGAAGGTAGCGAATGACCTCGGTGCTCCTTTTTTCCAAGGCCTTACCACTCAAGCCACCCGCACCAATGTTTTCTAGTTTTTGGGAATTGGTCTGCAAGTTAGATCGATCCAAGGTGGTATTGGTGGCAATTACTCCTTCTATCTGCGTCTCTCGCACAATCTCAATGATGTCATCGAGCTGTCCATTCGTCAAGTCAGGGGCGATTTTGAGTAAAATGGGCTTGGGTTGCGGATGCTTTGCATTGGCATCCTTGACCCCTAGCAAGAGCTTTTTTAATGGCTCTTTTTCCTGAAGATCACGAAGATTGGGGGTATTGGGTGAACTTACATTCACCACAAAGTAATCCACGTAGGGATGCAAGGCTTCTAGACAAATTAAATAGTCAGAAAGCGCCTCCTCATTTGGAGTCACCTTGTTCTTGCCAATATTTCCGCCTACGATGACGGAAGATTTTCTCTTTTTCAGTCGCTCAATCGCGCCCAGCACTCCGCCATTGTTGAAACCCATGCGGTTGATCAAGGCCTCGTCTTCGGGTAATCGAAATAGTCGAGGTAGAGGATTGCCTTCTTGAGGCTTGGGAGTAAGCGTACCGATTTCAATAAAGCCAAATCCCAGCATCGCCATCTCGTCAATGAGCTTCGCATCCTTGTCAAAGCCAGCTGCTAGTCCCACTGGATTTGAAAATTTCAAGCCAAATACCTCCCGCTCTAATCGAGGATCTTCCAATCGAAAGAGGGATTGTAAGACGGACTTAAGTACAGGAAAATTAAAAGCCCATTTGATCAGACCAAAGGTAAAGTGGTGGGCAGACTCGGGCTGCTGTAAAAAAAGAATGGGTTTGATGAGCTGCTTATACACGGGAGGATTCAGCTTGGGTTTACAAGGGATTGGGGCAAATTCGCCCGATTAATTTAGCATTTGACTGCCTAGGAAACAAAAAGAAACCGGCCCAAGGACCGGTTTCCCGAGTTTATGATTTAAGGCTATAATTCGGCGCTTCGCGAGTTACACTCACATCGTGTGGGTGAGACTCTTTCACACCTGCAGTAGTGATCTTGACAAACTTACCGTTTACTTGGAGGTCTTCGATGGTTTTGGTGCCACAGTAGCCCATCCCTGCTTGCAAGCCTCCGACCAACTGGTACAAGACTTCAGAGACCAGCCCTTTGAATGGTACCCGACCTACAATTCCTTCTGGAACTAATTTTTTGATATTGTCTTCGGCGTCTTGGAAATAGCGATCCTTGGAGCCTGATTCCATAGCCTCTAGAGAGCCCATGCCGCGGTAACTCTTGAATTTTCTTCCTTCAAAAATGATCATCTCTCCTGGCGCTTCTTCTGTACCGGCAAGCAAGGAACCAATCATAATGGAGCTGCCTCCTGCGGCGATGGCCTTCACCAAATCCCCAGAATAACGAATCCCTCCATCGGCAATCACGGGTACGCCGGTCCCTTTCAAGGCTTCTGCGCATTCAAATACCGCAGAAAGCTGAGGTACACCCACACCTGCAATGATTCGGGTGGTGCAAATGGATCCTGGTCCTACCCCTACTTTCACTGCATCTGCACCTGCCTCGGCAAGGGCAAGGGCTGCTTCAGGAGTAGCAATATTGCCGACAATCACTTCTAGATCTGGGAAGGTTGCCTTGATTTTGCGGCAAGTATCCATCACCCCTTTGGAGTGGCCATGCGCCGTGTCAATGGAAACTACGTCAACTCCTGCATTCTTTAATGCCTCCACGCGCTCCACGATATCGGCAGTGACGCCAACAGCAGCACCTACACGAAGGCGGCCAAACTCGTCCTTGCAAGCAAAAGGCTTGTCTTTTCGCTTTAAAATATCTTTGTACGTGATGAGTCCTGTCAATTTGCCGTCCTCATCTACGATGGGGAGCTTCTCGATTTTGTACTCCTGGAGAACTTCCTCTGCTTGCTCCAGGGAGATTCCGGACTTGGCTGTAATCAAATTTTCCCGAGTCATGATCTCTCGAATCAGACGATTGGGGTCCTTGATAAATCGCAAGTCACGATTGGTGATGATTCCCTTTAACACCTTATTTTCATCCACAACTGGAATGCCGCCAATGTGAAACTCCCGCATGATGGCTTCCGCGTCCCGTACCTTGGAGTTGATGTCCAAGGTGATGGGGTCCAAAATCATGCCCGCCTGGGAACGCTTCACTTTGCGCACCTGAGCAGCCTGCTTTTCGATGGACATGTTTTTGTGGATAAATCCAAGACCTCCCTCAAGCGCAATGGCAATCGCCAATTCCGCTTCCGTTACCGTGTCCATGGCAGCGGAAACTAAGGGAATGTTCAGTCGGATTTTTTTGGTGAGCCAAGTGGCTGTGGAAGTCTCTCGAGGGAGCACTTCAGAATATCCTGGTACTAGAAGCACGTCGTCGTAGGTGAGTGCTTCGTACAGAAACTTCGAGGAGTTTTTATTCATGGCAAATATCGGTGGTAGGGAACCCTATTTGCCCGTCAAAGTTACATGGAATTTGCGTTGGAATACTAGAATGTGAAAAATATTATTGTACAATGTACCAAGTATCAAGTAATCAGTATCAAGTAGCAAGATTTTCCAGAAACAAGATGCAAGAAACAAGAGCCGAGATGAATGATACTCCTGATTAGCAGGAGTTTCCTAGCAGCAGAATAGTAAGTCTAATCTCTTGGTTCTTGGTTCTAATCGTTTTGATACTTGATACTTGCTACTTTAAATAATGCCGGACGCTGATTTAAGATTGTCGAATTAGGGATTCGTAAAGGGATCGGTATAACGAACTTTGGGGGGAAATGCGAATTTCTACATTGTACCTGGTACATTGTACTTGGTACTTTGATAGTATCAAGTAGCAAGATTTTCCAGAAACAAGATGCAAGAAACAAGAGCCGAGATGAATGATACTCCTGATTAGCAGGAGTTTCCTAGCAGCAGAATAGTAAGTCTAATCTCTTGGCTCTTGGTTCTAATCGTCTTGATACTTGATACTAGCTACTTGCTACTGTTAACTTACTTCTTCAACAGCCTCGCGATATAAAACCCATCAAAGCCACTTTCTTGGGCAAGCACTTTGCGGTCTTCAATTAATTCAAAGTCTTTGCCCGCCTCACTTGCCAAAAACTTTTTGACTTGTTCCTCATTTTCCGAAGGGAGAATACTGCAAGTCGCATAGACTAGTTGCCCTCCTTTTTTCAACATGGAAGGATAGCTCTGCAGGATTTCTTGCTGGGTTTCCTGCACTTTTTGGATGGACTCTAGCGACAGCTTCCACTTCGTATCTGGGTTTCTGCGTAGCACGCCTAACCCTGAGCAAGGTACATCCAAAAGCAGGCGGTCCGCAGATTCCTTGAGACGCTTGATGGTCTTGGATCCTTCGATGACCTTGGGTTCAAAAATAGAAACCCCATTTCTACGCGCTCGGAGCTTTGCCTGCTGCAACTTCCACTCTTCCACATCCATGGCGATGACTTTTCCTTTGTTGCCCATCAGGGCTGCCAAATGCAATGACTTCCCTCCAGCGCCAGCACAGGCATCGATAACCCGCATGCCCGGCTCCACTTGGAGTGCAGCAGCGACCAGCTGAGAACTCGCGTCTTGAACTTCAAACAAGCCTTCCTTGAAAGAAGGATGGCGGAATACGTTTTGACGTTCTTCAAGCACCAGCGCATCGGGGTAGCCTTTGACCAGGTAACTGCGGATGCCGTCGGCCTCTAGGAGGTTTTTGAGTCGCTCTCTGGTAGTTTTTAGGGTATTCACACGCAGCACCACCTCTGCCTCTTCATTGAGTGCATGGATTTCAGCTTCCCACTTCTCTCCCAACTCTTGGGATCCTAAAGTTTGGAGCCATTCGGGAACGGATTCGATTAATCCCGGATCGGAGATGGAATCGTATTTTGATTTTATTTTTTCGGGTTGCAGCCGCGCAAATTCATCCCAGGGGGGAAGTTCATTTCCCTGCATCAGCCAGTAGGTGCCGAAGAGGTCCCAAGGGTCTTTGGAAGGGCTGAGAAAATTGATCAGACGCCACCAGCGCACCATCTCGTAGGTGGTCTCCGCAATGAAGGAACGGTCCTTAGCTCCCCACTTGGGGTTGGATTTTAGCGTGCGTTCAATGACTTTGTCCGCATACTGACCCTCTACAAAAATTGCTTCCAAGGCCTGATGAACGCCTCTGATGGTGTTGTTGTGTAACTTCATAAATCAAAATTCTGGAGCAAAGGTACAACAATCCTAGGGAAAGCCACGAGGACAGACACCATTCACTGCTTTTGAATGACAAATCAACGGAGATAGGAAAAGCAGGGTAACACACGGGATCGCTGCCCTCGAGACTTGGGGGTACCGTAGAAAAACTGGTAGCGTAAGCTCAGTTCGTGTGAACCAAGCGTCTGCGATCCCACATCCGAAATCGGGTAATCGTAGCTGTAGCCCATGGAAAGTCCATTGGAAAGGTTGAGTCCAAAAAGTGCAATCACCGATTCTCGCTTGGGTAGGTCGGATTGGATGGGCATATTTCGAAGGCCTGCGCCTAGAACGAGCTGATTAAGTAGCACCTGCAGTCCGGCGTCCACAAACTGGAAAGGTCCTTGACGCTTGTAGTTGGCCATCAGGTGCACAAATTTTCCGGATCCCTCCTCCCAAAATTCAGGTTCATCCAAGGGTATCGTATAGCCTGCTTGAAGGGAGTACTTGGGCCAATGCTGCGTTTGCCCATCGCGAATATAAAAGGCCAAATTGGGCCGATTCAAGTGGTGGCCAGCAACTCCAATCCAGAGCTTGTTCCAGGTCAGCACTGTCCCTAGGCCTATTGAAACATAGCTGAAGGGTTCCAATCCCCCCACGGCATCGGCGGAATTGGGGAGATGGGATTGATTAAAGATATCGATTTGATCCCCAAAGAGTAGATTTTCAAGTGTTCCTCGTTTTTGATTGTAGGAAATCTGGGTCCCTACCTGCAAGGCTGCACGTTCCGAAAGTTGCAGGTTGTAGGCATAGTACCCTGAAATTTCCGAGGTATTGAGTTTCAAAAATTCCTCCGAGAAGGAACTCACACTGAGTCCAACTCCACTTTTTTGATCGAAGCTGTAGTGATCTAGGTAGGCGGTAAAGGCCGTGAATTGGTAGTCTAGTCCTGGCCACTGATTCCGATACACTGATCCCATGCGGGTCTCTTGGCTGATGCCCGTCAGTGCGGGATTGAGATACAGGGGAGCCGCATAATATTGGGTGAATTGAAAATCCTGGGCCTTACCTGGGCTCAAAAGCAGGAGCATACCGAGCAGTACCAAGAGTTGTCTTCTTTTTCTCATCGGGCCAAAAGAAAAGTGGAAGAAGAAGTAAAGACGCGGCCATCTGGAACTTGGTAGCTCAGCTTATATACATATACCCCTTCTGGAGCTTTTTGACCGGCGGCAGTACCATCCCAACCCAGATCATCCACACCATGAGAGCGGTAGATCAGCTCCCCCCACTTGTTCATCACCTGCAGCTGCAGGTTAGTGATAAATCGAAACTTGGGGAAAAAGGTATCGTTGAGGTTATCCCCGTTGGGGGTAAAGACATTGGGAATCTCAATAAAGTAATCCAGGATATCCAGCGTCTTGGACTGAGAGATCAGGCAACCCGAATTGTCCAATACGGTCAAGGTCACTGTATACTTTCCTTTGCGAGTGTAGGTATGCGTTGTGCTGGCTTCCGAACTGCTGGTACCATCTCCAAAATCCCAGGAGATCACTTGATGGGGCCAGGTGGCAATCGGTCGAAATGCCCCTTTGAAGCCCACTAGGTCCGCCTTAAACTCGGTTTGGCTTTCAAAGCGTTGCTCAAAATCCAAGGGACCGGTGAGTCGGGGGGCGATGGTAATCGCTCGTTTTTGAAGGAGACCCAGCGCGTCACGGACTTCCACTTCCACAAGACCGGATTCTCGCGTAATGAATTGCACCCCAGTTGCTCTAACCGACCCCATGGTCCAGGTAATCTGGTAGGGAGCCAACCCATCGCGGATGGTAAGTCGAAGCGTGGATTCCTGACCCCCTTCCTCGCAAAGAGGCACGGTATTTACGATCATGTCAATGGCTAAGGGAAGGGGGAGATTGACTACAAATACCTTTTCTTGGACACAGCCCTTTGAGTCTTTGAGTTGGAGGGTGTAAGTTCCACTTTGAGTTACCCGTAGAGAAGGAGTGTTTTGCCCTGAGCTCCAGCGGTAGGTATAGGGAGGAGTTCCTCCTTGCACATCTGATTGGAGCAGTGCAGAGATTTGAAGGGGTGACTGGGTAGCTTGATAGGTCACCCTTCCCTCCAATCGAAGTAATGGTATCGGCAACAGGGAGTACTCGGCGGTTTGGGTACATCCTCCTTGGTCCATTACCGTCACTCGATAGGTCCCAGGGCCAATTGCGGAGGCAACCGGACCTGTCACTCCATGATCCCAACGAACTTGGTAAGGAGATAATCCTCCAAAAAGTGTCAATTCAATGCGTCCATCACCCGCATCCGCACAAGTTTCTGATTGGATTTGTGCAGTGAGGACCAAGGGTGACGGTTCGGTAATGGTTTGGGCTGTACCGGTAAGCGTACAGCCGTTGGCATCCGTAACCGTAACTTGATACCTTCCTGATACTAGATTCTGTGGGTTGGCTACCGAGGAACTAAAGTTGTCCGGTCCGGTCCAAGAATACCTATAGGGTGCCGTCCCTCCAGAGGCAATGACCGTGAAGCTTCCCGTATTCCCTTGGAAGCAGACATTGTCCACCTTTCTCTGAGTGAGCGCAAGTGGAGTAGGTTCTGTGATCGTCAATTGCGGTCCAAGGATGCTACAGCCGTTGGCATCAGTAACCGTCACTTGGTAGGTTCCCGAAACTAGATTTTGTGGGTTGGCTAAAGTGGAACTAAAATTATTCGGCCCTGCCCAAGCATAACAATAAGGTGCTGTTCCGCCCGAATTCGTCAACGTGATGCTTCCGGCACCGCCCTGGAAACAGACATTGTCCTCCTTGCTTTGCTGCAAGGAAATCGCTGAGGGTTCAGTAATTGTGATTGCAGAACCAAGGATGCTACAGGCATTCGCATCCCTTACGGTCACTTGATAGGTTCCCGAAATTAAGTTGTGAAGATCCTTTTTCGTGGAGTTAAATCCATTCGGCCCCGTCCAAGCATATTGGTAAATTCCAACACCTCCTGAAGGACTGACCGAGATACTGCCAGAAGCTCCTTGAAAACACCCATTATCCACCTTGGTTTGGGTGAGCGTAAGTTTGGGGGGTTCTGAAATTGAAAGTTGCGGACCTACAAGACTACAGCCATTCGTGTCCGTGACCGTAACTTGGTAAACTCCAGATCCTAAGTTTTGAGGATTCGATTCCGTGGAGTTAAATCCATTGGGCCCTGTCCAAGCGTAGCGGTAAGGCCCCACTCCACCCGAGGCAAGTACTGACAAGCGCCCCGATACATCTCCAAAGCAAAGGTTATCCACCTTTGCTTGAGCAAGTACCAAGGATTCCGGTTCGGTGATGGTGAAGCTTTGCTCGATGCTGCAGCCATTCGCGTCGGTGATGCTGAGGAGGTAGATTCCTGCCTGAAGCCCTTGAAGCGAGGAAGCATTTTCCATCCCAGCTGGAATTATCCCCCCATCCTTGGCTGTCCAGAAAAGGGTTTTTTCTCCACTCCCACCTCCTACTTCTACTTGGACTTTACCTGATGCATCACCAGCACAGGAAAGGACTACCAAGCCCTCCACAGGGGTAATTACTTTGATCCAAAGTGGCGCGGGCTGGGTGATTTTGAGGCTTTTTTCAAGTACACAGTTGCCCGTACCTGTGGCAATTCGAACGTGATAAACTCCCGCCTGAAGACCTTCCAAGTCTTTAGTTGTGGAGACAAATCCGGCTGGACCTGTCCAAGAATAGGTGTAGCGAAGTTCCTCACCGGGTAAACTACCGCCGCTGGCATGGAGCTTGATTTTTCCGTCCGCAGCACCTGCACAGGATATGCCACAACCCGCATAGTCTGAAAGTTCCTCTTCAATGACTACTGGAGCCCTTACAGTGATGGAAAAGGTATGAGTTGGTCCCGTACAAGAGACGCCTTGGACATACCCTCTTGGGGTAACCGTTATCAGCGCCTGCTTCGAACTAGAACCGCTGTTGATAGCCTGAAAGTCTGGGATTCGATGTCCTGTGCCACTGAGAAGACCAATGGAAGGATCCGAAACCTCCCAGGAATAGGAAAGGGAGTCGCCCGTAAAATTGGAGGTAAATTCAGGAACCGAAACCCACTCTCCTGCGCATCTGAACAGGTCTTCTTGGGGGCTGACTTGTGGAAGTGGCAAGACTACTATCTCTACAATTTCGGAGACCCCTTCACAACCTTGGAAGGAAGGAACAAAGGTGTAGCGAATCCGAGCGGAAGCAATTCCTCGATTGACAGGGGTCAGGGAAATGGGAGCCAGTGCAGGGAGTGCCAACAGCCCCTCTTCTACAAAGTCCGAGACTTGGCCGGAAAGAACTTCCGCCGACCAGCGTACCTGCATGGGGCTAGTTCCCCAACTTTGGGGAAGTAGGGAAATGGAAAAGGGGGTGCCCGAACAAAGGATACTGTCCGAAAGGCTAGCCTCAATTCTAGCTAGGGGATTTACCTGAACTTCTACCGTGCCTGCAGGTCGAAGGCAACCATTGATCAGTGCTTGAAGCTGATAGGAGACCTTGGCAAGGGTCTTGCCTGTATTGACCAGGGTATCTGTAATCTCGAGTAGCGGGGTTAGCGGATTACTGGTGTAGCCTAGCAATTCCCCACCTTCGGTAGCCTGCATCACTTGTGTGGCCCATCGAATAGGCAATGGATCCTCCGAATTAGCTTGATGCAGCTCGATAGTGGGGCTCTCTCCCGAACAAAGGGAAGTAGATCCATGGACCTCAATCTCAGGGTCCGCGGGAAAACTTACTTCCAGGATGTTGGTGGAGAAGGAAGGGAAGCTTACGCCCTCATTTACTGCTTTGACTCGGTACTGGCCTGGTGGTAAGCTTGAGATTTGAGGCAACTGCTCCTTAATCAAGCGATACACCTGCCAGTTGCTCGAGTCAAGGGCATCTTGTTTGAAAACATAGAAATCGTAGGGAGGAATACCTCCAGCTACTGCCTGAACAGAAATGGTCCTGGTGCACGAATCGAGTTCCCATTGCGTGATTTTTGGGGGCAGGGTGCTACTATCAAAAAATAAACTTGTCCTAGCCTTTAAAAAATCAATTGAAAAAATTCCCACAGCCAGGAGAAAAAATAGAAGTTCTCCTCGGTACATGATTGCAAAAATTGATTATCCGCGATTTTGCCAGGTGCTCAAGAGCTTCGGTAATGTTGCGAATAATCGACCACAGACGATAGACCCCGGCCTACAGGCGGTCCACGGTCCACAGCTCACCTACTTGAACTTCAAGCTTAATTTTCTCTCTTAGCCTGAAACGGATAAACCTAACATAAAATTAAGTTACGAAATTTGATTGGATTAATGGGGCCTAATTAAAACAGATTTATCAAGCGGGCATTGCATTCAACTTTTTATACTAATGACCACTAATGTGACGGGGATGTGAGTTGAAGTTTCTATTTTTGACCACTCGATGCACCCTCCTCACACCTATGCGGAATGGCTAGCCTCCCTATCGGCTCAGCTCACCACTTATTCCCAAGTGGAAGCAGAAAATCTTGTTTTTTGGTTGTTTGAACACCATGTAGGTCTTCGGAGGTCAGAGCTGCCACTTGCTATTCCAAGCGAAACGAATAGGGAGCCCCTTCTTGCGGATTTCGAACGACTGCTAACTGGCGAACCCATTCAATACATCCTTGGGGAGGCACCTTTTTATGGGCGTAATTTTTTAGTCACTCGAGATACACTCATTCCTAGGAATGAAACCGAGGAACTAGTACATCGCATCTTGAAAGAGAATCCCAAACCTGGACTTCGGGTTTTGGATTTGGGAACAGGTACCGGATGCATACCCATCTCGTTGGCATTGGAACTTAAGGATCCGCAAGTGTTTGCGCTGGATGTGTCCTTGCAGGCATTGGAAGTTGCACGAAAAAATGCCCTAAATCTTGGAGCCAACGTGCAGTTTATGGAAGGGGACTTATTAGGCGAAATCCCAAATCTTGACCTTTTTGATGTCCTGGTCTCCAATCCTCCTTATGTCCCATTAAAGGATCAAGGAGAAATGCATGTCAATGTCCTGAATTTTGAGCCGCACCTAGCACTTTTTGTACCTGATGAAGACCCCCTTCTCTTTTATCGAGCCATCGGCGGCTGGGGACAACAGGTACTCAAGAAGGGTGGAAAACTGTATTTGGAGATCTACGAGAACCATTCTGAAGAATTGGTACAACTATTGCAGTCACTCGGTTACACCCAAGTGAAAGTACATCAAGACCTCAATTGCAAAAACCGAATGATTACCTGCAATTGGTCTTAAGAAAAATTCAAAACTAACTCAAATGAAACTTCAAGACTTAGGCTTGCTGGCAGTTCGACTGCTAGCAGGTGGCATGATGCTTACCCATGGCATTCCCAAAATCTACCGCTTAGTTGGCGATGGTCCAGTGAAATTTGCAGACCCCTTTGGACTGGGCCCGGAAATCAGTTTGGTGCTAGTCCTCTTCGCTGAAGTAGTCTGCTCTATCTTGGTCATGATTGGCCTTAAAACTCGCTTGGCTACCATCCCGCTGATGTTTACCATGCTCGTAGCGGCCTTTTACATCCACGGCGCAGATCCTTTTGGAGAAAAAGAACTTCCCTTGCTCTTCTTCACTGTTTTTGGATCCATTCTGATTTCGGGAGCGGGCAGCTTTTCGGTGGATCAGTGGATGGGTGACCGGAAGTCTACCAAATAAAAATCCCCCTTCTTGTTCTTGATGCGGAAAGAAGAGAATAAGTGTATGCTTGTTTTATACATGTTATTCTTTGATTATTTAAATAATTAAAGAATAGTATTTTTAATTAAAAAAAATTAAAATAATAATTATATATTTTATTGAGTTGATTATCTAACCTAGTATAACAAACCCTAATTTATTACTATTCGATTCCCTAAAGGTTTTCATTACCAGATAATTGGCTTAATTTTAGATACTGCACAATAAATTATTGCTCATCCTGTTTTGATATGAAACGGAGCTAAAAACAATTTAAAGGCACGAAGTTTGTAACCACCCAATTAAGTTCCTCTGATTCACCCAAATCAGAGTAAAAAAAAGAAATTAACTCTGTGAATATCACCCAAAGATTAAGCGTAAAGTTTGAGATTAAATTATCCAATTCGATTGTCTGTCGATTAGTTGATAGAATTGAATTTTTCTCAATACCTACATTCTAAATCAGAATTTAAGGAATACAATGAGGCCATCTAGTAAACTATTTCTTCCATTACTCTTTTTTATCGCCTCAATTGCTGTTTCATTTTCTTTTGAATCCCTTGTCAATTTCGTAGACCCCATCACTGTAGTCGCCTACAGAGCAAATGCCTGTACTGGCGTAATTCAAATAGGGCAAATTCAAGGCGGAACAGGAGGATATCAGTACCAATGGTACAAACAAACATCTTCAAATCCCGCTGTTTACAGTCTTCTTAGCGGGGAAACTTCACAAAGTTTATCCGTTACAGGGTATGGGGTTCCGGGCATTTATAAACTTAGAATCACAGACTCATCGGGTAGTTTCATTGAGCCGGAATACCCAATATCTCAACCTTATCCCTTAGAGGGTCAGACTATTTTTTCTGGATTAGTTTGCTCTGATGATCCCAACTCCGGAACGCTGATTTTGAGATTTACTAATGGTTTATCTCCCTACAGGTGGACATTAAGCAAAACACCAAGTGGCCCCACACAAACAGGCACCGTGTTAGGAATTAACCTTATTGTTAACTCGCTCACTACAGGGACATACAATCTTACTTGGACCGATGATTTTGGTTGTACAGGTCAAAAAGAAATCATTATTGATGCCGCAACCCCGATAAACACCCAATTAACTACAACAAATGTAACTTGTCCAGGTGGTTCAGATGGCACAGCAACCTTCAATTTATCTGGAGGATGGGGCACTCCTTATGCCGTTAAACTAGTAAAAGTTACTGCTTCAGGTGAAGCCACAGTTCTAGATTGGACAGACCTTGGGACTGCAACTACCTATGCTGCTTCCAATCTCAGCGCCGGTAATTATAAAATCTATTATTACGACAAAATAAAAAATGCGCCGATCTCGACAGCTTATGGATACAATGTCTTAAATCCTCTCATTTACCCAATCTGTAATAAATTTCGGGCTTTTACCATTACCGAACCCACCCCCTTTAACTTAAATCTTACCCATTCGGTAGCAGTCTGCCAAGGAGATACAAACGGAAATATAACTATAAGCCCTACAGGTGGTACTCCTTCCTACCAAATCGATTTTTACAGAGGGCATTTTGCTAACCCCAATGCACCTGATCCTGCACCCTTGATAGCTATCGGGGCACCAAGAACTGCGGGTACCTCGCAGCTAGTTTCTGTTAATGGTCTTTCGGCGGGACTGTATTCCGTGCTTCTCACAGATGCAAACGGCTGTAAAAAAGCGAGCAACATTACCATTATTGAAAATCCAAAACCCATCGTTGCCGATCAGACCCCACCAACCGTTTGTAGCGATACACCAGTTGGAGTTAACTTCAACTCCAGTACTTCCGTAGCTGCTGCAACATACAATGTCACCGCACTTAATCTAAATGGACTTACCGTTTCTGCTGGTGGTGCTGCCGTCGCAAATGGCCTTACAGCCGCTGCTCTTGCCGACGATGCATTCACCAACACCACCACCACTGCTAAAAATGTAGTCTACACTGTTGTCCCTGTATCTGCAGCCGGTTGCCTTGGAAATCCATTCACCGTTACTGTCACTGTAAACCCTGAACCAGTTGTCGTTAATCAGACCCGAACCGTTTGCAGCGATAGCCCATTGACTGGTTTTGCACTAGGTAACGATACCGACGGAGCGCCTGCAGTAGTTAGCTACAACATCACCGCCATCAACCTCAATGGACTCACCATTTCTGCAGGAAGCCCTGCAACAGGTAATGGACTTCCTGCTACAGTCCTAGCAGATGATGCATTCACCAATACCACCAGCGCGGCTAAAGATGTAGTCTACAACATCGTCCCTGTCGGAGACAATGGCTGTCTTGGAAATCCTTTTACCGTTACTGTCACTGTAAATCCTGAACCCGTAGTAGCAAATCAATTAAAACCCATCTGTAGCGATGCACCTCTTGGTATAAGCTTCAACCCCAGTACATCTATTGCAGCCGCTACCTACAACATCACTGCCATTAACCAAAACGGACTTGTAGCATCTGCTGGTAATCCTGCTACTGGTAACGGACTTGCTGCTAACGTCATCGCTGATGATGCATTCACCAACAATACCAATGCTGCCATAAATGTAGTCTATGAAGTAATCCCTGTCTCTGCAGATGGATGCCTTGGAAATCTATTCACCCTCACCGTTACCGTAAACCCTGAGCCAATAGTAGCAAATCAGACCGTACCAACAGTTTGTAGCGATTCTCCACTTGGAGTAAACTTCAATTCCAGTACTTCCGTAGCTGCAGCAACCTACAATGTGACTGCACTTAATCTGAATGGACTCACCGTTTCTGCTGGAGGGGCAGCTGTGGCTAATGGACTTAATGTTTCTGCACTTGCAGATGATGTATTTACCAACACTACCACCGCCCCAGTTGATGTTATTTACACCGTTGTCCCTGTATCCGCTGCAGGCTGCCTTGGAAATCCATTTACCGTTACTGTCACTGTAAACCCTGAACCAGTTGTCGTTAATCAGACCCGAACCGTTTGCAGCGATAGCCCTTTGACTGGTTTTGCACTAGGTAACGATGCCGACTTACCAAACGTACTTAGCTACAACATCACCGCCATCAACCTCAATGGACTCACCATTTCTGCAGGAAGTCCTGCAACAGGTAATGGACTTCCTGCTACAGTCCTATCAGATGATGCATTCACCAATACCACCAGCGCGGCTAAAGATGTAGTCTACACAATCGTCCCTGTCGGAGACAATGGCTGTCTTGGAAATCCTTTTACTGTTACTGTCACTGTAAATCCTGAACCCGTAGTAGCAAATCAATTAAAATCAATCTGTAGCGATGCACCTCTTGGTATAAGCTTCAACCCAAGTACATCTATTGCCGCCGCTACTTACAACATCACTGCCATTACCCAAAACGGACTTGTCGCATCTGCTGGCAATCCTGCTCCTGGCAATGGTCTCGCCGCTAACGTCATCGCTGATGATGCATTCACCAACAATACTAACGCTGCTGTAAATGTAGTCTATGATGTAACTCCTGTATCAGCAGATGGATGCCTTGGAAATCCATTCACCCTTACCGTTACCGTAAACCCTGAGCCCGTCGTTGCTAATCAGACCCGAACCGTTTGCAGCGATGCATCAGTTGGGATATCTTTTGGTAATGATCCAAACCTACCAAATGTAGTTAGCTATAATATCACGGGATTAGTACTCAATTCCCTTACCGTATCTGCAGGTGGTGCAGCAGTAGGAAATGGACTTTCTGCTGCCGCACTCGCTAATGATGCATTTACCAACACTACCAGCAACCCAATTGATGTTGTATATACAGTTGTTCCGATTACCGCTTTAGGATGCCAAGGAAATCCATTTACTGTCACCGTCACAGTAAACCCTGAACCCGCAGTCGTTAACCAAATCATTACCGGTTGCAGCGATGTCCCATTTACAGGTTTTATACTAGGTGACGATACCAACGGACCTGCCGTAATTAGCTACAATATTACCGACATTAACCTCAATGGACTGACAGTTTCTGCCGGTAATCCAATAGTTGATACTGGACTTTCTCCTTTTGCTCTGGCTGATGATGCGTTTACCAATACCACCAACGCGGCTAAAGATGTAGTTTACACTATCGTCCCTGTGGGAGACAATGGCTGTCTTGGAAATCCTTTTACAGTCACTGCTACAATTAAACCTGAACCTGTAGTCGCAAATCAATTAAAATCCATCTGTAGCGATGCACCTCTTGGTATAAACTTCAACCCCAGTACATCTATTGCCGCCGCTACTTACAACATCATTGCTATTACCCAAAACGGACTTGTAGCATCTGCTGGTAATCCTTCCACTGGTACTGGACTCACCGCTAACGTCATCGCTGATGATGCATTCACCAACAATACTAACGCTGCTATAGATGTAACCTATAACGTAATACCTGTCTCAGCAGATGGATGCCTTGGAAATCCATTCACCCTTACCGTTACCGTAAACCCTGAACCTATCGTTGCAAATCAAAGCTTAACAGTTGTTGGAAATGGAACAGTAGGTTTGATTTTAGGAGATGATATAAATGGACCAAACGTATCAACATATAATATTACTTCAATCCAATCGAATGGATTGATACCTGGTCCTGGAAATATTGGCATACAAAATGGTGTAAGTCAAAATGCGATTGCTTCTGACACTTGGTCGAATCCAACAAATTCAACAAATTCCGTAATATATACAGTCGTTCCCATCACTTCTACAGCTTGCCAAGGAAGTCCATTTACTGTTACGATTACCATAACTGCACAGCCAGTTGTAGAAAATCAAATTATTACAGTTTGCAGCGATAGCCCATTGACTGGATTTACACTAGGTAACGATACCGACGGACCTAGCGTAGTTAGCTATAATATCACCGGTATCAACCTCAATGGACTCTCCGTTTCTGCCGGAAGTCCTACCACCGGTACCGGACTTTTAGCTAATGTTCTAGCTGATGATGCGTTTACCAATACCACCAGCGCGGCTAAAGATGTAGTTTACACCATCGTTCCTGTGGGAAACAATGGCTCTTTTGGAGATCCTTTTACAGTCACTGCTACAATTAAACCTGAACCTGTCGTAGCAAATCAATTAAAGCCCATATGTAGCGATGCACCTCTTGGCATAAGCCTTAACCCCAGTACATCCATTGCCGCCGCTACTTACAACATCACTGCTATTACCCAAAACGGACTTGTAGCATCTGCTGGTAATCCTTCCACTGGTACTGGACTTGCCGCTAACGTCATCGC
>JAMNXQ010000052.1 GCA_023653075.1 Algoriphagus sp.
ATCTAACCTAAAAGGATAGATCGCTTAAAGGGTTGAGTTACGAGAGTGATTCCCCAGCCACATCCCACCGTGTTTTGCCTGATCGGCGCGGGTTTGGGGTGTCGACTTGATCGGGATGCGGCTTGTGATGCGATTAAGCAAGTCTAAGATCAATCGCTAAGCCAAGCTCAGGTGTGTCACCCAGCATAGATTGGTCGAAAACCCAACCGGTGACTAAGCATGTAGACGGTACGGTGTTTCCTTATCTGGACGCGAGTTCGACTCTCGCCAGCTCCACAATTAACTCAATCCCCGAGTTAGCATTCCGCCCCTCAGCATAAATCGCTGAGGGGCTTTTTATTCCCCCACATCTATCTAAATAGACACCCCAGCTCTTGCATGACAGCGATTTCATGAATTTATGTGCTAGATAGAATAGCTGAAACTTCAGGATACTAGGTGGGGGTGCTGAAAAATCCAGTACTAGTTAAATTCCCGTTTTCATCATTTTAGATTCTTCAGGTTGTATCACCTACTTTTAAGATGCTTCTTTCCTGCAATTCAAAATTAAATCCTAGTTTTGCTTAAACACTATGAGTTCAGAGACAGGATTTTTCCGCAGATACAAATTCATTGTAGCCCGTTTCCCAGCTGAATGGAAAGGCTATGATATTCTGACTACCCTGTACCGATTGGCTTTCTTTTACCTCCGCGGAATGATTCAACGCCAGTTTTTCAAGCGTTCAAGCGGATGGGTATTAGTTGGCAAAGGAGCATCCATACGCTATGCCAGGCATCTGAGTGTGGGAAGAGATTTCATAGTTGAGGATTATGCTGAGGTCAACTGCATGACCTACCGTGGCATTATCGCAGGTGACCGTGTCACAATCGGCAAACATGCCATCATCCGGCCAACGAATATTTATGGATCTGCAATTGGCGAAGGGCTCAAAATAGGTAACAACTCAAGTATCGGGCCCTATTCCTACATCGGCTGTTCCGGTTACATTGAAATAGGAGACAACGTGATGATGTCGCCAAGGGTAAGTATATATGCCGAAAATCACTTGTTTGATCATCCCGAACTGACCATAAAAGAACAGGGAGTAAAACGGGAATTTGTGAAAATAGAAGACGATTGCTGGATTGCTGCCAACACCATAATTCTTGCAGGTGTGACCATTGGGCGCGGATCGGTAATTGCGGCAGGAAGTGTGGTCACTAAAGATGTTCCACCTTACAGCATAGTGGGTGGGGTTCCGGCAAAAGTGATCAAAAGCCGTAAATAGATTACTGATCCTAATCGATAAAGAATAAGCTATTTATGTGTGGCATCCTTGGTATAATCTCTAAAAAGGCACAAAAAAACTTTCGCTCAGATTATTTTGATCCACTCAGCCATGCCCTTGACCAGATGGAATACCGTGGGCCAGATAACAAAGGCCTATGGATGGAAGACGGCATTTGCTTAGGCCATCGCCGCTTGTCAATTATCGATCTTTCCGCTGATGGCAATCAGCCATTTCATTCTTCCTGTGAACGGTATGTGATTGTTTTTAATGGGGAGATATTCAATTATCAGGAACTAAAATCAGACCTAAAAAAGCTCGGCCATGTATTTAAGACCGAGACGGATACTGAGGTTATCCTGGCAGCATTCAGTCAGTATGGAGCCGATTTTTGCAACGTCCTTAGAGGAATGTTTGCCCTTGTCATTTATGATCGCAAAGATAAGGAGGTTGTTTTTGCTCGTGACAGATTAGGCAAAAAGCCACTTTTCATCTATGAAAATGAAGAGGTTATCCTATTTTCTTCAGAAATTAAGTTTTTTCATGCGTTCAAAAATATAGCACTTGATATAGACGAGGAAAGCCTGTTAAATTTCCTCTCCCTTCAATATATTCCTGGTCCAAAGACCATTTACAAGAAGGTTAGGCAAGTCAGTCCGGGAAATATATACCGGTATACGCTTGGCGAAAACCTTGGGGAAAGGGTTACTTACTGGAGCATCTTCGACTATGTCGGACAGCGAAAAGAACTAATGGGGCTTGAGGAGGTCGACAGCCTCATTGAAAAAAGTATACAATACAGACTGATTGCCAATGTCGATATTGGATTGCTCCTTAGCGGAGGAATAGATTCCTCCCTCCTCGCCTGCTACATGAAGCAATTGGCCGGGAAAAAGGTAAAGGCCTTTACAGTCGGTTTTGCTGATATTTCTATTGATGAATCTGTATTTGCAAAAAAAGTGGCCGCATCGCTAGACCTCGATCTTATCCAATTGAGGCTGGGGGATATTACAGCGACGGATTTCTCAGATGCTATTTATCATGCCGATCAGCCCCTTGGCGATTCGGCCATTATACCCACCTACCTTATTTCGAAATCAATTTCTCAACATGTCAAAGTAGTCCTATCAGGAGAAGGTGCAGATGAACTGTTTCATGGTTACGATCATTACCGTTACGAAAAATATTTTTACCAATTCGGAAAGCTACCCTTTGCTGGGGCCAATGCATTGTTAGCACTTGTTTCGAGCCTGGGAATTCAAAAATTTGATCGGATCAGGAATAAACTAAAGAGTATTGAATCCTTCAACTACGACACGGGTGTTTCCCGGTGGACTTCCATTTTGAGTCCGGAATTAAGTCGTAATTACCTAAGCGATTCTTTAAAAAATACCGGAGATTACACGGAACAATTTAATGGCTTCCTTCAGCACTTCGGGAAAACATCAGGTAAACTTGAATCCAGTCTGATGCTCGATTTGCTGACCTGGTTGCCAGACGACCTACTCGTCAAAACTGACCGGATGATGATGGCCTGTAGTGTTGAAGCCCGCACCCCATTTCTGGACCATCAGTTGGTTGAAGAAGTAGTTAAATCATCTTCTCATTTTAACAACAATTTGTTTCAGTCAAAAAACTATCTGAGACAGTTGTTGAAGAAGAAATTGCCAGCAGCTGTTTCAGAGTTGATCGCAAACCGTCCGAAGCATGGATTTGAAACTCCAAAGCTTCACTGGATGAATTCCAGCCTCAGCGAGCTTTCCTCCTATTTATTTTCTGAAGAAAACCTTAAAAAGAATCCCTATCTGAATTCAGATGCGGTGCTTACCTTATGGAATAATTCAAAAAAACGAATGCCGGGAACAAATTACCGCTTGGTATGGAATATTTTTTGCTTTTTGGAGTGGTACAGACAACATGAAACTAAATTCGGACTTCAGTGAAAAGCACCCATGTACTATTAGTTGGTCACAGTGGTGATATGTACGGCGCCAGCCGGTCATTGCTTAAACTGGTTCGTATTCTCAATGAGCAGTATACCGTCTATGTTTTATTGCCAGAGTCAGGCAGCTTGTCTGCTGAACTAACCGCTATACTACCTGCCGACAGGATTATTTTGAATGAAGATCTTTACATTTTCACACGTAAATCTTTCAAATTAACCTATCTCCTATCCACCCTTATTCGATTTATCAACAACCTGATTTTTATCCGGAGAATTATTCTGAAATACGGTATTCATATTATTCATACCAATTCGGGGGTAGTTCCGGCTCCGGCTTTAGCCTCCAAAATTTCAGGGAGAAAACACATTTGGCATATCAGAGAATGGTTTGGAGATTTTAAACGATTCTGGCCATTTTACTCGGCGTTTATCACCCGTTTTTCAGATAACGTGGTGTGTGTGTCCAAGACCATGGCGGATCAATTCCATGGGCATAAAAAGGTGTTGCCCATTTACAATGGTTTTGAAATCCCTCAGACCAACACCGAGATATCCGTCTCTGAAGAACTTCAACATGGCTTGAATCAGGCAGACTTGGTTCTGGGTTGCACTTCGAGAATCCGGCTGATTCGAAAAGGACAGGAATACTTAATCGAAGCCATTGGGCTGCTTACTCAAAAAACCGGCAAAAATATTCAGGCAATCTTAATCGGAGATTATGTGCCGGGCTATGAATGGCAAAAAGAAAACATTACCTCACTGATTCAAAAATACCAGCTTGAAGACCGGATCCATTTTCTGGGACATTTAACTAATCCGCTTCCTTATTATAAGTTATTTGATGTTTTTGTCTTGCCTTCAGGCGAGCCGGAACCTTTTGGAGGGGTGATCATGGAAGCGATGAGTTTAGGATTGCCAGTAATTGGCTCAAATGCCGGAGGAACGACAGAACAAATTGCTACTGAACAAAATGGGTATTTGTTTGAAAATAAAAATCCGGAAGACCTTGCCAACAAAATTGAACTCTTCCTGAATGATCCTTCAAGCCTTACCTTATTTGGAGATTGCTCCAGGGAAAGGATAGAGAAATATTTTAGTCTAGAGCTGCATACGAAGAATATCCTAGCGCTTTATAAGGAGCTGTGTAAAGCTATTTGAGGGTACTTGATTGGTTACACTAGAGATTTGAGGAAATCGTATGCTATTTGTTGTAGCAGCTGGAGGTTCCCGCTTTCGCAAGAATGGCAAGCGTCTCAAGGGTTGTTGGTGAAGGGTTCTGGCTCAAAAAATAACCCTTGAAAACGATCCCAATCAGCTCAAGTCCCTTAAAATCAACCCCATTCCTTCCCAATTTTCCTTCAAATTATCCATTGGTATAAATTCGCTAGGGTTTTCATTCCTAAGTCAGGAGCTTATCTTTTCAAACTCAAATACCTAACCTATGAAGAACCTGCTCAAATCTGGCCTCTTAAGTTTTTTAGTGCTCTTTGCTGGAGCTGCATATTCCCAGGATGGCACCATCTATCCGCTTGAAACACCCAAAGAACCCCGAGCAATTCTCTTGGGAACTGGTAGTGTGGAAAATCAACCCGCCCCAGAAACCTGGTTTCGGCAATGGGGAGATCCCATGGCTCGAAATATCTCTACTGCCACCCTCACCCCCTTTCTACCCGAACCTGGAAAAGCCAATGGAACTGCTATACTCGTAGCTCCTGGAGGAGGATTCAGCTGGCTTTCGATGGGAAATGAAGGTTGGGAAGTGGCTGAAGCACTAGCCAAACAGGGAATCGCCGCCTTTGTACTGAAGTACAGATTGTATCCTACCCCTCCTACCCTGGAAGATTTTTCGGCTTGGATGAATCGCCCCCGCAATGCTCCGCCAGCTCCAAGTGCTGCGCCGACCACACCTGCACCGTCACCCCTTCAGCGGGATCTTTCCAACCAATTGGAAGATGCGGAGGCTGCGTATGCCTTGATGATCAAGAACGCCAAAGAATGGGGCATTGATACTTCTAGAATCGGCATGATCGGCTTCTCCGCAGGTGCTGGATTGACCATGCATGCTACACTTCACTCGAACACGATGAAATTGGCATTTATCGGCCCCATCTATGGAGGTATGGGGCCGGTGGAAGTACCTAAGGATGCTCCACCGATGTTTAACGTGATTGCAACAGATGATTTTCTATTCCAAGGGCAATTTGGAATTATCGAATCCTGGCACAAGGCAGGTCGACCTGTGGAACTCCACCTCTACCAAAATGGAGGGCATGGGTTTGGCCTCGGCAATCCCAACCGGACGAGCAACCGTTGGTTTGATGCCTTTGTCCATTGGCTAGATGTCAACCAGTTTATGGGAAAGAAGTAAAATTTAAATTGCCAACGGTCGACGGTCCATAGTCGACAGAAAGGTCGTTGTTGGGACGAGTTGAGAATCCAAATTTTAATATGTTTTTTAAGCCCTTCAACATGGCCTGTTGAAGGGCTTTTTAATTTCTACCTCTGGGAAAAATGGCTTAGCTGCTCTGGGAGATCTACCCAAACTTTTCAAAAAATACTACCCGCCCACTACTAGCTTTTCTTTTTGATTAGAATAACTGTAGAGATGAGGATTACTCTTTTGAAAATCGTCAAAGCCCAAGTTTTTTTGATTGTCTTTAACATCGGTTTTTAGTTTGGGTTTATTGCATTCGTTATTCGGATTCTAAGTTGGTGCTCGCTTCTCCCCAATTCGGCCTAGGGAGGTGCCAAAGTGGGCTATTGGAATCAAAATTCAAGGGTTTGGAAAGCTGCTCCACCGGCCATGTAGACAAGTCTTGGTTGAATTTTGAATTGCAAAACAGCTCTTCCATATCCTCAGCCTTGATGGGCTGCCAATCGCCCAAAGGCTGGTTGAAGAGGGAATTTTTAAACATGCGGCTAAAACGCCGCACATTTCGCACATCCCAATCCCCGATTGGATGGTTGAAAATGGAATTAAAAAACATTGCGCTCATGTCCTTAACTCTGGCTACTTCCCAACTGCCAATCGCTTGATTGAAGGGGTTCTTGGAAGCAAAAGGCAATCTGTCATTGAAGTCCTTAAACATTCCCTTCATGCTCGTCACACGACTCACGTCCCAATCCCCAATGTCCTGGTTGAATAGGGATTTAGAAAACATAAAGCTCATGTCCTTGACCTTGGAGACCTTCCACGATCCGATGGGCTGATTGAAAAAGGAATTGAAAAACAAATAGCCCATGTCCTGAACTTTAGACAGATCCCAATCCCCGATGGGCTGATTGAAACACGAATCTTGAAACATGCTCCGCATCGTCTTTACCTTGCTCAGGTCCCAATTGCCAATGGGATGATTGAAGGTGGATTGTGCAAACATGCGGCTCATGTCCTCTACCTGACTCACGTCCCAGTAGTGGATAGGCTGGCTGATTTTGGTGTTTAAAAATAGTCCAGACATGTCTGTCACCAAGGAAGTACAGAGTTTGGTGAGATCCGCCTGCTGAGCTACCCGCTCACGTAGTAACGCATTGTCTACCACCTCGTAGACCACTCCATTGAAGGTAGCCTTCTCTCCAGGGCCAAAACCCCGATTGATAAGGGTGGTATTCTTCGAAACAACTAGCTGCGGATTCATTCGTGGTTTTTAACTAGCGACCGTAGTGTTTTCATTTTGCTGACGAGGTGTCCAGCGCCTTCTTTAGCTTCTTTGAATCCCATCTCCTTCCCTATTTTCATTCAAAAGCAATAAGTAATCCGTTGTAGGAGACCTTCCATTGCCCAAAGCATAACCCAACTAAATCCCGCCTTGAGGGGTCTCTCATTCAAATGAAATCAAAAAGGAAAAAATGGATTGTCACCAAAAAAGTCAAAAACAGAAGCTGGACAATTATTTTTTAAAAAATAAATTAGTCAACGGTCGACAGTCCATAGTCGACAGCAAATTCCGGTACAATGGATTTTAGCATTCAAATTAAAATGCGTTTTTAGCATCGGACTGCAATTGACTGTAGTCCGTGGGCTGTGGACCGTTGACATTATTTTTGCAACAACTTTTGGAAGCTTAGTTTTTTGCGATTCAAGCTAGTAGGCAACTTCGCGATGTCTTCCTCCTGAATCAATAGCGTCAAGACTGAGCGTCGATTTGCCTGATGTTGGGCATCCGAACAGGCTTCCCCATCCCCGCAGCGATTGGCTATTCGGGATTCCTCATGCCAGGCAATCTCCATTCGATCTCCTGCGATCCCTTGGTTTTTCAGGTAAAAGAACACTTCCATGGATCGGTTTTTACTCAATCGCTCGTTGTAGTTGGTGGATCCTCTTGAATCCGTATCCGAGTCGATTTGCAACCTCAGGAAGGGATATTTATTGAGCAGCTCCACGGCCTGATCCAGTATCTTTTTGCCATCTTTTCGTATGTCGTAAGCATCCAAATCAAAGTACACCTGGTCCTCCGCCAACAGTACAGGAGTAGATGACCATACTGTCTCATTTTCCGCGACTACTGCGATAGGCTCTAGGGAAATGTCTTTGATTTTTGCTATTCCATCTGGATCAGTGGTCAGGAAAGGTACCCGAGTGGGCAAGTAGCCTTCTCTGCTGATTTCAAGGAAATATTCTCCTTGACTCAGCTCTGCGACTAAGCCATCCTTCACCTTTTCCAGATTTACTTTTTCCCCGCTTATACTTTTCAACTCCACAACCAATTCTCGGTCTCTATCCAATCGGGTACTGTCTTTTCCAAAAACCCGGATGGTGTAATAATCAAACAGGTATTTGCCGGCATAAATATCATCTCTACTTTCAGACATGCCTCGGTCAGAACTCAAGAATTGATTGCCCTGCCTATCCATAAAATACCCAAAATCATCCTGGGGTGTATTGTAGACCTTCCCTAAGTTCATGGGTCTTCCTTTGCCCAATTGACCAGTCATATAAATATCCAATCCCCCAAGACCGTCAAAGCGGTTGGATGAAAAATAAACAATCCCATCCTTCACAAAAGGGAAGACTTCGTCCTGTGCACCATTCACGTTAGACCCAAGGTTGAATACCGATCCATACCCGTCTTCAAGGATGGGCACCTCGTACAGGTCAAACCCACCAAATCCTCCTTGTCCATCGGAACTGAAATACAGAATATTGTTGTCCACAAAGGCATGCATGACACTGTAAGAACTGGTCTCGTTGAAGGGTAGTGCTTGGATGTTGGCAAAGGTTCCATCCGCCTGAACCTCCGCCCGGTAAAGGCCTGGAAAGGATTCCGTGGTTTTACCCAAACCTAATTTATTCTCCTCCTCCCGCAACACGCCCGTAAAAATCACCTCTTGACTTGCACCCACCTTGAAAAAGGCAGGCATACTTGCGTGATAAAACTCTTCGGATCCCTCGACAGCTGGGGTGAGTGCCCCGTCCTTTTCTACCAAAATAAGATGGTAGCCGCGGTCATTCAAGCCGTCAATTTCCTTTTCTGAAAGCGCTCTTCTGAGGTCCAAACGGAGGTATTTTTTCTCCGCTTGCTGCTCCACTCCTCTATCAGTGACCAGGTACTTCGTTCCCGTCTCATCGATCCTCAATCCGTAGTCTGTACCCGCACTGTTGTATTTTTCTAAGGGGACAAATTCCAATCTTGGATTATCAGAAACTGCCCGCTGACCAAAAACCTTCGCTGCTTCGGTATCTGTTAATTTTATCCCCAGGCCTTCCAGCGTTTTTCCTGCCTGGACACCTGCATTGGCATAGCGCAGGCTATCGTTTCGACTGGATTCCTCAAAAGCCACCGCCTTAGCCCACCAGAAAAATGCCTTTTCGTAGCTGCGGATCAAACCGTAGCTCTCTGCAGCACGCTTGGCCGCATAGTAGGACTCCCTTTGGCCAAAGGCTTCCTCGTACTGGGAAGCAGCATGTTCGTAGCGCTTCAAGGCAAATTCTTGATCGGCATAGTTCAAGATATTTTGCTGACTAAATAAGGGAAAGGAAAACAGCAGAAGGAAGCCTGCCACTAAGCATAGTTGCATCTTTCTGACAAACTGCTTAATTACTAGTAACCTATGAAAATCAGGTTTGAAGTTCAACTGAGTGAGCAGTGGACCGTGGACTGTGGTCTGTGAGCGATTATCCGCTGTGGTTAACAGGCATTTTGAGCCACCGGCAAGATTGCGGATAATCCTATTTATGTTTTTCTTCATCATCAAAACCATCTAGGGTTGTAAATAATCTTTCGCTGACGGTTTAAATACACCCCAACAGACAACTCGTGGGATTCAGTTCGGTAGCTATTGAGCGCATTCAAATTGTAGTCGTAGGCATAGCCAATCCGCATGCTCGGCAACACAAAGTATTCCATCACCAAGGCCACGGCATTGCGCTTGCTCAGGTCTTCCTGAAGTTGATCCTCGAAAATCCGCACATTGGATCGAAAAGAACCGCCTAGCCACAATCGCTCCCGAAACAAAAACATGGCATTCAGGTCATAGCTGGTCGGGGATCCTTTCACGTGCTTCACCAGGACGGAAGGCTTGAGCTGTACCTCATCTTGAAGTCGAAGCATCCCGCCAACCGTGAGGTAGTAATGAAAATCATGGAAGGCCACGGCAATGTCTTGGCGAAGCAATGCCCTACGGCCGATCAAGTTGTAGGCGGAAAGGCCTGCATAGAAATTGTCGCTGTGGTAAAATAGCCCCGTATTCATATTGGGAGTAGTGGCCGCCACTCGGCTGCTTGGTAAAAGCGGATCAGGCTTTACCGTCACCATGCCTGTAGGATCAAAGGCGTACTCGGAAATACCCGCACTGACTCCCAAGGAAAGCATGCTTCTATCCCCTGTGGAAATTCGGTACGAATAGGTCAACATCCCCAAATTACTTTCGGTCAACCCTATTTTATCCTTCAGGTAGGTCACGCCAAGGCCCATTCTCCCTTCATTCGCGCTTAAATCTGCCGTAAAGGAAAGGGTTTGAGGAGCTCCAGGAAAATTGATCCACTGACTACGGTAGGAAGTTTGGATGTACCCATCCCCCTTGTACCCCGCATAGGCTGGGTTGATGTGCAAGCCATTGAATATGTACTGGCTAAACTGGGGCAATTGCTGCGCCTGAACAGACATACTGAACATCGTCAGCAGTACAATTAGCCCTTTTAAACTAGACTTTCGGTTCACCTGATTTGTATTTTCTATGTTTTTCAACACCTGTATTTCGTTTTTTCACTACCTGACACGTTCTTTTACCACCTCGATAAAGCCCTTGAAGGAGTTCTGCTTACCCTCTTCATCCGTCACCTTCAGGATGTAGAAATAGGTACCAGACACCAATCCTTCAGCACCCCAATCGTTTTGGTAGTTCTTTCGCTCAAATACCTGGTCTCCCCAACGGTTCATGATCACCAATTCGTTACTCACATACCTACCCAATCCAGGGATCTCGAAGGTATCATTTACCCCTCCTCCATTCGGAGTGATGGTATTCGGAATAAAGAAGGCCTTCAATCGAACCGGAACAGAAGACGTATTATCTGCAGGGCTCATTTCACGTCCTTTGGATGTTACGCTGACCGTATTCAAGAGAGATATATCCTTGCCATCAGCAAGTGGGGCAGCTTTCACTTTTAGGGTGATGTCCGTAGCACCAGCGATCGGTAATTGGGTGATGTTAAAGGTAATTTCCTGGCCCCTCACCTGAGTCGTCATTGGGATTTGGCTAGAAACCAAAGCCACATAGCGCAAGCCTATAGGAAGCATATCTGTCACGACCACCGAAGTGGCAGCGGTTTTCCCTGTGTTCTCTACGCGAAGGATGTAGGTAAATTCATCTCCTTCAAACCATTCTGGAGCCTCCACCGATTTGGTAACTTTCAGGTCCACTGGTTGGAATACCTCAATCATAACCATCGCTTCTCTGCAATTCGTCGGATCCGAGACATCACATATCGTGTACACCACCACGTAAGATCCTGAGGCTACACCGGCAGGAAGGATCAAGTTACCCTCCTTGTCAATCACCACTCCCGTCAAGCCTCCGTTATTTTTTATGGTGATCACTACCTGAGCCGCTACAATTGGTTTGCCATCTAATGCATCGTTTGCCAAGACATTTCCTGCAATACCACCGGTTAATCCGTTGATTTCATTTGCCTGGAAATTATCTATTCCTGCCACAAGGTCATTACCCGTCACCGTAATCGTCAAGGTCTGCGTAGGACAGTTGGCCGTCTGACCTGGACCACATACCGGAACCGTGTAGGTGTAAGTACCTGCTGCCGTAGCCGTGAAACTGTAGGTTCCGTCTGCATTTACCGTCAGCGTGGCACCTGCCTGCTGGGCCGGCTGCCCGTAGGTAGATCCTGCTGGGTTCGTGTCGTTGGTCGACAAGTTACCCGACTTCGGCACGTTGGCCAAGGCGGTAGTTGTATCGTC
>JAMNXQ010000053.1 GCA_023653075.1 Algoriphagus sp.
ACTTTATTGCCTTTTTCCCAAGCCTTCCGAGCCCCTTCTGCCGCAATGGCATCTGCTTCATACACATCTGTGCCGTAGGGAAGGTGGTAGTTATGCGCCTCAGTGGCTCCCCAGGGCAATACAGCAAGTTCGTAGCGAAAAGTTTGGAGTGATTTCCAGCTGGCTTCTTTCAGGATGTAGGGTCTCATGGATTTCTTGGGAGATTTGATAAAAGGAAGGGGTAATTTGGAGCAAAATTGATAATTTGTCTTCCAGATTCTAAAGTACAACTCATGTCGCAAAGAAGAAAGTTTATCAAGCAATCCTTGTTGGGCTCGGCCCTATTGATACCCGGGCTAGCTACCCTTGAAGCACAAGCAGCTCCTGCCAAAAAAGCAGCAGGAACCAAACCGATTATCCTTTCAACCTGGAATCATGGGATCCCGGCCAATGCGGATGCCTGGGCCAAATTGAAGGAAACCGGAAGCCTCTTGGATGCGGTGGAAGCAGGGGTTCGGAATACCGAGTTGGATATGGAAAACCTATCTGTTGGCCTTCAAGGCTTGCCTGATCGGGAAGGAATTACTACCCTGGATGCTTCCATTATGCTTGGGGACGGATCTTGTGGGACGGTGGCTTTTGTCAGACAAGTCAAGCATCCCATTTCGCTCGCAAGAGCAGTGATGGAGAAAACCCCGCACGTGATGCTTGCCGGAGAGGGAGCGCGTCAGTTTGCCATAGCACAAGGCTTCCCAATGGAAAAAGAAAAATTAAGCCCCAAAGCACAGGTAGAATACGATAAATGGAAGGTGACTAGCCAATACAAGCCGATTATCAATGTGGAAAATCATGACACCATCGGAATGCTTGGATTGGATGCTTCAGGAAAATTGGCGGGAAGCTGCACTACGAGTGGCTTGGCTTACAAGATGCATGGAAGGATAGGAGATAGCCCGATCATTGGTGCTGGACTATTCGTTGACGATGAGGTAGGTGCTGCCACAGCGACTGGCTTGGGAGAATCCATCATCCGAATCTGCGGCAGTTTTTTAATTGTGGAGCTGATGCGTCAGGGGAGAAGTCCTCAAGAGGCTTGCGAAGAGGCGGTTCGTCGCTTGGTAGCCAAAAACAAAAATATCAAAGACATTCAAGCAGGCTTTTTGGCCATCAATAAAGATGGGGAAGTGGGAGCTTATGCGGTTCATCCAGGATTCAACTTTGCCCAGGCTACCGAGTCTGGCAATGTATTGATTGATGCGGCTAGTCATTTTAAGGCATGAGTATTCTCTTAGAAGCCCCCGTATTCAATTTGCAAGCTTCCTTGGAAGCCGCACAGCTGGGCATTGATCGCTTGGAATTGTGCTGCAATTTTCCCGAAGGGGGAGAAACACCCAGTGCAGGAATGCTCCGCTTCTTGAAGCGTGAAATCGACCTTCCCATTTTTGTCATGATTCGTCCTCGTGGAGGCAATTTTGTCTATTCCTCCAAGGAGTTGCTAGTCATGAAGCAGGACATTCAACTTTTAGGGGATTTGGGAGCAGATGGATTTGTATTTGGAGCATTAGATACCCAGGGCTCGGTCAATGAATCGGCATGTGAATCCTTGTTGCGAGCTGCTGAATCCAGACCTTGTACCTTTCACCGGGCATTTGATGCAGCTGCCGATCTTTCGGGTTCCTTGGAAAAAATCATCCAACTCGGCTTTCAGCGTGTACTCACTTCAGGAGGAGAAAATACCCTCACGGAAGGTTTGGATAAGGTAATGGCGCTTTTGGAGCAAGCCAAAGAGCGGATCATCATCCTTCCAGGTGGAGGGCTCAAGTCAGCGCATGTCTCTCGATTGAAGGAGTCAGGCTATCTGAAAGAGGTGCATGCCTCCTGTAAATTGGCCAAGCCAGCGGACAATCAATTTGTCAAGCCAGGCCTTTCTTTTGCGGGAGCTCCCTTAGATTTCAGCCTAAATTTTGGCATCGATCCCCAACTGGTACACGAATTTAAATCTGTTCTCTAAGTCAACTATGCGCCTATCTTGGGGTCTTGTGTTTGTGGTCGTGTTGGGTTGGGCGTGTGAACCGATTTCAGAGCGAAAGCAGCCTCCTCCCAGCCTTTATCAACTTTCCCAATCGGATCTAAATCTTTCGGGTGAGCAATTGGCCAAGGGCTATTGTGCAGCATGCCACTTGATGCCTGATCCCATGGTATTGGATAAGAAGACATGGGTCACCCTGCTTCCCGATATGCGTAAGCGCATGGGCTTGTATTTGGAAGAGGATTTAGGGACAGCTCTACCTGAAGATGAAGGAGTGCCTGAAGGCATTTATTCCAAAACTCCCTACATCACCCGTGAAAACTGGGCGAAGCTGGAAGCCTATTATTTGGAAAATGCTCCGGATACTCTGCTGCTGCAGGCCAAGAAAGAGGCTCCCAAACTTGGAATTCCAGGCTTCAAATTAGAAGTTCCAGAATTTAAAGGCATCCGTCCTAGTTTGACGACCCTACTTCGTGTTCATCCACAGACGGGGGATTTGTGGGTAGGCCATCGCTTTCGTGCACTGTACCGATTGGACTCAAAGAATAAGTTCAAGCAACTTGATTCCTTGCCTACACGAGTTGCTCCGGTAGACTTGATTTGGAATACTCCAAACTCCTTTGATTTGCTATCCATGGGAAAGATGGATCCTTCCAACGACTCCATAGGCCTGTTGTCCACCTATTCATTGAATGCAAAGCGCTGGGAAGAAACCCCTCGAATCGATCAATTGATGCGTCCTATGGACATGGAAGTGGCGGATTGGAATGGAGATGGTAAGAAGGATTACGTGCTTTGTCAATTTGGGAATCACCTCGGCAAACTGAGTATTTTTTTAAGTAAGGGAGAAGGATTCACCGAAGTAATTTTAAAGCCAGATCCAGGAGCGAGGCGATCCATTGCTGTGGATTATGAGGGAGATGGGGACCAGGACTTGATGGTCCTATTTTCTCAGGCCAAAGAAGGGATTTCCCTCTTTGAAAATGTGGGGCAGGGGAAATTTAAGGAAAAGCAGCTCTTGGCATTTCATCCAGCTTTTGGCTCCAGTGACTTTCGTTTTGAAGACATCAATGGAGATCGAAAGCCGGAACTCGTCCTGGTGAATGGAGACAATGCAGACCAAAGCCAAATTTTCAAACCTTACCATGGGCTGCGGATTTTTGAGCGAGATGCCGAAGGGGAGTTCCAAGAAAGCTGGTTCTATCCCATGCATGGCGCGAGTGGCTTGGAGCTAGGAGACTTTGATCAAGATGGAAAAGTGGATGTGGTGACCATTGCCTTTTTCCCAGACAGAAAGCAAATCTCCTTTCAAAATCTCATCTACTTCAAGCAATCCGCATCTGGAGACTTTCACCCACACATCTTGAAGGAGCAGTTGGCGGACAATTGGCTCACGCTGACCAAAGGGGATTTGGATTTGGATGGAGACGAGGATCTGGTGATCGGAACCTTTGCTTTTAATCAGTTGTACCAAGTGCCAAATAGCCCCTGGAAGCCTTTTGTGATCTTGCGGAATACGCTGCGCTAAGGATTTGCTTACTTGGATTGCTCCAAGGCTCGTTCCACATCCTGGATGATGTCCTCGTAATGCTCTAAGCCTACAGAAAGGCGAATCAGCCCATCCGTAATTCCTACTTTTTGCCGCTCCTCAGGACTCAGCTTGCTGTGTGTAGTAGAGGCAGGATGGGTGACGATGCTGCGACTGTCTCCAAGGTTGGGTGTGATCGAAATCATCTGCAATTGGTCGATAAAGCGTTGCGCTCTGGCAAGTCCTCCTTTGACGGTCAAGGTAAGAACCCCTCCGCCTGCTTTCATTTGCTTCAGGGCCAAGGCATGCTGAGCATGGGAAGGGAGAAAAGGATAGTTGACCGCGTCGAGCTGGGCATTGCCTTCAAAGTAGCGGGCCATTTTTTCTGCATTCTCGCAGTGGCGATCCATGCGTAGCGCTAGGGTCTCCATGCTTTTGGATAGAATCCAGGCATTGAATGGGGAAAGGGAGGGGCCTGTATGACGGGTAAAAAAACGAACTTCGTTGATCAATTCTTTTTTTCCAAGAATCAAGCCTCCAAGTACTCTTCCTTGTCCATCGATGTATTTAGTCGCGCTATGGGTGACGAGATGGGCTCCCCATTTGGCTGGTTGCTGTAGGTAGGGAGTTGCAAAGCAGTTGTCTACCACCAAAATAAGTCCATGTGCTGCTGCAAATTTTCCCGCCCACTCAAGGTCAATAATTTCCAAACCAGGGTTAGAAGGGGTTTCTAAGAAAAGCATTTTGGTGTTGGGCTGCAGCAATTTATCCCAATTTTGATAGTCGGAAATATCCCCATAAGTGGAGGTAATGCCCCATTTCGGAAATACGCGGGTGAGCAATTGGTGGGTGGAGCCAAATAAAGAACGGGAAGCCAAGATATGATCCCCTTGCTGCAGCAAGGAGGCAATACTGCCAAACATCGCCGCCATTCCTGAAGCAGTAGCAATCCCGTCTTCGGTGCCTTCGGCACGGCACACTTTCTCGATCAGGTCCGAAGAGTTGGGATTGGAGTAGCGGGAATAGATATTGCCCTGAACCTCTTCTGCAAACATGGCTCGGGCTTCTTCGGCTGATTCAAATACAAAGCTAGAGCTGAGGTAAAGTGCAGAAGAATGTTCGCGTTGGTTGGATCGCTCTTGGATGCGAATCGCATCCGTTTCAAAGTGTGACATCTTGGTTCGTTTAATAGGTAACTCAGGAAACTATTTCGAAAGAAATTTTCCAAGGCAGTGTACGAACTGAAAGAGGGGTAGGGGGAGTTACGCCAATTTATAGTTCCCGCAATGGGTAGGAATTGGCACCATACTCTTTTGGAGTGGGTTGCCAGAGGGTCGCAGAGCCTAATCTCTCGCCTCTTCTTTATAAAATAGTACCTGAAAGGTTTACAAATAAATGAGGATGCTGTCGCAATTCCAAATTCTTGAAAAAATCAATCGTTGAATTGCGTCATGGTGTGTGCAATCCCGACGGTGCAAAATGCCAAAGCCATGGAGATGGCCTTATCCATGATTTCGGGAAGTACATCCAATTCTTGCTGGGTAAATCGACCCAAGACATAATCTACTTGCCTCCCTTTGGGAAAATCATCCCCGATACCCATGCGCAAGCGGGGATAATCCTGTCCTCCGCAGAGCTCTTCGATATTCCGGAGTCCATTGTGTCCTGCGGCGCTTCCTTTGGGTCGCATGCGTAATTTTTCAAAGGGGATCGCCACATCATCTACCAGCACCAGGATATTTTCCTTCGGAATGTTGAGGGTCTTCATCCAATAATTCACCGCCTTCCCACTCAGGTTCATGTAGGTGGTAGGTTTGATGAGGTGGAGGGTTCGTGATTTGTGCTTGAATTCGGTTTTGAAGGCTAGGCGATCACTCTTCCACACGGCACCTTTCTTGTCTGCAAGTCGGTCTAGCGTGAGGAAACCAATATTGTGGCGCGTCAATTCGTATTCAGGGCCAATATTACCCAAGCCTACAAGTAAGTAATTCATGGAATGCGGGTTCGATGGGGTAAAAATAAAAAATCCTGCTCGGGAATGAGCAGGATTTTCGTTGAAGAAAGTTAGGAATTATTCTCCTTTCTTTCCGCGTAGCGCTCTTGGGATACCGATGGTCACGATCGACACATTCGGAGAAGTCAAGATTTCAAATCCTTCGGTCTTCAATTCACCTACTTTGAACGATTTTCCAAGATCAAGGTTCGTGATGTCAACCACTACATAGTCAGGAAGAGTTTTAGCCATTCCTTTAACTTTTAGTTTTCTAGTTTTAAACTCCAGTTTACCACCTTTTGCGATTCCAGGTGAATTTCCTTCGATTTTCACAGGAATTTCAAATTTGATTGCTTTGGCATCCGTGTAAGCCATGAAGTCTGCATGAAGCAATACTTCACTTACTGGGTGGAATTGGGCTTCTTTCAAAACCGCTTTGATGATTCTTCCTTCGATGTTTAGTTCTACCAAGTGCACCTCAGGTGTGTAGATCAGGTCTCTGAAAAGAATCGCTGGGGAGTAGAAATGAACTTGATCAGGAATACCTGGTCCATAAACCACGCAGGGTACATTGCCGGCATCTCTGATTTCATTCAAAGCAGCACTGTCGAGATTTGCTCTTTTAAACCCTATAATCTCTAGTGTTTTCATGTGTTTGTGTATTTAAAATTGGTTCAAATAAATAAGGAACTGATGGAGGTATTTCCGGTTACCGCGTGAATTGCTTTACCAAATAGTTCTCCTACAGTCAGTACTCTAATCTTGGAACTGTATTGCTTCAAAGGAATGGTATCGGTGATGACTAACTCCTCCAATACCGAATTCTCAATGTTTTCATAGGCCTTTCCAGAAAGCACCCCGTGAGTCACGATGGCACGTACCGAGTTGGCTCCCTTTTCCTTGATGATTTGCGCAGCCTTGCACAAGGTTCCTGCAGTATCTACCAAATCATCCACGAGAATTACATCCTTTCCTTCCACATCTCCAATCACCTGCATGGAAGCAATCTCGTTGGCTCTTTTTCTGTGCTTATCACAGACTACCATTTCTACTTCAAAATGCTTCGCAAAAGACCTAGCGCGAGACACACCTCCTACATCTGGAGCGGCAAAGATCATGTCTTTGAGCCGAAGCGTATTCAAATAGGGTGCAAATATAGCAGATCCATTTAAATGGTCCAACGGGATATCAAAAAAACCTTGAATTTGACCTGCGTGCAAGTCACATGCCATGATCCGGTCAGCACCGGCTGAGGTCAGCATGTTGGCAATGAGTTTGGCAGCGATGGAAACTCGTGGTCTATCCTTTCGGTCTTGACGGGCATAGCCAAAGTAAGGAATCACTGCACATACTTTGTAGGCACTGGCTCGCTTGGCGGCATCAATCATCAAGCACAATTCGAGCAGGTTATCGCTCGGAGGGTTGGTGCTTTGAATGATGAATACCGTACAGCCACGGATGGATTCGTCAAAACTTGGGGACATTTCCCCATCGCTGAACTTGGATAGGGTCATTTCTCCAAGTTTTTTACCATAGCTTTTGGCAATTTTTTGTGCCAAATCTATGCTATTGGAGCCTGCAAAGATTTTTACCTCGGACATTGGAATCAAGGGGAGATTGAAGAAAAGGTTGGAAAAGGATCGGTAAACAAAAGTAATGATTTTGAGGAAAGGATTGTGCTTCGAAAACTACTGTCAAAAGAAATATTTCAAGATGGATATGAATCCCTCATTTTTTGGAAAGGGGGAAGTCCTTTGCAGCGAATGAATGTCATTTTAGCAATTCATTTTGCTATTTTTCCGACCCTGTAAAAATTGGATTGTAGGACTAATTTTCAGTCTTTTTCCAAATCAAAGAGTTAAATTGGGAAGGTATAATTAACTGCATTCATGAAAAAAATAGTTCTTTTCTTCCTGCTGACGCAGCTTGTGCCCATTGCCTTGCTAGCTCAGTCCATTCCTACTCCCAAGGAGCATTTTGGATTTACCATTGGTGATCCCTACATGCTTGCTAATTTCACCCAAACGGAAGCCTACTTCAAGAAAGTGGCTGAGCTTTCCGATCGAGTGGAATACCGAAGCATCGGGCAAACTGAGTTTGGGCGTGAGCAACCCCTCTTAGTGATTACTTCCCCGAAGAACTTCCCGGATTTGGAGCGCTACCAGGAAATATCTCGAAAGTTAGGAAGAGCAGAAATCACTGAAGCCGAGGCCAAGGCATTGGCAAATCAAGGTAAGCCCATTGTATGGATCGATGGGGGATTGCATGCCAATGAGGTGGTGGGAGCACAGCAGCTCATTGAGACCTTGTACGAATTGGCTTCAAAGAACGATGAAGAAACCCTCCGCATCTTGGATGAGGTGATCATTCTTTTGGTTCATGTCAATCCCGACGGTATGGAGATCATGTCCAATTGGTACATGCTTCCTTCGGAAAAGGCCAAGCGAAATAAAAATATCCCAGTGCTTTACCAGAAGTATGTGGGGCACGACAACAATCGAGATTTCTTCATGAACAACATGCAGGAATCCACGAATATTTCCCTTCAGCAATATGTGGAGTGGATGCCACAGATCATCTACAATCACCACCAGTCGGGTCCAGCAGGAACGGTAGTAGCGGGGCCTCCTTACCGAGACCCTTTTAACCATGTCTTTGATCCCTTGATTATCACTAGTTTGGATGCAGTAGGGGCAGCCATGATCAATCGTCTGCATCAAGAAGACAAGCCAGGATTTGTTCGATTGGACGGATCGGTGTTTTCTACCTGGTGGAACGGAGGATTGCGTACCACTCCTTACTACCACAACATGATTGGGATTTTGACTGAAATTGTGGGTGATCCTTCCCCTTATTCCGTTCCTTTGGTGCCAGATCGCTTGATTCCCAACAATGGAAATCCTTTTCCAGTAACTCCAGGTCCTTGGTCTTTCCGTACCTCCATCGACTATTCGGTGTCCATGAACTATGCAATTTTGAATCATGCAGTTCGCCATGGAGATGAGTTGCTGTATAATTTTTACTTGATGGGCAAAAAATCCATCGATCGTGGCAATACAGATACCTGGACCCGCTATCCAAAATATGCGCAGGACATTCAAAATGCTTTTGACGCAAGCAAAGGAAAGAAGACGGCAGATGATCCTGAAGAGGCCTATTTTGGAAATAGATCAGGTATTCCTTTGGCTTTCTACGACTCCGTCTATGCTGATCCTGAAAAACGAGATCCAAGAGGATACATCCTATCTGCTGATCAGGCGGACTTCCCTACGGCTATTAAATTTTTGAATGCGCTCATAAAGTCTGGTATTTTGGTACATCAGGCAAGTAGCGATTTTACGGTGGGTGGAAAATCCTATCCCAAGGGATCTTATATCGTAAAGACGGCACAGGCATTTCGTCCCCATGTGATCGATATGTTTGAGCCTCAGGATCACCCCAACGATTTTCAATATCCAGGAGGACCCCCTGTTCGTCCCTATGATGCGGCAGGTTGGACCCTAGCATTCCAGATGGGTATTGAAGTAGACCGAATTATGGAAGGCTTTGAAGGACCCTTTGAAGCGATGCCTTATGGACAATTACTCGTGCCTGAGCCTTCGGTGTTGCCCTCTTCGGCTTCTGGATACTTCCTAGATGCTCGGGTTAATGATTCCTTTAAAGCGGTCAATGATTTGCTCAAAGGAAAGGTGAAGGTCTATCGAACTCAAACTGCGGTAGGATCTAGTCCAGCCGGTTCTTTTTATGTGCCAAGTGCAGGTAAAAAAATCCTGGAGCAAGCAGCAAAGAACTATGGATTGAATCCTTTGGCGGCTCGAGGCATGCCTGCTGGAGCTAAAGAAATCAAGCCAGCTCGGATTGGATTGTACGATTACTATGGAGGTTCCATGCCATCCGGTTGGACGAGATGGATCTTGGAGCAGTTTCATTTCGATTATGCGCAGGTCTTTCCTTTGGAGATCGACGGGGGTAACCTCAATCAGAATTACGATGTCTTACTCTTTATAGGACCAGGGATGCCTGGTGCCACAGGAGGCTATGGGGCAGGAGCTCAACCGAAAAAGGAGGATATTCCAGCAGAGTACCATTCCATGTTGGGAAGGCTTTCCGTAGAAAAATCAATTCCAATTTTGAAAGCATTTCTAGAAAATGGGGGACAAATCCTCACTGCTGGAGCTGCTACCTCTTTAGCCAACCATTTAGGGCTTCCAGTATCCAATGCCTTAGTAGAAGTAGCTAATGGAAAAGAAAGAGGCCTCAGTGGAGAAAAATTCTACATTCCTGGAAGCGTTTTGGAAATGCAGGTAGATCAATCAGCGCCTATCAATTTCGGTATGGGAGCGAAAGCAGATGTATTGTTTAACAATAGTCCTGTCTTCCGACTTAGTCCTGAGGCTACCCGTGTAGGTGTGAAGCCTTTGGCTTGGTTTGGCACGACTCCTCCTTTGCGAAGTGGTTGGGCTTGGGGACAGCAATACTTGAAGCAGGGAGTGACCGCTTTTGAAGCGCAAATAGGCAAGGGGAAGCTGTATGCTTTTGGTCCAGAGATTACTTTCAGAGGACAGGCGCATGGTACCTTCAAAATGTTGTTCAACGGCTTGTATAAATAAAACCGATCTTATCGGGTTCTTCTAAATAGCCCTAACTAAAAAAGACCTCCCATTGGGAGGTCTTTTTGTTGACCGACTAGGGCTCGAACCTAGACTCTTCTGAACCAAAATCAGACGTGTTGCCAGTTACACCATCAGTCAGGATAATCCAAAAGCAATCGTTCTTGCTTTTGATGGTACAAAGGTAGAGTTCTCTGAAATTTTTTCCAAACCTACTGCTAAAGATTTTTGACAATTACCCGGGTTTGAAAGCTAATTTGTTTGTGTCAAGTGACTTGCCTTTGTCAAAAATCTAGACTTAACCAACCCGGAATCGTAACAGAATCTGAATGTCAAAAGGGCCATGAAATCGATTGAAATTATTAAATCATTAATAAATAACAATAAATTTTGAAATAATTAAAAAAAATTCAGTCATTTGTTCAGTAATAGAAAATAAACCAACTAAATAATTACTGCGATGAACTCCAACAAAATGGAAAAAGTGGTGGCTCCGGTCATCGAGAAATTGGAAAAATTAGCTCAGTCAGAATTGGCAGCAGAGCTAAGCTGGTGCTGGGGAAGTTACCAAAACGATCAAAATCCTACGGGATTGGTAGCAAAAGGTGAGGCTGTACTCTCTGTATTTCAGGCCGCTCGCGAAAAAAACAGCAAGTCGGTAGCCAAGAAGCTTGTCGACGACCTGCAGGCTGCATTGGCATAAAAAAAAGTCCCGCTAAATGCGGGACTTTTTTTTTGATTTACAGAGTAAGTTATTCTCCTACTACGACAAATTTCACTTGCGTCTTCACCTCTCTGTGTAGATCGATGTCAGCAGTAAATTCGCCAGCACCTTCCACAGGAACGGTGATTGCGATTTTCTTTCTGTCGATTTCAAATCCTTTAGCTGCTAGCGCATCCGAGATTTGAAGGGTAGTCACTTTTCCGAAGATTTTTCCGGAGTCACCGATTTTCGCCTTGATTTCAAGGGTAGTTTCGGCAAGTTTCGCAGCGATGTTTTCAGCTTCAGTTTTGATTTTTTCGGCTTTGTGCGCTGCTTGCTTGATGTTTTCAGCAAGGATTTTCTTGTTTGACCCTGTAGCAAGTACAGCAAAACCTTGAGGAATAAGGTAGTTTCTACCGTATCCTGGCTTCACGCTCACCAAGTCATTTTTGAATCCAAGACCTTTGATATCTGTTTTTAGAATGATTTCCATTTGTAATGATCTTTATTGATTGAACGATACACCGTGGGCCTATTTCAAACCGTCGGTTACGAATGGCAACAAAGCCAAATGTCTTGCTTTCTTAATCGCTTGAGCTACT